>NZ_JBZXDO010000017.1:0-106226 GCF_058725505.1 Serratia sp. A07
GGGCTCTATGAGTCCGAACTTAGAGCGCCCCTCTGGGGCGTAGTCAAAGCCGCCTTCTATGAAGGCGGATTTTTACTGGCTGCGGGAGAGCGGATCACCAATGATAGCTGATGCCCATATCGAGCTTGTCCGACGCATCGACGCCGGCCGCGTGCTGCGAAAGGTTATTGAATTCATAGTTAATGAACACCTGCATATTGCCGTTGAGCAACCAGGTGACCCCCAACTCCTCATAGTTCAATAAGTCCGTGTTCCGGCCTGCCCGGGCCTGTATCAAGCGGGTATAGCCGATGTTGGGTTGAATATGGTCCGTCAGCCGATATTTGGCGAGCGCTTCATAACTTGACGCCGAGCCGCGGTTAGCGGTTTGTTGCGGGCTGATGGCGTTGTCGCTTTGGGTGAACACGGCCGCAAGATAGATTTTTTTCGACGCATAGAGAACCCCTTCGGCCAGCGTGTCGATGCGCCGGCGATAACCGGCGGCGTGTTGCTGCCGCTGCGTGGTTTGAGACGCCGAGGCGGCGGCGATGAGGCTGAGCGCCGGCGTCAGCGCATAACGGAACGAGGCGCCGAATCCGTTGCCGTTTTGTTTGCCCGGCGCTTGCCGTTCGTCGCCGTCTTTGAACTGGTATTGCAGCGCGAGGGCGGCGCGCCGCTGAAACAGGCTGAAAGTTTGGCGGTAGGTGAGCAGGTTATGCGCCCGGCCGCGCATAAAGTTGTCGATGTAGTTGTAGGCCATCTCTCTAAACAGCGGAGAGCGATCGGTCAGGGCGGTCACATCATAAAGCACGCCCCAGTTGCGGCCGATATCGAGGCTGCCCAGGGCGGCGTTTTGCACGCCGATATAGGCGAGCCGGGTGCTGTTGCGCGTCGCGTCGGCGAAGCTGACGGTATATTCCCAGTGGGCGTAGGCCTGCCAGCGCGGTGCGATCTTTTTTTTGCCTATCAGGCCGAAATAGAGGTAGCTGCGGTCGCCGTCGTCGCGTTCGTTTTGGCCGCTGTAGCGTCTGGCGATAATCGTGCCGTAGAAATTCAGGCTGTTTTGCTGCGATCCCGTCAACGACACGGCGGAGGCGCCGCGCGGCAACAAGGCCAGCAGGGGGAAAAGCATGCCCGCCGAAAAATAACGAGGATTGCGTTTTATCATGATGGCACCGTCCCTGTGCGCGGCAAGCCTGTGAGCTTGCCGCCCCGGCGAAGCTTAAGCGTGCGTTTCGCGTTTAAAGTAGCTGACGATCCCCTGAGCGATCGCCGTGGCAATTTTATTTCTGAAGGCGGGGGTGCCGAGCAGCTTTTCTTCCTCAGGGTTGGTGATGAAAGAGGTTTCCACCAAGACGGAAGGAATATACGGGGACTTTAAGACCACGAAGGCCGCCTGTTCGGTATTTTTGGCATGCAGATGATGGATGGGCGCAATATGTTGAATCAGGTGCGAGCCCAGCGCCAGGCTTTCTTTGATCGTTTCCGTCTGCTCCAAATCAAACAGTATCTTCTGCAAATAGCGGTCTTTCTTGATGACGTTAGGGCCGGCGAGATCGTCCGCCGCGTTTTCACTGTTCGATAAGTATTTCGCCATCGCGCTGCTGGCGCCTCTATTGGAAAGCGCAAAGACCGACGCGCCGCAGGCGCTGGGGCAGGTAAAGCCGTCGGCGTGGATGGACATGAAAAGATCCGCGCCATGCCGGTGCGCGATCTCCACCCGATCGTAAAGCGGAATAAAAACGTCGCTGTCGCGCGTCAGGCGGGCATCGATGCCGTGTCGATCGAGCTGTGCACGCACATTTCTGGCGATCTCCAGAACGACATGTTTTTCCAGCGAACCGGTGTGGCCAATGGCACCGGAGTCGATGCCGCCATGACCGGGATCCAACATCACCAGGAATCTTTTTCGCGCCCCGTGAGGGCCGTTCTGCTTTTTGGGGCGTGGCAGGCCGTGGGCGTGAGCCAGCGGGGAAACGGCGCCGTTCAGCGCCAGGGCCGCCAACCCTGCCAACATCATTCTGCGGCGAGATAACCGGGTGTTCAAAAGGTCCGTCTTAGCCATAAGGGTAACCAGCATAAAAGGAAAGGGTGTTTTTGTTATAACATAACAATTCCATGCGTCGGCGGGGTTGTCTGTTAGCGGCTGTTACTTTTAATGTCATTCCTTAAATTCACTGGCTTTTTATACTGCATTTATTTTGTTTATTGAATGTTCGTATTGCTATTCATTTGTTTTGTATTTGTTAATTCTTATTTTGACACACTATTTAATCTAATATTTCAAATGAGATTTATTCTCCTCTTTAATTGATATGTTATAACGTAATTACTAAAACGGATAAAAAACGGGGTCTTTGCCGCCGGCATGAAGCCACTCACGTTTTTGGAGCGTTAACATGACTTTTAAACACCAGGAAAAAGAGACATTAAATATATTCGCCGTTCTCGCCGTCTCGTTAAGCACGGTTATCGCCATGCTCGACAGTACCATCGCCAATGTGGCACTGCCGGTGATCGCCAAAGATTTCGGCGTTTCCGAATCGGCCTCCATCATGATTATTAATGCCTACCAGTTTGCCGTCGTCGCCTCTTTGATGCCCTTCGCGGCGCTGGGCCGCGCGGTGGGCAATAAAAAGATCTTTATAGCCGGGGTGGTGCTGTTCGCTTTTTCATCCTTGGGCTGCGCGCTTTCCGCGACGCTGTCGATGCTGACGGCATTCCGGGTGATACAGGGCTTCGGTGCGGCGGCGGTGCTCAGCGTCAATGCGGCGCTGATCAAGGAGATATACCCGGAAAGGCTGCTGGGGCGCGGCCTGGGCATAAACGTAATGGTGGTGTCGGTTTCCGCCGCCGCCGGGCCCTCCATCGCCTCGGCGATACTTTCTCAAACGAGCTGGAACTGGCTGTTTACCATCAATGTTCCCATCGCCTGCCTGTCGCTGTTGCTGAGCCTGATCTTCCTGGCCCCCCGCGAGCGGCGCAGCGTTGGATTCGACAGCGGGGGGGCCCTGTTGGTGTTTGTGCTGTTCATCGCTTTCTCGCTCAGCACCATGAGCATGACCACCCACCATCTGCCGGCGGCGGCGCTGAGCTTTGCGGTATTCGCTGGGCTGGCCGGGTTGCTGTATATCAATCAGAAAAGAAAGGCCAACGCCGCGCTGATCCCGATCGCGATGCTGCATAACCCGACGCTGTCATTGTCTTTGCTGATGTCGATGCTGTCCTACAGCACCCAGCTTTTGGCTTTTGTATCGCTGCCTTTCTATTTCCACAATGTCCTGCAAAGAAACGTGGTGGACATCGGTCTGTTGCTGACCGCCTGGCCGCTGGCCACCATGGCGTCTTCGCTGATTTCCGGCGATTTGGCCAAGAAGTACGATCCCAATCTTGTTGCCCTCTCGGGCCTTGCCTGTCTGCTGGCAGGCATGCTGCTGATGGCCAATCTGCCCAGCGATCCGTCGAATGGGGCGATCGTATGGCGCGTGGCGCTGTGCGGCATCGGTTTTGGCCTGTTTCAATCACCGAACAACCTGCTGATCATGACGTCGGTCTCCCATGAAAACAGCAGCATCGCCAGCGGCCTGTTGGGCAGTTCTCGGCTGATTGGGCAAATCGTCGGTTCGGCGTTAGTGGCGATTTTCTTCAATATGCGGGGCGCGCAAGCAACGAATATCAGTTTATTGGCGGGGGCGGCATTCTCGTTCCTTTCTCTGGTCGTGAGCTATATGCGCTTCAAGTCCGCCGTTACGTTAAAAACCAGCAAATAGAAGCACGAGGTTTCCCATGCGATTTATCCCATTAGTGCCGTTGGTTATCGGGATGGCGGCGTTTTCCCTTGCCGGCTGCACGACCTACCACGACGTGGCGTTGCAACAAAAAGAGACGGGGCTCAATAGCCAATATTACCTGCTGCAGCCGCCGGTCTATGTCGGCGACCAGTTGAAATATGGTCTGAAGGACGGCAGCGGCGGCGAGCTGACGGTGGCGAAGGTTGAACCGAAAGACTTGGTTGCCGACAGCGGAAAAATCATTCCTCTGTCGCAGCTCTCTTTCCTGCAACGAAAAGACCTTTCCACAGGAAAAACCGCCGCGTTGGTCGGCGGCGGCGCGGTCGCCACCACGGCAATCGTGTTTGTGGCCGGGATCACCATCATGGCCGCCGGCATCGCCGCGTCGGCCTAAAGCAGCCCATCGACGCACGCCGCCGAGCGTGCGCACAGGAGGCACCATGTGCGTCACAGTGAAATTTATCGCCACCGCTCTGCTGGCAATATTCGCCTTGCCGACGGCGCCTTACGCCACCGCCGGCCAGCCGGCGGCGGCCGAACCGCCACAAAGCGTGGCGGCGCAAACGCTGCCCGGCAGCTATCCGCGGATCGTCATCACCGGCAACTGCCCCTTCGGCGTGATCCTGGCGAACGAGGCGGCCTACCGGCACGTCGTCGGCGTGGGGCCCTGGGCGTTCATGCATGCCGATAGGCATGTATTGGAGGACATGAAGCCTGACATCGGCAGGATCACCTCCGCCTTTATCAATAAGGACTACCGGGTCAACATGGAATCGTTAATGAATCTACGGCCCGACATTATTTATTACTACGGCAAAAGCCAGGACGATCGGCTGGAAAGGGCGGGCGTGATGACCGTCGATCTGGATGCCGGCGGGAAGACAAAATACCAGCCGATGGCCACCCAGGTGTATTGGGAAAACACTTTCGCCGACACGCTCGGCCTGCCGCGCACGCACAAATTCAAAGACGCCTGGGAAAAGACCCTGAAGCAGATCCGCCCCTATGCCGCAGCCATCCATGCGCAGCACGTCAGGGCGTTGTATCTCGAAGAAAGTGACGGCAGGCAGCTGAAGGTGAGTGGCCCGCATACCTACGGCGACACCTACCTGAAAATGGCCGGCATGGACAACGTCGCCGGGGATTTGCCGGTGAAAGGGGATGCCGGCAGGTACATCACCGTTTCGATGGAGCAGATCATGGCCTGGGACCCGGATGTGATTTTCGTGGTGTTCGGCAGCGCCAAAGCGCTGCTGCACGGGGGGATCCCCGGCCAGGCCTGGGAAACGCTCAGGGCGGTAAAAAACGGCAAGGTTTTCTCGACGCCGGTGGGCATTCATAACTGGGGGGGCCTGTCGGCGGAAACATCGCTGCTGCCGCTGTTTATGATCAACCGCTATGCCCCTGAAGACATTAGCGACAAGACGCTGCGGGAGGTGACGCGCCGCTATTATCAGACGATGTTCTCCTATGCGATCCCGGACCGGTTGCTGGATGAGGTGCTGGCACAGCGCTAGTGCCACGGTTGAATAGCATTCATTAATGGGGGGAGCTTGGGGATGCCGGGCAGAGGAAAATATGTGGCGATCCTGGCGGGGCTGTTTTTGGCCTTGTGTGTGGCCGCCGTCGCATCACTGTTTGCCGGCCGCTACGCCTTGTCGGCCCACGATGTGATGCAGATTTTGTGGCAGGGGAACATGCCGGGGGAAAACCCGACCCGCTATTCGGTGATTTTTAACCTGCGTGCGCCGCGGGTGGTGGCGGTGATGCTGGTGGGCGGTGGGTTGGCGGTCGCCGGCGCGACCTTTCAGGCGGTGCTGAAAAACGCGTTAGCCAGCCCGGACGTGCTGGGCACGTCTTCTGCCTCCGCCTTTGGCGCCGCGCTGGGCATTTTATTGAGTCTGCCTTTTGCCCTGAGTGCCATGCTGTCGTTTCTTTTCGGCGTGGTGAGCCTGCTGCTGGTGTTCGGCATCTGCCGCCTGAAACGTCGGCAGGATGCACTGACGACGATCCTGTCCGGCATGATTATCGCGTCGTTGTTTATCGCGTTTGTCTCGGTCATAAAATATGTCGCCGATCCGCAGGATACCTTGCCGGCGATCGTCTTCTGGCTGATGGGCAGCTTCGCTTCGGTGGCGAAAGCGCAGGTCTATTGGCTAATCCCGCTGTTTGCGGCGTGTTACCTGACAATCTATCGGCTCAGGTGGAAAATGAACATTCTCTCGCTGGGGGACGACGAGGCGCGCATTGCCGGCCTGAATCCGACCCGGTTGAAGATCCTGCTGCTGATCGCCGCCTCCCTGCTGGTTTCCGCCTCGGTGAGTTTGGCCGGCGTGGTGGGATGGGTCGGCTTGGTGATCCCGCATCTGGTGAGAAGCGTGCTGGGGTATAACCACGGCCGCCTGATCCCGGTCTCGGCGCTGAGCGGGGCGTTGTTTTTGCTGGTGATAGACAATATCGCCAGAGGCGCCACCTACGCAGAAATCCCGATCGGCATCCTGACCGCGCTGATCGGTGCGCCGCTTTTCGCCACGCTTTTTATTATGGGCAATCGATATGATCACCGCTAGCCGACTATCCTTTGGTTTCAAAGGGCGGGAGCCCATTTTCGACAACGTCAGCTTCGAGCTTAAGCGCGGCGAGATCCTCAGCGTGCTGGGCCCGAACGGCGCCGGCAAAACCACGCTGCTGAGAAATATTGCGGGCCTGTGTCGGCCCAGCGCCGGCTGGTGCGAGATCGGCCGCGTCGATAATCGAGAGGCGCGCCTGGCCTATGTGCCGCAGGCGAAGGCGCCACATTTTTCCTATGGCGTACTCGATTTTGTCACTTTCGGCTGCGTTCGTCAGGCCGGACTGTTTGCCCGGCCGGGAAAGCACGATTTCGCCAGGGCGCAGGCGGTGCTGCAATCCCTGGAAATCGGCCCGTTGGCGCAGAAAAGCATCGATCAGATCAGCGGCGGTGAACTGCAGATGTGTTATTTCGCCAAGGCGCTGATGGCAGATCCTGACGTCATGATCCTTGATGAGCCGGAGTCGAACCTGGATTTTTACAATCAGGCAAAAATGATCGAGATGCTCTGGCGCCTCGCCAAAGAGCGGCAGATGACGATCGTGCTGAATACGCATTTCCTCAATTACGCCGAACGCATCTCCGACAAGTGTTTACTGATGACAAAACGGCAGTCGTTGTTTGGCGTTAAAAGCGCTGTGCTGCGGGAAGATATCCTGGAGCGCTATTTCCGGGTGCCGGTAAGAAAGTGCCACTATCAACACCAGGGCGCCGGCGAAGAAACCTTTATTATCGCTCTGCGCAATCTCGCCTGAGTTTCGGCTGCAAAGATTGCTTGAGGGATATCCCTCATTGCGGCCCCGCCGGCGGTTATTTAAGCTGAAAGGGCAACGTAACGGTGAATATGGAGATAATCATGACTGATTCAGTGTCCAACGATCGTAATCCCACCCCGGATGTGGCGGAAGACAACGCGTTCTTCCCATCGCCTTACTCCCTCAGCCAGTACACCTCGTCCAAAACCGACTTCGCGGGCGCCAGCTACCCGAACGCCTATCGCGGCGGCAAGTGGAAGGTGCTGATGATCGCCTCGCAGGAGCGCTACCTGCTGATGCAAAACGGCAAGTTCTTCTCCACCGGCAACCACCCGGTCGAGATGCTGTTGCCGATGTATCACCTGGATCTGGCCGGTTTCGAGATCGACATCGCCACGCCGTCCGGCGATCCGGTGAAGCTGGAGATGTGGGCGTTCCCGCAGGAAGACGAAGCGGTCAAGGCCACCTATGAGAAGTACCGCAGCCAACTCAAGCAGCCGAAAAAGCTGACGGAGGTGGTGAAGGATCTGGATGGCGGCAACTACCTCGGCGTTTTCATCCCCGGCGGCCACGGCGTGCTGAATGATATTCCGTTCAGCGAAGAGGTGAAAAAGACCCTGCACTGGGCGCACGACAACGATCGCTACGTGATTTCGCTGTGCCACGGGCCGGCGGGCCTGCTGGCGGCGGGCATCGGCGAGCGCAAAGAGGATTTCCTCTATCGCGGCTATGAGATGTGCGTGTTCCCGGACTCGCTCGATACCGGCGCCAACATCGACATCGGCTACATCCCCGGCCCGATGCCCTGGCTGGTGGGCGAACGCCTGCGCGAGCGGGGCGTCAAGATCGTCAACGGCGACATCACCGGCAAGGTGCATAAAGATCGGCGCCTGCTGACCGGCGACAGCCCGCTGGCCTCCAACAACCTCGGCAAGCTGGCGGCGGAGACGCTGTTGGCCGACGTCGCCGCGCGATGAGCGACGAGATCGCGCAGCGCGCTTTCCAGACGGCGCTGGCGATGGACCACGAGCGAACCCTGTCCGCCATTCAGGGGCGAGTTCGCGCCTTTGCCGCGCCGTTCGGCTTCGATCGCTTTGTGCTGTTTTCCGCTTCCGCCGCGGCGGAGGCGGGGATCGAACATATCTATTGGGTCGAGGGCGACTGGTTCGGCGACGGCGAGGCCGTCGATGCGTTGACCTACGTGCGGCACTGCCCGGTGACCCGGCACATGCTGCGGGTCAGCGAGCCGTTTTTCTGGACCAAGACCCGGGCGCAGCAGGGTGAACGCTACCGGATTGTGCGCACGCCGCGCGGCGCGGGCCTGCACGGCGTGCAGATCCCGGTGTTCGGCCCGGCCGGTTTGGAGGGCGCCGTCAGCCTGGGGGGCGAGCGCATCGACGCTTCGCCGCCGGTGCGGCTGGCGCTGTCGCTGGTGGGTACGGCGGCCTTTCAGGCGGCGCGGCGGCTGTTCGCACCGGCGGCCGGCGAGGGAGAGGGCCGGCTGTCGGCGCGCGAGCGCGAGGTGCTGAGCTGGACCGCCATCGGCCGGCGGCAGGCGGATATCGCTGCGATGCTCGGCCTGTCTGAACGCACGGTGGAAAACCACCTGCGCCGCATTCGCCAACGCCTTGGCGCCGCCACCACCGCGCAGGCGATCGGCGTGGCGATCCGCCTGGGGGAGATCGCCCCCGAGCGCCGTTAGCCCGCCGCCATTTGCCGCAGCAACCATTCGCGCAGCGCAATGATATCGGGGCGCTGCGCGGTTTCTTCGGTGGTCACCAGGTAATAGTTGGCGCCGGGTAACGACATCTCGAACGGCGCGGCCAGCACGCCGCGCTGCAACAAATCGCGCGCCAGCAGCCGGCTGGCGATCACCACCCCCTGGCCCGCCACCGCCGCCTGCAGCGCATGCGTCTCGTCGCTGAAGGTCAGCCCGGCTTCCACGTTCAACCCTTCCGGCCCGTAGCGCCGCCGCCAGTTTTCCCAGGTCGGCGCGTCGGCGGGCACCTGCCGATGCTCCACGTGAAACAGCGTCACCCGCTGCAAATCCTCGATGCGCTCCAGCGCCAGCGCCGGGCTGGCCACCACGATAAAGCGATCCTCATGCAGCAGGGTGCAGTGCAGATCGCTTTCCGGCGTTTCGCGGTAGCGAATGGCGACGTCCACGGTGCGCTGGTTGAGATCGACCCGCTCGACGCTGGTGTGCAGACGCAGATCGATGGCGGGAAACTCCGCCTTGAAATCCGCCAGGCGCGGCACCAGCCAGTGGGTGAGAAAATTGGAGGTGGTGGTGACGGTCAGTGCCGGCGGCTGTTGGGCGCGGGTGATTTGGGCGACGGACTGCTCCAGCGCGGCAAAGGCGCGCTGGGTGCCGGCATACAGGATCTCGCCGGTCTCGGTCAGGCTGACGCCCTGCGCGCTGCGCTCGCACACCCGGCATTCCAGCACCGACTCCAGCAGCTTGATCTGGTGGCTGACCGCCGTCGCGCTGACGCCCAGCTCCTCGGCGGCTAGCTTGAAGCTGCGGCAGCCGGCCACGGCGTGGAAGGCGCGCAGCGCGCCCAGCGGCGGCAAACGGGGTTTTCTCATGGCTGAGTTATTCTCATCTAAGGCTGAAAACTATGAGTTTGTCTGACCGATTATACAAGAGATAGGCTACTGACATGTGAACAGGGGAATGAATTAATTTCATCATTTCCATCATGTCGGAGTTAACGATGAGCCTTTATATCAACAACGGCGCCCTGGGCGCCATGGAACACACGGGAACGGCGGCGAGCGGTCTGGCGCTCAGCGTGCCGGTCGCGGCGGGCGCCTTGCTGCTGAAGACCGAAAGCCTGCTGGGCATCGGCGCAACGCTGATGCTGCTAACGGCATTGGCGCTGGCGTTTCTCGGCGGCGCCGCGCTGGCCCGCTGGCAGCCGCTGCGGAAGCGGCCTGCGCTGGCTATGCTCCGCTACGGCTTTTTGCTGGCGGCGGCGGGATGGCTATTGACGCTGCTGATGCTGTTCGGTGGCCATGATTGGCCGGCCCTGCTGGCGGGCATCGCCCTCGGCGGCCTGGGGCAGGGCGTGGCCTACCGCACGGCGGTGGGGGAGAAAGCGGCGTTCGCCGTGGCGTGCCGGCTGGCGACGGTGGTGAGCATCGTGGCCGTGGTGGTTGCCGCGTTGCTGATTCAAACCTACGCCGCGCCGGGCGCGAGAGGAGGCTGTTTCGCGCTGGCGTTGCTGGTCGATCTGGCGCTGTTGGGGGCGTTGATGGCGCGGGTTGCGGAGCGGGATGGGGCCTGAGCCGTCGCGCTGAAGGTAAACAACCCGCCGGTAAACCCGGCGGGCTTCGCTTAGGCGGCCGCGAGCTCTTGCGGTATAACGGTTTGCAAGCCGACGAGCTGAATGGCCGGCTGCTCCAGCGTGATGCCGAAGTCGCCTTGCGCCCAATTGTAGATATTGACGACGTGCTGATTGAGCGCGCTTTCGCCCTGCATGAATATCGACAGATCCTGCGTATGGGTTTGCGCGTTGTAGTTCAGCGAGAAGCTGCTGTTTGAGCCTTCGGCGCCGAAGGCCAGCAGGTGGTTATCGATAGACAGGGAAGAGGCCTGTAAAAAGCCCAGCTCGAAGCTGTCGTCGATGTAGATATTGTGGGTCTGCTTTACGGGAATATTCAGCAGGCTGTTGGGGAAGGGCACATCGTTGGACAGCATGCTCAGGTTCACGCCGAGATAATCCTGCGGCGCGCTCCCACCCGGCGCAGTGGTATAGCCGTGCTCGAAGCGAATCTCGCTGGAGCCTTTGCCCAGGTTGACCTCCAGACCGTTGGCCGGCGTCAGCACCCGATCGTTAAAGGTGACGTTATCCTTAAAGTCCGTCAGCTTCACCGCCTCGATGTTGTACAGCCCGTCCTTAAAGCCATACAGCCCGATGCCGTTTTTCTCGATCACCCCGCGCCCGCCATAGCTGCCCTGGGCGTCAAACTTCAGGTTTACCCCGTGCGACAGGCTGGAATAATCGACCGTATCATGGCCGCTGCCGCCGTCGATGACCGTCCAGCCGTAGTTGCCGGCGTTGTTTTGCCAGCCGCGTGGCACGCTTATGGTGTCGTCGCCGCTACCGGTGTTAACGGCGATATTGCCGAACGCCAGCGTGAAATCGTCGTCATACAGCGTACCGACGCGGTACAGATTCGGCGTGGACAGCACGTCGGCAATGTCGTTGAAAATCGCCGAGCCGATATCCAGCTTGCCGGGAATGAGGCTGCCGCCGCCGGTCACGCTGCTGCCGTAGGATTCGGTGTAGAAATCACGCGCCGCTTCGGCGGCGAGGCGGATGGTCTCGTGGCCAATGCCGAGGGTGGTCAAATAGGTGGGTACTTCGCCCGCCAGCAGCGTTTCAACCACGTAGCTGAGGTTTTTCATCTGCATGGAGACCTGCGCCGCCGCAATCAAATCGTAGGTGCCGCTTTCGACCTTAAAAGGCGAGGTGTCGTTGGTGGCCACCCATTCGGTAAAGAACGAGGTGTCGCCTAAATAAGAGAACAGCGTGGTGCCGGCCCAGGGCGAATAGTTGGGGGCGCCGGTCGAGGAGGCATCGGTGAACACCTCGGACGCCGCCGCTCCCGCGTCGATCAGGCCGACCTCGTGAATGTCCGGCACTTTGGCGCTGGTGGGCGGGGCATCCGGCAGCGGCGCGTTGGGATCGCTGCTCAGATCGACGCCAAACAGCGTCTTGGCGAAGTTCTTGGCGATGTTGTCGGAGGCATTCTGGATGCGCGTTTCCCAGTCATCGGGCACATGCCCGGTGCGCAGCTCATACTGCAGCTTGGTTTGGTCGCGAATGTAATGGGCAAACGCCCCCTGATTCGAGTTCACGCCATAGGCGCCTTTGATCCAGGTATACACCGCGATATCCACGCCCTGAATAGGTTGGTTGGCATGGTTGGGATCGGTGAGCGCATCGACGGATGCGGCATACACGGCCGGCCAGTCGCCGGCTTTGGCGGCCTCCCAAATCGCTTGCAGTTTTTCTCGGTCGGTAATGACGTAAGCCATATAAACACTCCTTGTTGCTGAGAGATTGCTGTGAAATTCAACATGATGAATGGAAGCGCGCGATGGAATAAACCGAAACCCGTACAGCCAGAAACGCGCATGCCGCAAGCCGCAGCGAACGATGGGCGGCAGGCGCCCATACGAAAGGATAGACGCAACTTATCGAGTGCGAATAATTCGCTTATCGATTGTTTTTACATGATTATTGCTGTAAATCTGCGGGTTAACCTGCGTATTGGCGCCAGGGAGGGATTTCCGTCATCTTTGTTAGGAATCTTCTTAGATAAAAGAGTGGGTTTCGCTGGGGGAGGTTGGCTAAGCGTTGGCGTTATGGCAGTGGTTGTGGTTGCCGCTTTGCGGATTTACACCGACGGCAACGCAGGGGGGCGCTCCAACGCTGCTGGGGTGTGGAATGGGGTGAGGAAATGCCGGAGTGGGGACTCTGGCGGTCGGTTTTGTGCCAGGAGCGGACGTATAAACTGCTTGTACTAATTATTAGGTAATAAATTGCAGTCTCTTCCCCGCTTCTACATATTCAGAAAGATCATTCGAAACATCTAGTTGATGTAGATAATTAGTGTTTGAAAGGTGCCAGGAATGACGGAAGAATAGGCCTATATTGCTGAGTTTAAATGGGTTGAGGGGCAAAAAGTGGGCTCGCCTGAAACAGTAAAGAAAATCGTTATGCTGGCCATTTTGGCTAGTCTTACTGCGGGTTGCGCACCGTTACATCCTTCCGGCTGTCATAAGACCACGGCAACGGGTAGTTGCAGTTCAGGACGTTGGGATGATCAGGATGAATGGGGCGTGCAAGCGAGGGCAATCAGGGCGGCAATAAATGCTGAACTTGATGAGCCGCAAAACTGGAAGGGGAAAAAATGCAGGTTGCATATTGAATTTGCTCAGGATGGCACGGCTTTAAACGTATCAACCAGCAATGGCAATATAGCCTATTGCGAAGCGATAAAGTCAGCAGCCCATAAAGCCAAATTTCCAGCCTTCAACAATCCAGAAGTCTATAGAGATTTTCAAAAATCGGGCTTCGATATGCGCGGTTAGCCCGATAATAGCCCTTTCAGTACCCGCTACTCGCTCAAAGCAGGCCCAATGACCACGTAGCCTGTCCGTTGCGTGCCAGAAACGGACATTGATGATGTGAAGATATATAGTGGTAGATTGCCTATCGATAGTTGATATTACCCGAGATTGTCTCCGAAAATTATGATTAACGGATTGCTGATCAGTCGGATCCTAGCAAAAGACTCATATCAAAACCAGTTATCCGAAAACCAAACTCTTTATATAATTTTAAAGCCCTTTGATTGTCCGGTGATACTCTGAGTTCCACCTCATATGCGCCCTGTTGAGTCAGCTCATTCAGGAATGCACGGATATAATCCCGACCCATTCCCTTACCCTGAAATTCTGGGAGAAGCATTATATCTGACAAAAAGGCTGAGTTATCTTCCAGGCTGAACCACAGATATCCCGCAGCCTGACTGTCATGTTCATAAGTTCTAAAATGGTTATTTTGAGTATTGATACCCGCTGGCAAGGCTGCTTTAAATGATTTAGACGCCTCTATCTGGGCTTTTTTACGACTGTACCGATGATTTGCCATCAGGTCTTCAACATAGTCATTTAAAGAGAGGCTCCCCCAGAGGTCAAACTCGTCGTCATGCATGGGCCTATAAATTGATTTGGGGATTTTTGACTGTTTTGTTTTCAATTTACTGTCTCATTCTTAATAGCAACGTAACGCATACTTAGTACTACTCTACCGAATTATCCGCCGATTCAGCATGATAAAATTGTATCATATAGCGTTGTCCACGGAACGTAATTTTGCTGACGCCGAAGTCTGCATTTCGCTCATAGCGGACTATCGTTCGCCTGACTAAATAAGCCTCAGTGCGATGAAACAAATACCGAGGCAGGCTGCGCGGGCGGAATGGCGAAGTGATGCTGCATACGCTTTATCTCCTCTGCCGGTGGCAGGCCAAACAGACGCTTGAATTCGCGGTTAAATTGCGATGGGCTTTCATAGCCAACGGCGTAACTCGCGGCGGCGGCGGTGATTTGTTGGCGCACCATCAGCATCCGTGCCTGGTGCAGGCGTACCGATTTCACATACTGCATTGGTGGCATCTGCGTTATCGCCTTGAAATGGCTATGAAAGGTCGGCACGCTCATGCCGGCCCTCATCGCCAGCTGCGTCAGCGTTAACGGCTCCGCGTAAGCGGCATGGATATGCTGCAACGCTTTACCGATTTTGCCAAACTGGCCCTGCAAGGCCAGCGCGGCACGCATTGCGTTGCCCTGTGCGCCTGTCAGCACGCGAAAATAAAGCTCACGCACCCGCGCCGGGCCGAGGATTGCCGCCTCAAGCGGGTTAGCCAGGACTTCAAGTAAGCGAAGTACGGCCATTTTTACCACGCCGTCCATGGGGCTCGACATCATGCTTTGCGGCGCGACGGGAGGATGCGGGGCGCCATGCTGTTCAATCTGCAGCATCAGTTCCGCGGCAAGCTGAAAATCCAGATGCATATAAATCGCCAGCAGCGGATGTGCTGCCGACGCGTCGGTTTCCATCACAAATGGCACCGGCACCGAAACCGCCAGGTAGTGCTGCTCATCATATAAATAGGTCTGTTGACCGAAATAGCCGCGTTTGCTGCCCTGGCAGACGAACACGATCCCCGGATCGTAAAGCACCGGCGTTCTGGCAAGCGGGCGATCGGAGCGCAAAATTCGCACATCAGGCAGGGCAGTGAGGTTGTATCCCTCTTGCATCGCAAGTCTATTCATCATGGCAATCATGTCGGACATCCCACCACCTCATAAAATCAGGCAAGAAAAAGAGAAGATACGGCCTAAAAATGCGGCAGAACAGAGAATACCATGCAACCTTCTTGGTTCATGGGAGTTCTTTTTATGGCATCTGCAAAAACGATTTTAATCACCGGCGTCAGCAGTGGCTTTGGCCAGGCGCTGGCGCGGGAAGCCCTCGCCGTAGGGCATCGGGTTGTAGGGACGGTGCGCAACAGCGGAGCACTGCAGGCTTTCGGCGCGCTCGATACGCAGCGCGCTTTTGGCTATCTGCTTGATGTCACGGACGTTGAGCGTATTGATGAGGTGGTTGGAAAGATTGAGTCCGCCGTCGGTCCGATAGATGTGCTGGTGAACAATGCCGGTTACGGCCACGAAGGCATTCTGGAAGAGTCCCCGCTTGCAGAGCTGCGCCGCCAGTTTGACGTCAATGTGTTTGGCGCGGTGGCGATGATCAAAGCCGTGCTGCCGGGCATGCGCCAGCGCCGTCGCGGCCACATTATCAATATCACCTCAATGGGCAGCTTCATTACCTTGCCCGGTATCAGCTATTACTGCGGCAGCAAATTTGCACTGGAAGGGATATCAGAAACCTTAAGTAAAGAGCTTGCCCCGTTCAACATAAAGGTGACCGCAGTGGCGCCCGGCTCGTTTCGGACGGACTGGGCCGGGCGTTCAATGGTACGCAGCCCTCGCTGTCTCCCGGACTATGACGCGTTATTTGAACCTGTTCGTCAGGCGCGTCAGGAAAAAAGCGGCAAGCAACTGGGCGATCCCGTGAAGGCGGCTCACGCCATGCTGGCATTGATCGAGAGCCGGAATCCACCCACGCATCTGTTGTTAGGCAGTGACGCATTAAGTTTGGTGCGGCAAAAGCTCGAGGCGTTAGGCAAGGAAATTGAACAGTGGGAGAAACTTACCCGTTCAACGGATGGCTGAACGGTTTCGGGTAGGGAGAGTGCAGGGGATCATCGATGATGACCGCCCAACAGCAAAAAGCCCGCTCAGGTTTCCCTGAGCGGGCTTCTCTAAATATGGCTCCTCTGACTGGACTCGAACCAGTGACATACGGATTAACAGTCCGCCGTTCTACCGACTGAACTACAGAGGAATCGTTTGAACGGGGCGAATAATAGCGAGGCGCCGTCGGCATGTCAAAGGCGGATTACACATTCTGTGACTGTTTGCTTACAGAATGCGCAACCCGTTAAGTTTTTTGGCAGATTTAGCTCTCGGGCGCCCGCTGCAGGCGCAGCTGATAGCGGTAAACGCCGGCGGTGAGCAGGTAATCCCGGTGCACGCTCGGGCTCCAGGAATCGTCGCCGCCCACCCCCATGTGGAAGCCGTCCAGATGCAGCCAGGTGCCTGCTTCCGGCTGCAGCAGATGCTGGTGGCTGCAGGCCATCAGCTGTTGCAGGCCGTAGCGGCTGAGCGAGAAGTGGAAGCGGCCGTCGATGCGCCAGCCGCCGTAGCGCAGGCTGCGGGTGTCGCAGCGCAGGCCGTTCTCGCCGGGGAAAATATACGGCGTGTGCAGATCCTCCAGTGGCAGGCGCCAGCGCCCGTGCTGCGCGGCCAGGCGGCGATCCGGGTAGTTCTCGTGCGGGCCCAGGCCCAGCCATTCCGCCTGCGGTTGCACCGTCGCCAGTTGGCAGTGCAGGCCGATGCGCGCCGGCGGCGGCAGAGTATCGGCCACCTCGACCTCCACGCTCACGTTCACCGCGCCCAGCGCATCGAACAGCCACTGTTTGCGGCTAAGCAGCAAAATCTGTCCGTCCACGCCGAACTGGTGTTCGCTCACCACCCGCACGCCGTTTTGCAGCGCATCGGCCTGCAGCCGCGTGCAGCGTTCCTCCAGCCGGTACAGGCCCGCCAGCTTCCAGCGTTCGGCCCAGGCGTTGGGATCGATATGGTCCGCCTCGCTGACGCCGATGTCGTTATCGATCGGCGCGCGCGCAAAGCCGTCGCGCAGCGGCGTCAGCAGCTGCGGCTGCTCATTCTGCCACCACTGCGTCAGGTGGCCGCTGCTGCGCTCGAAGCGCCAGCGCTGGTCGCTGTGGGTGAGGGTCAGCCCCTGATCGTCTTCAATCAGCGTGGGCGGCACGCCCTGCGGCGGCGGCGGCGCGGGATGTAGCGCGCGCGGCACCCGCCACTGATCCCAGGCGCAGCGGTGGTGCGCTTCGGACCAGTCGGTGGCCTGCGGCTGCACCACCTCCACGTTCAGCCACAGCTCGCCGGGCTGGTGCAGCATCGGCAGGCGATCGAGCAGGGTGAAGCTAGCGCTGCCCTGCGGCGGCAGCGCCAGATCGAAGCTGCCGCTGGCGCGCTCCACGCCGTCCAGCTCCAGCCGCCAGTTGAGCTGCTCGTTGTCGGTGTGGCGGAACAGGTAATCGCTGGTGACGGTCAGCGTCAGCGCGGCGGCGTCGAAGGTGAAGCGGAACAGCTGCTGCGCCCGCTGCGCTTCGAACAGCGCCGGGTGCGGGGTGCGATCCGCGAACACCAGCCCGTTCAGGCAGAACTGGCGATCGTTGGGGGTATCGCCGAAGTCGCCGCCGTAGGCCCAGTACTCTTCGCCCTGGGCGTCGCGCCTGATCAGCGCCTGATCGACCCAGTCCCAGACAAAGCCGCCCTGCAGGCGCGGATAGTGGTGGAACGCGCGCCAGTAACGCTCAAAGCCGCCGAAGCTGTTGCCCATCGCATGGGCGTATTCGCACAGGATCAGCGGCCGCTGTTCCTCCGGCAGGCCGATCCACTTGCCGATCGCCCATTTGGGCACCGCCGGGAACGGCTGATCCTGATCCACTCTGGCATACATCGGGCAGATGATGTCGGTAGCGGCGGTGTCGGCGCCCCCGCCTTCATATTGCACCGGGCGGGTCGGATCCTGGCTTTTCACCCAGCGGTACAGCGCGTCGTGGTTCACGCCGTGGCCGGACTCGTTGCCCAGCGACCAGATAATGATGCAAGGGTGGTTGCGATCGCGCTGCACCATGCGGGTGACGCGCTCGCTCATCGCCGGCAGCCACAGCGGATCGTCAGCCAGGCGGTTCATCGGCTGCATGCCGTGGGTCTCGATATTGGCTTCGTCCACCACGTACAGCCCATAGCGGTCACACAGCCGATACCACAGCGGGTGGTTGGGATAGTGCGAGCAGCGCACCGCGTTGAAGTTGTGCTGCTTCATCAGCAGGATGTCGTGGCGCATCGTCGCCTCGTCCATCACCTGGCCGTGGCGCGGATGATGCTCGTGGCGGTTAACGCCGCGGATCAGCAGCGGCTGCCCGTTGAGCTTCAGCAACCCGCCGCTGATTTCTACCTGGCGGAAGCCGACGTCATAGGCCTCCACCTCGATAATCTCCCCCTCAGGTGAGAGCAGGGCGACGGTGGCGCGATACAGCGCGGGCGTTTCGGCGCTCCACAGCGCCGGGCGTTCTACCGGCAGGCGCAGCGTGACGCGATCGTTATAGGCGCCGCGCTCGTCCACGATCTCGCTGCCGAGCGGCTGGGTGCGTTCGGCCACCCGTGCGCCATCGCGCCACAGCTGAACCTGCACCTGCAGCGGGCCGGGCCGGCTGGCGCGCGCCGTCACCACCAGTTCGCCGCGGGTAAAGCGGTCATGCAGCGGCGTGGTGATGCGCACATCGCTCAGGTGCGCGGCGGGTTTGTGCAGCAGGCTGACGTCGCGGAAGATGCCGCTCATACGCCACATGTCCTGATCTTCGAGATAGCTGCCGTCGCACCAGCGCAGCACCATCACCGCCAGCCGGTTTTCTCCCGGCTGCAGCCACGGGCTGAGATCGAACTCCGCCGGCAGGCGGCTGTCCTGCGAATAGCCCACCCAGTGGCCGTTGCACCACAAATAGAATGCCGAGTTGACGCCGTCGAAGATGACGCGCGTCTGGCCGGCGGCCAGCCAGGCCGGATCGACGCTGAAGGTGCGCGAGTAGCAGCCGGTTGGGTTGTCTTCCGGCACGCGCGGCGGATCGACCGGGAACGGGTAGCGCACGTTGGTATAGATCGGCGCATCGTAGCCGGCGAGCTGCCAGTTGCCCGGCACTGCCAGCGGGGCGGCGTCCGGCAGATCCTGCTGCAGCCAGCCTTCCGGCGCCGCCTCTGGGCGCGGGAAATAGCTGAAGCGCCACTCGCCGTTCAGCGACTTGCGGCTGGCGCTGGGGGCATCGTCGCGCGCGTCTTCCACCGTGCGCCAGCTGGCGAACGGCGGGTGGGCGTCCAGCCGGCGGGAGTGGGTGCAGGCCGGGGTTTGCCAGTCACGGCGGGCGAGGATCTCGGTCAGGGAAGCAAGGGGCGCAGCGGGCATCGGCGATCGTCCAGTCGGCTAGGTGATGTTCACCAAGATGCTGACCGGCGCATAAAAAGTAAAGCGGTTACACGCAACCTTGCAAGGGCGATCAAATAACCGTTAATGCGGTTCGCCGGCGCGGTAGATCCGCTGTGGGCGGCCGACCTTGCCGTAAATGATCTCGGCGCGCAGCTGCTGCGCGGCGGTGCAAAACTCCAGATAACGGCGCGCGGTGGTGCGGCTGAGCCCCATTTTTTGCGCAACGCTTTCAGCGGTGTGGCGCGCGGCGGGTTCGGCAAACAGCGCGCGGACCTTGCCCAGCGTCAGCTCGTCGATGCCGGCGGGCAGCGCCGCCTGCTGTTCGCCGCGGGCGTAGGTGTTGAACATCTCGTCGATGCGGCGCTGGTTGAGGCGCGCTTTGTCCTTCAGCGCTTCGCGGCGCTGGCTGAAGCGCTGCAGGGTCTGGCTCAGCCGGTCATAGGCCAGCGGTTTGATCAGGTAGTCGAACACGCCGTAACGCAACGCCTCGGCCACGGTGGCCATGTCGCTGGCGGCGGTGATGAACACGATGCCGCCGCGATACCCGCTCAGCGTCAGTTCGCGCAGCAGGGTGATGCCCTGGCCGTCGGGCAGAAAGTTGTCCAGCAGGATCAGGTCCGGCTTGAAGCGCTCGGTCATGGCGCGCGCCTGCGCCAGGGTGCCGGCCAGCCAAATCTGGCGGCAGCCGCCGTTCTGGCGGATAAACTCCGCGTGCATTTCCGCCAGCGGCGTTTCGTCTTCAACGATCAGGATGTTCAGCCATTCCATAATGAAACCTACTATTGCAATCAAGATGCTAAATGAATGTAAGTAAATTGCGGCGCTAAATAAAGATTATCTCAATAATAAACACCATAAGATTAATTAAGCAAATAAAGAACATTAAATATCTTATTAACCGGAATCGGTTTGTGAAATAGGTCAATAATCGGCGTTTTTTTTCTGTTTACCATTGATTTATCGAACGCGAGACGGCGTTTATCTTCATGGTTTTTAAGGTTTTAATTACCCTTGTTGATGTTAATTAAAATGCCTTTTTGTATTTAATTTGTTGTTTGCCAGTTAACCCAGAGAGCGTGTTATGTTAGGCGATGCCGTATTTAATCGGGTAAAGCGATCGGATCATAAAGCGATTTCGGAAATAAGCGCCTTCTTGCGCAGTAACGATCTGAATATCGACACCACGGTTGAAATATTTATTACCGTTACCCAGCACGACAAATTGGTCGCCTGCGGCGGCATCGCCGACAATATTATCAAATGCGTCGCCATCAGCCCGCTGATGCGCGGCGAAGGGTTGGCGCTGGCGCTGGCGACCGAGCTGGTGAACCTGGCCTACGAGCGCCACCACACTCAGCTGTTTATCTACACCAAGGTGCAGAACGAGCCGCTGTTCCGCCAATGCGGTTTCTACCCGATCGCCACCGTGCCGGGCATCGTGGTGCTGATGGAAAACAGCCCGTGCCGCCTGAAGCGCTACGCCGCCCAGCTGGCGAGCCAGCGCCGGCCGGGCGACACCATCGGCAGCATCGTGATGAACGCCAACCCCTTCACCCGCGGGCATCAGTATCTGGTGCGTCAGGCGGCCAAACGCTGCGACTGGCTGCACCTGTTTCTGGTGAAGGAAAACACCTCGCGCTTCAGCTATGAAGACCGCCGCCGGCTGGTGCTGGCCGGCACCGCCGATATCCCCAACCTCACGGTACACGAAGGCTCGCAGTACGTGATCTCGCGCGCCACCTTCCCCTGTTACTTCATCAAGGATCAGGGCGTGGCCGACGACTGTTACACCGAAATCGATCTGAAGATCTTCCGCCAGTATCTGGCGCCCGCGCTGGGCATTACCCACCGCTTCGTCGGCAACGAGCCGTTCTGCGCGGTGACCGCGAAATACAACCGCGACATGCGCTACTGGCTGGAAACGCCGGCGCTGCCCAGTCCGCCGATCGCGCTGGTGGAAATCGAGCGTTTGCAATATCAGGGCACGGCGATCTCCGCCTCCTGGGTGCGCAAGCTGCTGGCGGCGGGGGACTTCCACGCCGCCGCGCCGCTGGTGCCGCCGGACACCCTGTACTACCTGCAGGATCTGCAAACGCAGCGCCGGGCCAAGGCGGCCCCGCATCCTTTTGAGTCCGCACAATCAGGTGAATGATGAAAATTATCCGAGAAGCAATGGCCGGCACGCTGGAATCCAGCGATGTCATGGTGCGCATCGCGCCCGCCGAGGGGCCGCAGCACGATCTGTTGATCGCCAGCAGCGTGGAAAAACAGTTCGGCGCGGCGATCCGCCACACCCTGCTGGAGGTGCTGCAGCGCTATGAGGTGGAGCCGGTGCAGGTGATCGTCGACGACAAGGGGGCGCTGGACTGCGTGCTGCGCGCCCGGCTGGAAACCGCGCTGATGCGCGCCTGCGAGGGCGGCCAGCTGCCGTGGGAGGCGAAAGATGAAAACGCTGAATAAAACCCGGCTGCGCCGCAGCATGTTGTTCGTCCCCGGCGCCAACGCGGCGATGGTCAGCAACGCCTTTATCTACCAGGCCGATGCGCTGATGTTCGATCTGGAAGACTCGGTGATCCTGCGTGAAAAAGACGCGGCGCGCCGGCTGGTGTACCACGCGCTGCAGCACCCGCTGTACCAGGAGGTGGAAACCATCGTGCGCGTCAATGCGCTCGACTCCGCCTACGGCCTGGCAGACCTGCAGGCGGTGGTGCGCGGCGGCGCGGACATCGTGCGCCTGCCGAAGACCGACAGCGCGCAGGACGTTGTCGACATGGAGCGCGAGATTGCCGCCATCGAAGCGGCCTGCGGCCGGCCGGTCGGCAGCACCGGGCTGCTGGCGGCAATCGAATCGGCGCAGGGCATCACCAATGCGGTGGCGATCGCGCATGCTTCGCCGCGGCTTATCGGCATCGCGCTGGGGGCGGAAGACTACGTGCGCAACCTGCGCACCGAACGCTCGCCGGAGGGCATCGAGCTGCTGTTCGCTCGTTGTTCGCTGCTGCAGGCGGCGCGCGCCGCCGGCATTCAGGCGTTCGACACCGTCTATTCCGACGCCAATAACGAGGCCGGCTTCCTGCAGGAAGCGGCGCTGATCAAACAGCTCGGCTTCGACGGCAAATCGCTGATCAACCCGCGCCAGATTGAACTGCTGCACAACCTGTACGCGCCGACCGCCAAAGAGGTGGCGCACGCGCAGCGGGTGGTGGACGCCGCCGAAGCGGCGGAGCGGGAAGGGCGCGGCGTGGTGTCGCTCAACGGAAAAATGGTCGACAGCCCGGTGATTGAACGCGCCCGGCTGGTGCTGGAGCGCGCCGCGCTGTCCGGCTTACGGGAAGAACCGGCGCAGCACGGGGAGGAAGCATGATGAACCGCCAACAACGATTGATGACCTTCGCCAACCCGACGGATCTGCCGGGCTATCAGGACGTGTCCAAAGCCAATCTGCAGGCGCGCAAACCGCGCGATCTCAAGCTGTGCGACTCCTTGCAGGAAGCGGTGCGCCGCAGCGGGCTGCAGGACGGCATGACCATTTCCTTCCACCATGCGTTTCGCGGTGGCGATTTGACCCTCAACCAGGTGATGGAGACGCTGGCGGCGATGGGGTTCCGCAACCTGACGCTGGCGTCCAGCTCGCTGACCGACTGCCATGCGCCGCTGGTTGAGCATATCCGCCACGGTGTGGTGAGCCGCATTTACACCTCCGGGCTGCGCGGCCCGCTGGCGGACGCGGTTTCGCGCGGCCTGCTGGCGGAGCCGGTGCAAATTCACTCGCACGGCGGCCGGGTCAACCTGATCGAATCCGGCGAGCTGAAGATAGACGTGGCCTTCCTCGGCGTGCCGGCCTGCGATGAGTTCGGCAACGCCAACGGTTACAGCGGTGAAGCCTGCTGCGGCTCGCTCGGCTATGCGCGGGTGGACGCCGAGGCGGCGGGCACCGTGGTGCTGCTGACCGAGCAGCTGGTGCCGTATCCGCATCATCCCGCCAGCCTGGCACAGGATCGGGTGGATCTGATCGTGCAGCTGGAGCGAGTGGGCGACGCCGACAAGATCGGCGCTGACGCCACGCGCATGACCTCGAACCCGCGCGAGCTGCTGATCGCCCGCCGCGCCGCCGAGGTGATCGCCGGTTCCGGCTACTTCACCGAAGGCTTCTCGCTGCAAACCGGCACCGGCGGCGCTTCGCTGGCGGTGACCCGGTTCCTGGAGGACAAGATGCGCGCCCGCGGCATTCGCGCCGCGTTCGCCCTCGGCGGCATCACCTCGACCATGGTGGATCTGCACGAGAAAGGGCTGATCGGCAAGCTGCTGGACGTGCAGAGCTTTGATCGGGCGGCGGCGACTTCGCTGGCGCGCAACCCGCGCCATATCGAAATCAGCGCTAACCAGTACGCCAACTTCAGCTCCAAGGGCGCCTCTGTTGATCGGCTCGACGTGGTGGTGCTGAGCGCGCTGGAAATCGACACCGGCTTCAACGTTAACGTGCTGACCGGCTCCGACGGCGTGCTGCGCGGCGCGTCCGGTGGCCACTGCGACACCGCCGCCGCCGCGCGGCTGGCGATCATCGTTGCGCCGTTGGTGCGCGGGCGCATCCCGACGCTGGTGGAGCAGGTGACTACCTGCGTCACGCCGGGCTCCAGCATCGACATTCTGGTGACCGACCACGGCATCGCCGTCAACCCGGCGCGGCCGGAGCTGGCGCAGCGTCTGCGGGAGGCCGGCCTCGAGGTGGTGAGCATCGACTGGCTGCGCGCCCGTGCGCTGCAGCTGACCGGCGAACCGCAGCCGATCGCCTTTACCGACAAGGTGGTGGCGGTGGTGCGCTACCGCGACGGCTCGGTGATCGACGTGGTGCATCAGGTGGCGGAGTAAGCGATGGCCGCCGTCGATCCCCAACTGGCCGCCGAACGCGCGGTCAGCCTGCCGGAGTTGCTCACCAGCCGCGAATGCCGCCAGGCGCGGCAGCAGGCGTGGCTGGCGCAGCACGAGTGCACGCTGCTGGTGCTGACGCTGGTGGTGCCCGGCCCCGTGAAGGACAGCGCGCTGACGCGCGGCATCTTCAACCTGGGGTGGGCGGCGCTGCTGCGACTGTGCGCCGAACAGGGTTGGCCCAGCCCGCAGGCCGAGGCGCTGGCGCTCTCCACCGGCTGCGAAGGGTTTGTCGCGCTGCGCGCCGATGCCCAGCGGGTGAAGGACTGCGCCATGCAGCTGGAGGTGAGCCGCCCGATCGGCCGGCTGTGGGATATCGACGTGCTGGATACGCAGGGGCGCATTTTGTCGCGCCGCGACATCGGCCTGCCGGAACGGCGCTGCCTGCTGTGCGGCCAACCGGCCAAGATCTGCGCCCGCCAGCGGCGGCACAGCAGCGAGCAGCTGCTGCATGAAATGGAAAGGATGTTCAACGATGCGATCTCTGCCGATTAACCTGCCCACCCACCGTGCCGAACCGGCCTGCGATTTCGCCCGCGCCGCTTTCCGCGCGCTGCTGGTGGAAGTCAACCTCACGCCCAAGCCGGGGCTGGTGGATCGCCATAACACCGGCGCCCACCGCGACATGGATCTCGGGCACTTCTATCGCAGCGCCCGCGCCATCGGCGTGTGGCTGCCGCGCTTTATCCAACGCGGGCGCGAGGACGCCGCTTTGCCGGCAGAGCAGCAGCTGGCGCGGCTGCGGCCGCTCGGCCTGGCCTGCGAAAACCAGATGTTTCGCGCCACCGGCGGCATTAACACTCACAAGGGCAGCGTGTTCTCGCTCGGATTGCTGTGCACCGCCTTCGGCCGCCTGCAGCAGCAGGGCCGCGCCATCGGCGCCGAAGCGCTGTGCGCCGAGGTGGCGGCGATGTGCCGGGGGCTGGTGGATCGCGAGCTGCGGCGCAACAACGCAGGGCAGACCGCCGGCCAGCGGCTGTTCGCCGCGCACGGGCTGAGCGGCGCACGCGGCGAGGCGGAGGCCGGTTTCCGGCTGGTCATTGACGGCGCGCTGCCGCTGTATCGGCAACGGCTGGCCGCCGATGGCGACGAACAGCGGGCGCTGCTGGACAGCCTGCTGTGGCTGATGGCCCACAACGACGACACCAACGTCGCCTCGCGCGGCGGCCTGCACGGGCTGCGCTGGCTGCGGCGCCGGGCGGCATTGCTGCTGGCGCAGGGCGGCTCGGCGGGGGAGGCGGGTCTGGCGCGCCTGCGGCGCTTCGATGCCGACTGCATCGCCCGCAACCTCAGCCCCGGCGGCAGCGCCGACCTGTTGATAGTGACCTGGCTGCTGGCGCAGCTGGGTGCCCAAGAATAATAACCAAGCCTTCAGGAGAGTCCCTATGTCCCAAACCCAGGAAAAGATCTGGAAAGCGATAGCGCCGCTGGCGGTGCTCGCGATCCTGTTATTGATACCGGTGCCCGACGGCATGCCGCCGCAGGCCTGGCACTACTTCGCCATCTTCGTGGCGATGATCGTCGGCATGATTCTGGAGCCGATCCCGGCCACCGCCATCAGCTTTATCGCAGTGACCGTCAGCGTGCTGAGCGCCAACTGGGTGCTGTTCGGCGCGCAGGAGCTGGCGGAGCCGGGCTTCAAGGCCGGTAAAGAGGCGCTGAAATGGGGGCTGGCGGGCTTCTCCAGCACCACCGTCTGGCTGGTGTTCGGCGCCTTTATCTTCGCGCTGGGCTACGAGGCCACCGGGCTGGGGCGGCGCATCGCGCTGTTCCTGGTGAAGTTCATGGGCAAGCGCACGCTGACGCTGGGCTATGCGGTGGTGATCATCGATATCCTGCTGGCGCCGTTCACGCCGTCCAACACCGCGCGCACCGGCGGCACGGTATTCCCGGTGGTGAAAAACCTGCCGCCGCTGTTCGATTCCTTCCCCAACGATCCCTCTTCACGCCGCATCGGCGGTTACCTGATGTGGATGATGGTGGTCGGTACCAGCATCAGCTCCTCGATGTTCGTCACCGGCGCCGCGCCGAACGTGCTGGGCATCGAGTTCGTCGGCAAGATCGCCGGGGTGCACATCAGCTGGATGCAGTGGTTCCTGGCGTTCCTGCCGGTCGGCCTGCTGCTGTTGATCATCGCGCCGCTGATCTCCTACTACCTGTACAAACCGGGCGTGACCCACAGCAGCGAAGTGGCCGCCTGGGCGGATACCGCGCTGGGGGAAATGGGCAAGCTGACGCGCAAGGAATACACCCTGATCGGCCTGGTGCTGCTTAGCCTGTGCCTGTGGGTGTTCGGCGGCAAAATGCTGGACGCCACCGCGGTGTGTCTGCTGGCGGTGTCGCTGATGCTGGCGCTGCACGTGGTGTCGTGGAAAGAGATCACCAAATATTCCAGCGCCTGGAACACGCTGGTTAACCTGGCGACGCTGGTGGTGATGGCCAACGGCCTGACGCGTTCCGGCTTTATCGACTGGTTCGCCCAGACCATGAGCACCCACCTGGACGGCTTCTCGCCGAACATGACGGTGGTGGCGCTGGTGCTGGTGTTCTACTTCGCCCACTACCTGTTCGCCAGCCTCTCGGCGCACACCGCCACCATGCTGCCGGTGATCCTGGCGGTCGGCAAAGGGCTGCCGGGCGTGCCGATGGAGCAGCTGTCGATGTTGCTGGTGCTGTCGATCGGTATCATGGGCGTGCTGACGCCGTACGCCACCGGCCCGGGGGTGATCATCTACGGCTGTGGCTACGTGAAGTCGAAAGACTACTGGCGGCTGGGCGGTATTCTCGGCGTGGTGTACATCGCCGCGCTGCTGCTGATCGGCTGGCCGATCATGAGCCTGTGGTACTGAGTTGAAGCCACGCGGCCACCGTCCGGTGGCCGCGGTTACGATCCTTTCCCGTGAACCCTGTCACACACTTGTCACACTAACCCCGCCATCATACTCAGGCAAACGCTAACACCTTAAAAATAATCATTTTCCGGGAGCCTCTGCGGATGAGAAAAAAAACCTTATTGCTGTGCCTGCCTTTGTTATTCACCGGGAACGCGCTGGCGGAAGCCGGCGGTTATCAGCTGGAACAGGTGCTGGTCATGAGCCGCCATAACCTGCGCGCGCCGCTGGCCAACAACGGCAGCGTGCTGGCGCAGTCTACGCCGAAGGCCTGGCCGGCCTGGGAAACGCCGGGCGGCCAGCTGACCACCAAGGGCGGGGTGCTGGAAGTGTATATGGGGCACTACTTCAACGCCTGGCTGAAGCAGACCGGCCTGTTGCCGAAAGAGGGTTGCCCGACCGCCGGCAGCGTGTACGTCTACGCCAACAGCCTGCAGCGCACGGTCGCCACCGCGCAGTTCTTCAGCAACGGCGCGTTCCCCGGCTGCGACGTCAGCGTGCACCATCAGGACAAGATGGGCGAGATGGATCCGACCTTCAACCCGATCATCACCGACACCAGCGAGGCCTTCAACCAGCAGGCGCTGGCGGCGATGAACGCCGCGCTGGGCTCGCTGAAGCTGGACGCCTCTTACCAACAGCTGGCGAAGATCATCGACTACAAGGATTCCGCCGCCTGCAAGACCGACAAACACTGTGACCTGACCAAAGAAGCCAGCGTGATGAGCGCGGTGCCGGGCAAAGAGCCGGGCGTCTCCGGCCCGCTGCGGGTGGGCAACTCGCTGGTGGACGCCTTTATGCTGCAGTATTACGAAGGTTTCCCGATGAAAGAGGTGGCCTGGGGCAAAATCGCCACCCCTCACCAGTGGCAGCAGCTGGCGCAGCTGAAAGACGGCTATCAGGACTCGCTGTTCACCTCGCCGGTGGTGGCGCAGAACGTCGCCAAGCCGCTGCTGACCTACATCAACAACGCGCTGCTGGGCGAGCGCAAACCGGACGCGCCGAAGCTGACGGTGCTGGTCGGCCACGATTCCAATATTGCCTCGCTGCTGTCGGCCATGCAGTTCCAGCCGTATCAGCTGCCGCAGCAATACGAGAAAACGCCGATCGGCGGCAAACTGGTGTTCCAGCGCTGGCGCGATGCGCAGAACGACCGTGAACTGCTGAAGATCGAGTACGTCTATCAGTCCACCGAACAGCTGCGCAAGGCGACGCCGCTGACGCTGCAAACCCCGCCGCAGCGGGTAACGCTGGCGCTGAAAGGCTGCCCGATCGACAAAGACGGTTTCTGTGCCTGGAGCGATTTCGAAAAGACCATGAAAGGCATCTTGTAATGCCCAGCCTCTCTCCCGCGCGCGGGGGAGAGGCCTCTCCCCATCCCGGCTAACGCGCCGCCACGCAGGCCTTAACGCCATTTATTTTGCCCAGGGTCATTGTTGCAGGCCGTTTCGGGGGCTAACATCATCAGCCTGCCTGCTTATCATGGATACCGCCGTTGCCCACTTTTATCCGCAATATCGAATTTTTCACGCCGGACGGCTATCCGGGCCAGGTGGCGCGCTGCCATTTTGCGCTGGCGGAGTATCGCGACGAGCGTTTTCCCGAGGCGGGCTTTGCGCTGCCGGATCATCTGGCGCGTGCGGTGCCGAAGCGCCGCGCGGAGTATCTGGCCGGGCGTGTTCTGGCGCGGCAACTGTTGGCGCCGCTCGGTTTTGCCGACTTCACCCTGGCGCGCGGCGAAGATCGCGCGCCGCAGTGGCCACCGGGCATCGCCGGGGCGCTGAGCCATAATTCGGATACCGCGCTGTGCGCCGTGCACCGCGAGAGTGGGCTGGGCGGCGTGGGGCTGGATGTGGAGACGCTGCTCTCCGACGTGCGGGCGGAGGAGCTGTGGGGGGCGATCGTTTCCCCGGCGGAGCGCGAGACGTTGCTGCGCGAGGCGTTGCCGTTCAATGAACTGCTGACGCTGACGTTTTCCGCCAAAGAGAGCCTGTTCAAGGCGCTTTATCCGCAGGTGCGCTGTTACTTCGATTTTCTCGATGCGCGCATGGTCGCCGTGGATATGCAGCGGCAGACGTTTGTATTAGCGCTGCTTAAGACGCTGACGCCAAATTGCCCCGCCGGCCGCCGGTTTAACGGGCGTTTTTGGCGTGAAGGTGACGACGTCACGACTTTTATTTTCTGCTAAAACACAATAATAACAGTGTGTTATTTCTTACTTTGCCGTAACGCGGATTTGCCGCAGCGGGCGGAAAGATTCATTCATCGGAGATTGACCCACGGTGGGGATCCGGTGTAATTTATCCTCCTTTTATGGCTAATGATAATTATTCGCATAAACATTATCATTGGTAAGGCGCAACAAAGGAGTGGTCTAGTGGCGACACTGACGACAGAAAACCAAACCTTCCCCGGGTTTGTGTACGCCGAACAATCGACCTTTTTGTACCGGTCCGAATTCCGTTCCCTCTCCGCCGACGGTGTGTTCGAGCGTATCGAGACGCCGGCGTTCGGCGGTGAGCAGGAAGGCAGCGCGCTGGCGCAGCATATCCGCCAGGCGCTGGCGCGCGCCAAAGCCGCCGGCCAGGAGACGCCGGTGGTGGTGGGCGCCATTCCGTTCGATACGCGCCGGCCTTCCAGCCTGTACGTGCCTGAAAACTGCCAGTTTGTCGCCAACGACAGCTTTACCCGCGCCGCGCGCCCGATGCTGCAACAGCCGCATCGCCTGGCCGCCTGCACCAGCATTCCGGACGAGCCGCGCTTCAAGCACGCGGTGGCGGAAGCGGTCAGCCGCTTTAAACAGGGCAAGCTGGACAAGGCGGTGCTGTCGCGCATCCTCGACATCGAGCTGGAGCAGCCGGTGGCGGGCCACCAGATCCTCAATAACCTGATGGTGCAGAACCCGACCGGTTATCACTTTTCCCTGCCGCTGGCCGATGGCGGCGTGCTGATCGGCGCCAGCCCGGAACTGCTGATCCGCAAGCAGGGCGGCGAGATCCACACCAATCCGCTGGCGGGCTCGGCGCGCCGTCAGGACGATCCGCAGCAGGATCGCCTTGGCAGCGAGCGCCTGATGCGCTCGACCAAAGACAAATACGAACACAAGCTGGTGATCGACGACATTCGCCGCCACCTGGCGCCATTGTGCGCCAGCCTGAGCGTGCCCAGCGGCCCGTCGCTGCTCAGCACCGGCACCATGTGGCACCTGTCCACCCGCATTCGCGGTGAGCTGCTGAACCCGAATCTCAACGTGATGCAGCTGGCCTGCCTGCTGCATCCGACGCCGGCGCTGTGCGGCTTCCCGACCGAGAGCGCCCGCCAACTGATCGCCGATCTGGAACCGCACGATCGCGGCCTGTTCAGCGGCATCGTCGGCTGGTGTGACGCCAACGGCGACGGCGAGTGGGCGATCGTCATCCGCAGCGGCCTGCTGCGCGGCAACCGGGTGAGGCTGTTCGCCGGCGCGGGCATCGTCGCCGCTTCGACACCGCAGTCCGAGTGGATGGAAACCGCCGCCAAACTGGGCACCATGCTCAACGCTTTCGGCCTGAACAGCGGCGCGCTGTAGGCCTCTTTGCGGCGCAGTGCGCGCCGCGTCATACGCTTTCGCAGGAGACAACGATGAACAACAACATGACCCGGCAGCGTGCCCGGATGGCGGTGTGCGCATGAGCATTCAAATGGATTTCACCGGCAAACGCGTGTGGGTGACCGGCGCGGCGCGCGGCATCGGCGAGCAGATCGCCCGGCATTTTTTGACGCAGGGCGCCGAGGTGGTGGGATTTGACCGCGAGTTCGCCAACCCGGATCTGCCTTACCCTTGCGTGACGCTGGACATCAGCCGGCCGGAGCAGGTGGAGGCGGTGTGCCGCCAACAGCTGGCGGAGAACCCGCGACTGGACGTGTTGGTCAACGCCGCCGGCATTCTGCGCATGGGCAATACCGAAGATCTGAGCGTGGATGACTGGCATCAGTGCATCAACGTCAACGCCTCGGGGGCGTTTTACCTGTTCCGCGCCGTGCTGCCGCACTTCAAGGCGCAGCGCAGCGGGGCGATCGTCAGCATCGGCTCCAACGCCGCGCACGTGCCGCGCGCGCAGATGGCGGCCTACTGCGCCTCGAAGGCGGCGCTGACCAGCCTGAACCACTGTGTGGGGTTGGAGATGGCGCCGTTCGGCGTGCGCTGCAATCTGGTGTCGCCGGGCTCGACCGACACGCCGATGCAGCGCGGCATGTGGCAGACCGACGACGCGCAGCAACGCACCATCGCCGGCTTCCCCGAGATGTTCAAGCTGGGGATCCCGCTGGGCAAAATCGCCCGCCCGGATGAGATCGCCAACGCGGTGTTGTTCCTGGCCTCCGATTTGGCCAGCCACATCACCATGCAGGACATCGTGATTGACGGCGGCGCGACGCTGGCCGCCTGAGTCAGACCCGCTGGCGGCGCAGCAGGTGCTGTGCGCCCTCCGCCGCCAGCAGCAGCACCGCCAGCCAGATCGCCAGATAGGTCGGCCATTCGCTTTGGCCGATGCTTTCGCCGAGCAGCAGCGCGACGATCACCAGCAGCACCGGTTCCACATAGCTCAGCAGGCCGAACAGGCTGAACGGCAGCAGGCGGCTGGCGAGGATGTAGCACACCAGCGCCACGGCGCTGATGACGCCGAGCAGCGGAATGCGCCAATACAGCTCGGCATTGATCTGCAGCGCCGCTGCGCCGCCGTCGCCGAAGGCGAACCAGGCCGCCGCCGGCAGCATCAGCGCCAGCTCGCACCACAGCCCGCCGAGATTGTCGGTGCCGAAACGCCGCCGCAAAATAAAGTAGAGCGGATAGCCCAGTGCCACCACCAGCGTCGGCCACGAGACGCCGCCCGCCTGATACAGCTCATTGCCCACCCCCACCATGGCGCACGCCACCGCCAGCTTTTGCAGCAGCGACAGCCGATCGCGGTAGATCAAACGGCCCGCCAGCACCATGGTCAGCGGCAGCAAAAAATAGCCGAGCGACACGTCGAGCGCCTTGCCGTGCAGCGGCGCCCACAGGAACAGCCACAGCTGCACCCCCAACAGCGCCGAGGTGAGCAGCAGGCCCTGCAGGCGCTGCGGCCGTTGGCCGATCCAGGCCAGCGTGTCGCCCACCTTGCGCCAATCGCCGGACAACGCCATAAACAGCGTCAGGAACGGCAGCGTCAGCAGCGTGCGCCAGCCGTAGACCTGCTCGCCGTTCAGCGGGGTGAGGGTAGAGGTGAAGTAATACATCGCGCCGAACAGGATGGAGGCGACGACCGAAAGAGTGATGCCCTTAATCACACGCATTCCTGGTGAGTGATTGATTTTATGGCGGCTACTGTAGAGAAATTTGCCGCCAACGACAATGGCATTGCCGGGCGCTGGACAATCGGCGGCGGCGGGTTACAATGATCACTGTGTATTCATACAGGCTTTGGCGATGACAATCGATCTTTTTGAAGACGCGCTGCCGCCGCCGTGGCGCGAAGAGATCGCCCCCGGCGCGGTGGTGATGCACGGCTTCGTGCGCGATCACGGGCCGGAACTGCTGGCGGCGGTGCAGGGCGTCGTCGCCCAGGTGCCGTGGCGGCATTTGACCACCCCCGGCGGGCACGTGATGTCGGTGGCGATGAGCTGGTGCGGCAACGGCTGGACCAGCGACAGCCGCGGTTACCGCTATTCGGAACGCGACGCGCGCAGCGGTAAACGCTGGCCGGCCATTCCCCCCATCCTGATGGCGCTGGCGGACGAAGCCGCGCAGCAGGCGGGATTCGGCCCCTTCGTGCCGGATTCTTGCCTGATGAACCGTTACGATCCGGGCAGCAAGCTGTCGCTGCATCAGGATAAAGACGAGCACGACTTCGGTGCACCGATCGTCTCGGTGTCACTCGGGCTGCCGGCGGTGTTTCAGTTCGGCGGGCTGCAACGCAGCGACCGGGCGCGGCGCATCCCCTTGGCGCACGGCGACGTGGTGGTGTGGGGCGGCCCGGCGCGGCTCTGTTTTCACGGCATCCTGCCGGTCAAGGAAGGCTACCACTCGCTGGTGGGGTCGCACCGCATCAACATCACGCTACGCAAGGCGCTTTAGCTGTGGCTCCTGCGCCAGGCAGGCGACGAGATAGTCGATAAACACCCGCAGTTTGGGCGGCAGATACTGGTTAGGCGCGTAAAGCAACCACAGGCCGCCGTGATAGCTGCTGAGGAAATCCCATTCCGGCAATACCTGCACGATCTCGCCGTCGTCGAGCGCCTGGCGGGCGGTAAAATACGGCAGGCTGCCGATGCCGATATGCTGTTTCACCGCGTCCAGCCGCACGCCGGTGTGGTTGGCGGCGTAGCGGCCGCGCACGTTGACCGTCACCGTTTTGCCGCTGCGGCGGAACTTCCATTGCGCGTCGCTCGGCGTTTCGCCCAGATAGATGCAGCTGTGCGCCGCCAGATCGTGCGGGTGCTGCGGCGTGCCGTGCTGCACCAGGTAGTGCTGCGTGGCGCACAGCAGATGGTCTATTCTCATCAACTGGCGGCCGATCAACCCGGGCGACGGGCGATCGGTGATGCGCAGCGCCAGATCGACCCGATCGTCGATCAAATCCATGTAGCGATCTTCCAGCCGCAGCCTCACGTCCACCTTCGGGTAGCGGCGCAGGAACTCCGGCATGTGCGGATGCAGCACGAAGCGGCCCACCGCCTTGGGCACGCTGACGCTGACCAGCCCCTCGGGCTCCACGGCGCCGCGCCCGCCGATCGCCATGACCGCGTCGGCCGCCGCCAGCAGGGTGCGGCAGTGCGCAAACGCCTCTTCGCCGCTTTCGCTCAGCCGCAGTTTGCGGGTGGTGCGATGCAGCAGCTGCAGCGCCAGCGCCTGCTCGAGCTTCGCCACGCTGCGGCTGACGGCGGAAGGCGAGGTGCCCAGTTTACGGGCGGCGGCGGAAAAGCTGCCGCTCTCTACCACCTGAACGAAAACGGCCATTTCGGGCAACAGGGCGTAAGAAAGATTTGTGCTCATGACGCAAAGGTCCATTGTGATAGCGGCGGATTATCCCTCGATTATGACATGAATATAATGGCTCTTCGAACCGAGGAGAAAAATGATGACCGAACGACGTTATTACTACAGCGACGATGTACAGGGCCAGGCGCAGGTGTTGAGCTGCGCGCCGGCCGAGGCGGGCGCTTACGCCGTGGTGCTCGACGCCACGCTGTTCCACCCGCAGGGCGGCGTCCAGCCATCCGACGTGGGGACGTTAGGCGGCGTCGCCGTGCTGCGGGTGCAGCAGCAAGGAGATACCGTGCTGCACTTTACCGCCGCGCCGCTGCCGCTCGGGCCGGTGATGATGCAAATCGATGAAGCGCAGCGCCGCTTGCACGCCCGCTGGCACTCCGGCGGGCATCTGATCGGCTGGCTGGGAGAAACCCGAGGCTGGCGGCCGGTCAAGGCGCATCATTGGCCGGGGGAAGGGCGCATCACGTTTACGCCAGGGCCGGATGCGCAGACGGTAGAAGCGGACTTTTTGCAGGCGGAGCTGGCGCGTTTGATCGCCACCGATTTACCCCGCCGCCAACAGGCGGTGGAAGGTATGCGCCAGGTCTGTTTCGGCGAACTGCCCGCCTACGGCTGCGGCGGCACCCATGTCGCCAGGCTGGGCGAGGTGGGGGCGGTGATCGTCACCGGTGTCAAAATGAAGAAAGGGCAGCTGATTGTGCAGTATGAGCTGGGGTGAACACCCTTGATTATCGTACCCCGTACGAGTAGGCTGGAGGGAACGATCGCAGGAGGCGATGATAATGGACTATCTGGAGTTTATCGAAACGACCGTTTTCAGCCGAAAGCGGGCTGAATTGATGAAGGATGATGACTTTCAGGCTTTCCAAAGCTATTTGCTGTTGAACCATCATGAAGGGGATACGATCAGCCACACGGGCGGATGCAAAAAGATACGCTGGGGGCTGGACGGAAAGGGAAAACGCGGCGGCGCAAGAGTGATTTATTATCTGACGGCGCCCAGCGGCCGAGTCTATTTATTGTTGATATACCGTAAAAATGAAAAGGATGATTTATCCGGACAGGAAAAGGCGATATTGAGATCCATCGTTCAACAACTTGATTAACGATGGCGAAATTGCGTGACGAAGGAATTAAAGCATTATGAAAAAAGAACTTTTCGACGATTTGGTCAGCAGTATGAACGAAATGGTGGCGATCGAAAAGGGTAAGATGACGCCAAAATCCGAGCATGTTCACCGTCATGCTATTCCAGACGTCAAGCTGCTGCGCAAATCACGTGGGATGAAGCAGGCGGAGTTTGCCAAGGCTGTGGGGGCCAGCGTGGGACTGGTGCAAAGCTGGGAGCAGGAACGCCGCATACCCTCGGGGTCGGCACTGAAACTTCTGCTGCTGATTGAGCGTAACCCGGCATTGCTCGATGAGTTGCTGGTGATTTAAATCATACTCAGCGCCCGGCCTGCCGCAGCTGGGTGCAGAACGCGCATTGGCATCCCGCTACCGGCACCGCCGCGCAGCTGCCGATGTTCACCGGCTGGGCGTCCATGGCGTGAAAGCCGTAAAACAGATTTTCGATGTTTTGTTCCGCCGCGCGCGCCTGTTCCGGGCGCGGTTCGGGCACTTTTGACTGAAACGCCGCGGCCTTGCCGGCCAGCAGGCTGAGAAACAGCAGCGACAGCTGGATTTTCATCGTCGTCTTCCTTTGGCTGAAGTTGTGATACGTTATAACAAAACCCCATCAATGCCAAGCGGCGGTGCCGCTGTCACTCACGTTATTTTTACGCGCTGCAACAGTTTCTCATTCAATTAACACGTCGACATATCTCTTGTCGATACGCTGACTAATAATTCAAATTACAAAAATTGCCTCATTAAATGAATATTTAGATACTCGCTGTGCGGCCTGGCCAGTGCTGACACGTTTTAAATTCTGAGCATACAGAAAGATGCCTCTGTAGGTATCGTCACGCACTCTGGATAGGACATCGCCACCATGGGCTCTTTTTTTAAGCAGGTCTACCGCTATTCCCACGCGCGCCCTTATCGGCATAACGAAAACCTCTGGCCCTATGTGAAGATCGCGCGCGGCGAAGGCGGTGAAATCGCCGCCTTATGGTACAAGCACCGGCCGGTGCCGATCGTCCCGTTGAGCGAACTGCGCAGCAGCTGCCGGGGGGAGGTGCTGCTGACGGCTACCGGCCCGTCGGTGAAGGCGCTGCGCTTCGAAAATATTCCCGCCATGCCCGCCATCGGGGTCAACGGCGCCTATTTTCTGCATCGGCAGGTGGATTTTCGCTTCTACGTCATCGTGGACATGGGGTTTATCGACAGCCGCCCAGAGATCGTGCGCGACGTCATTCAACGGCCTGAGCTGACGCTGTTCACCACCGTGCACGGCGTGGCGCGCATTCTCGATCGCTTTGGCCCGGCGGCGATCGGTTGCCGATTGGCGATCGTCGAAGACGCGGCCTGCAAGATTTACCGCCCCCGGATCGACAGCGGCGCGCTGTGGGAGCACTACTGCCGGGAAAACGGCGTGGTTTTTGCCGCCGAGAGCCGCATGCTCGGCTTTAGCCAGGATATCCGCTGCGGCATTTTCGATGCCGGCACCGTGGCCTATTGGGCGCTGCAAATCATCGCCTATCTCGGCTTCAAGCAGCTGTTTATCGCCGGGCTGGACATGAACAACTTCCACCAGCCGCGCTTTTACGAAACGGAACAGGATCGGTTGCCCACGTTCCTAGCGGACAAGGTGGAGTCGCTGGTGATCCCCGCTTTTCGACACGCCGGCGCGATCATGAAAAAGCAGCAGATCGCGATATAAAACCTCTCCCTGCACAGCGCTATCGGCAGCGATATCTTCGAGAAGGTGGACGGCAATGTTTACTTTCAGCAAGCCTGAGCGGTGTTATCGCTTCGGCAGCGCGCTGTTTTTAGCCTTCGCGTTTTTCAGCGCGATCTTTTGCGGGCAGACCCGCGTCAACAACCTGTTTCATTTGGCGGCGCTGCTATGGCTGGCCGCCGTATTCACCTGGCCGCCGCTGCGGCGGCAGCTGTGGGCCAATCGTCAGGCGCGCCGGGGCGGCGGGCTGGCGCTGATGTTTTTGCTTTATTATTCCCTCAGCGCGCTGTGGGGCGAGACGCCAGGCGACATGCCGTCGGCCCTGACCCACAGCGCCTATATCCTGCTCTACCTCGCCTGGCTGGTGACGCTGCTCGACGGTGAGCGGCGTCACCAACTGCAGTGGGCGATGCTGGCCGGCATGACGGCGCTGTGCCTGTATCTGACGCTGGTCGACGCCCCGTCGATTTATCATCTGCGAGAAACCACCGCCCGCAATCCGGGGCCGAGCAACGTGATCGATCTGGCCGGTTACGCCGCCATCGCCATTTTGTTGAGCCTGATGATTTTCCGCGATACCGGGCAAAAAGCGGCGCTGTGCTTTATCCCGCCGCTGCTGGCATTCATGGTGCTGACGCAAAGCCGCGGCCCGCTGATCGCACTGGCGCTCGCGGTGGTAGTGGCGATGCCTTATCGACACCGGCCGGGACGGTGGCTGTGGTTTCTGTTGCCCGGCGCGCTGGCTGTGGTTCTTGCCGTCGTTTACAGCGCGATCGGCGAAATGTTGCTGACGCGTTTTGGCGAGCTGTATCAACAGAGCTTTGTTCGCATCAGCATTTGGCGCCACAGCCTGGCGCTGATCGAACAGGCGCCGTTCTTCGGCTACGGTTTTGATAAGCAGCTTAACTTTCTCAATTACACCGGCGAGCTGAACCACACCACGCACAGCCTGTACCTCGGCGCGTTGCTGAAGGGCGGCTGCGTGGGTTTCCTGTTGCTGCTGGCGCTGCTGGGATATGGCGCGCGGCTCGCCATCGCACACTGGCGCGCAGGGCGGCGCTGGGAGGCGGGTCTGTTTCTGTTTATGCTGGTGTTCTACAGTTCGCAGGGCATGTTTGTGATCGCCAATCCGGCGGAGTTTTGGTACCTGTTTTGGCTGCCGCTGGCGCTGCTGCTGTCGCAGCCTAAACGGCGGCCGATCGGGACTGTGCAGACGACAGCGCCGCCAGCGTCTTCTCCCACACCTGTTCCGCCGCGATAATACTAAGCGGCTGGCGGCGCTCAGCGGCACTCAGCGCGGCGCTGTCAACCGGCACGTGCATCACCTGATGCCGTTCGCTGTCCTGATAGGGGCCGGTATGCCGCGGGTTAGCGGTGACGAACAGGCTGACGGTGGCGGTTTTCAACGCCACGGCGAGGTGAAGCGGCCCGGTATCGCCGGTCACCAGCACCTGCAGATTGGCGATCGTCGCCAGCAGTTGCGGTAACGTGGTCGCGCCGATATGGCTTACCACCCGCTGTTGCTGTTCCTCGCTCAAACCTGCCATAAATTCCCGTTCGAGGCTGCGCTCCGCCTTGCTGCCAATCAACGCGATCTGACAGTCGGGTGAGTGCGCCAGCAGCCGTTGCGCCAGCTCAACAAAGCGATCGACCGGCCAGCGGCGCAGCGTTTCGGAGGCGCCCATCTGAAAGCCGATCAGGATCTTGCCCGCCGGTTTCGCCAGCGTGGGAAAAGCGACCGGGATGAACATGTCAGGATTGTCGGTACGGCACCCCAATTGCCCCACCATATCCAGCTTGCGCTGAATCAAATGGCCGTCGCTGCTGTGGCTGACGCCGGTCAGCCAGCGCTCCATGCCGCTCGGTTTGTTGCCGTAAACGTCTTTGAACAGGTATTGGCAACCGGCGGCGATGGCGACCAGCACGTCGTAAGGCGCCTTCGAGTGCAGGATGACCGCCAGCTGTGGCCGGTTTTTTCGCAGGCGCCGGATAACGGCCAACATGTCTTTGGCCTTGTGGTCCCAGTAAATCACGTCATGAAAGCAGGGGCTGCCTTCGACCAGCTGCCGGTTTTTATGGCTGGAGACCAGCGTGATTTGCGCGCCGGGATAGCGTTCGCACAGTGCGCGGATGGCGGGCGTATTGAACATCAGATCGCCGAGGGCGCTGGTGGAGAAAATCACGATGCGTTCAAAGGATTGCTGCGGATCGAAGCTCGCTGCGGGCCGGAAATTGCCCGCGATGCGGGTATAGAGACGTAAACCGGCGTTGGCCGCCGCTATTTTCCACTGTTTAGACATTGCAGTTCGCTTCCGCTTGAGATCGGCGGCCACCGTCTGGCGCCGCGTCGTATCATACAAGCGCGGCAACGGTGGGCCAATGGCCCGCAACAGATTGCGACAGATGCTAACGTTATGTTTGCAATTGCCGCCGCGCGCCGCGCTTACTCCTCCCAGACCTGCGTACTGCGCGGGCTGTCCATCTGATAATCCGAGTAGGGGCGAGTGAAGAACTCACGCCCCAGTTCGCGGGCGGCCTGCAGCGGATTGCGCGGATCGCGGGCGATCTCGCCGCGCTGGTTGCCGGCGCCGTGCACCATGCCGACGAACGCGGAATGGGTGTAGCGGCTGAATTCCTGGAGCTGATGCACGATGCCCAGCGCCGCGCCGGGGTAGGTCTCTTCCGACGCTACCGCCAGCCCGATACGCTTGCCGCTCATGCGCTGGTGCACCTGTTCCGCCTGAGGGTAGGCGTTGGAATAGAAGCTGAACGAGCGATCGAAAAAGGCTTTGGTTTGCGCCGACATGCCGTACCAGTAAATCGGCGTGCAGAATACCGCGCCATCGGCCGGCAGGAAGTGCTCCAGGAACAGCTCGGCGTAGCGATCGGCCGGCGGCGGCGTGTGGCGTTCATCGCTCAGAAAACCGCTCAGGTAATCATCGAGAAAATGCAGGCTGGCGGACGTGCCGGCTTCGGCGGCGCCCGCCAGGATCGCCTGCGCCAACGTGGCGCTGTTGCCGTCGCGGCGCGGGCTGCCGACCAGCACCACCAGACGTTTGGATTGATGAGTTGTATTCATGTCATGTTCCTCGGTATGAAGTGGATTCAGCCCTACTCTAGAAACAAGTGCCGGCGGGCGACAAATGACCGCTTTTCTGCCAGGATGATTTCAACTCATCTCAAGAGGCTTCGCCATGTTTGCCACGCTGCCCGTCAACGCATTACGCACCTTTGAATCCGCCGCTCGCCTGCGCAGCTTCAAGCTGGCGGCGGCCGAGCTGGCGGTGACGCCGACGGCGATTTCGCACCAGATCAAAGCGCTGGAACAGCAGTTGGGGTTTGCGCTGTTCGAGCGGGTGCCGCGCGGCGTGCGGCTGACGCCGAAAGGCGAAACGCTGTTTGCCGGGGTGCACGGCGCGCTGCTGGACATCGCCGCCACGCTCGAGGGCCTGCGGCCGCAGCCCAGCACCGGGTCGCTGTGCGTCTCGGTCACGCACTCTTTCGCGGCGCTGTGGCTGGTGCCGCGCCTGGGGCGTTTCTATCAGGCGTACCCGCACTATCTGGTGCGCCTGGAGGCCTGCGCCGAGGTGATCGATCTGCAGCAGGACGCCAGCGTGGACGTGGCGGTGCGTTACAGCCGCGCGCAGTATCCTGCGCTGCATCAGACGGCGCGGCTGGAGGAAAGCTTTGGCGTCTACGCCGCACCGGGGCTGGCCGCCGCCGAGCCGGAAAATCCGGTGCTGATCACCGTCAAGTGGGGGGATTCGGCGCTGTACGACAGCGGTTGGCGCGACTGGTGCCGGGCTGCCGGCGTAGACTGGTGGCAGCGCCATGCGGCGATGCGCAGCTATCACGAGGAGCATTACGCCCTGCAGGCAGCGGTGGCCGGGCAGGGGCTGGTGCTCGCCAGTTCGGTGATGGTGTCCGATATGGTGGACAACGGTCTGTTGGTGGCGTACCGGCCGGAGGTGCGCGTACCGGGCGCCGCCTATAGCGTGCTGTGCGCGCCGGGGCGCGAGCGGCATCCGCCGGTCAGGGCGTTTCTCGCCTGGCTGCAGCAGGAGCTGCCGCAGGGCAATGGCACGAAATAAAAGTTTTATCGTTCTAAGCTGTGGGAATATCAGCGAACTTTTGTTTTTACTTCACTGCGAGAACCTATCATGAGCCAGCCAAGAACCTCCGATTACCCGATTGATGCGCAATTTATCGAGCGCTGGTCGCCGCGCGCGATGGCCAACGACGCCATCGACGATCAAACGCTGCTGAGCTTTTTTGAAGCGGCGCGCTGGTCGCCATCGGCCTACAACATTCAGCCGTGGCGCTTTGCCTACAGTAAGCACGGTTCCGACAGCTGGGAGAACTACCTGGAATTCCTGATCGACTTCAACCGCGGCTGGGCGCAGCACGCTTCGGCGCTGGTGGTGATCGTCTCCAAAACCACCAGCCTGAACGGCGAACGGCTGGTGGACAACCCGACCCACGCGTTCGACACCGGCGCCGCCTGGGCCAGCCTGGCGCATCAGGCGCACCTGAAAGGCTGGTTGACCCACTGCATGAGCGGCATTCACCACGACAAGATTAAGGCGGCGCTGCAGCTGCCGGACGACTATGCGGTGCACGCCATGGTGGCGATCGGTAAACCGGGCGACAAGGCCCGCCTGCCGGATTTCCTGCAGGAAAAAGAGGCGCCGTCGGGCCGCCTGCCGCTGGGCAAGACCGTCAGCGAAGGGCTGAATTTCACGCTGTGATTTCCCGCTTTCCCTCAGGCCCGCTTGGCGGGCCTTTTTTATGCGGTGAGTAAAACTTAGGGAGTATGTTCTCGTTCGCTTGTTCGCTGTATATTTTGTTATATAGCGATTGCGTAATGAGGAGGAAACCGTGGGTGACCATTTTGGCAAAGGGCTGTTGGCGGGGCTAAAGGCGGAGAACCTGAAGCCGGAGACGGAGCTGTCGCGCTTTTGCTCCGACTACAAGCGCGGCTTTGTGCTCGGCTATGCGCATCATTTGGCGCAGCGCTGCGGCGACGAAAACCGGGCGGCGTTCGAAGCCGGGCAGCTGAGCCGCGCCTATGGCCTCGGCAGTGAGCCGATGAGCGAGTTCTTTTCCGGCGGCGACAGCCGGCTGGCGGAGAAGTTGTTCCGCGCCGGCTATAACCGGCCGACGCAGGGCTAGCGCGGGCGGGGCGTCAGGCGGCGCTCAGCACCGCCACCATATACACGCACGGTTGGTCGCTCTGGTTTTCAAAGCGGCAGTCCGCCGGCGGGCCGAGCTCCAGGCAGTCTCCCTCGGCCATGTCATGGCGCGCGTCACCTTCCACAAAGACCAACTCGCCGGATAAGACCCAGATCAGCTGGCGCTTGAAGGCATACACCGAAGCCGGCATCGGGATCGTCGCGCCGGCCGGCAGTTCGATACGCACCAGATCGAGCGGCAGATCGGTGCGCGGCGAAACGTGGCGCCGCACGTAGCCGCTCTCCGGATCGACCCAGATCGGTTGATCTTCCCGGCGCAGCAGCCGGCCTTCCTGCGTTTCCGCCCGGGCGATCAGCTTGGACATGCTGAGGCCGAACGCCCCCGCCAGCCTGCCCAGCAGCATCGCCGTCGGGCTGCTCTCGCCGCGCTCGATCTTATGAACCATCGCCCGTGAAACGCCCGCCTGCTCAGCCAGATCGGACAGCGACCAGTGGCGCGCCTCGCGTTCAATGCGAATGCGTGCGCCGATCAGCTGATTTAGATTGTCTAATTTAATATTCATATCGTAGTATTATAGTGGACAATTGGCCGGGGTAAACCATGATTATACGAAATGCGACGCTCAACGATAGCGCGGCGATTGCCGCCATCTATAACGACGCGGTGTTGAACAGCACCGCCATCTGGAATGAACAAACGGTGGATGCGGCCAATCGCGCGGCGTGGATCGGCGAACGGCAGGCGGCGGGCTACCCGGTGCTGGTGCTGGTGGCGGTGAACGGCGCGGACGAGGCGATCGGCTACGCGTCGTTCGGCGACTGGCGCGCCTGGGACGGCTATCGCCATACCGTAGAACACTCGGTGTATGTCCATCAGGCGCATCGTGGTGAAGGGATTGGCAAAGCGCTGTTGATCGCCCTGATCGCACGGGCGCGGGAGATCGGCAAGCACGTGATGGTGGCCGGCATCGAATCCGGTAATCAGGCCTCCATTCAGCTGCATCTGGCGCTCGGGTTCCGCGAGGTGGGGCGCATGGAGCAGGTGGGTGCCAAATTCGGCCAATGGCTGGATCTGACCTTCCTGCAGCTGACGCTCGACGAGCGGGTCACGCCGCCCGCACGCTGATCCCGGGAGACAGAGCGATGAATATGCTGTTGCTGCTGGTGGCGGCGGGAATGGGGCTGGTGGTGCAGAATCTGCTGATGGTGCGCATTACCGAAAGCGTCTCGACCATCCTTATCACGCTGGTAATCAACTCCAGCGTCGGTTTGCTGCTGCTGGTGGGGTTGCTGCTGGCCAAAAACGGCCTCGACGCGGTGGCGGAAGTGACCGGCGCCGCCAGGTGGTGGATGCTGCTGCCGGGGCTGCTGGGATCGCTGTTCGTGTTTGCCGGTATCCTTGGCTACCAAAAACTGGGGGCGGCGGCCACCATCTCGATCCTGGTCGCCAGCCAGCTGTGCATGGGGCTGCTGGTGGACGTCTACCGCGCCGGCCCGGCGGCGCTGCGCGAGAATCTGCCGGCGCTGTTCGGCGCCCTGCTGTTGGTGGCGGGCGCCTATCTGGTGGCGAAACGCAGCTTTTGACGGCGGCTGAAATGCAAAAAGCCCGCTCGGGTTTCCCTGAGCGGGCTTCTCTAAATATGGCTCCTCTGACTGGACTCGAACCAGTGACATACGGATTAACAGTCCGCCGTTCTACCGACTGAACTACAGAGGAATCGTGTGAACGGGGCGAATAATAGCGGGGCGGTTGCGGCTTGTAAAGCGTGAAAGCGCCCGATGCGTTCGTTTGCTGCAAGATTGCCCAACCTGCTGCTTTTTCTCGCTTTTGTCGCTTATCCCGCGCGCAGCGCCGCCGAATTGCCCTCTGGTCGGCGCCGTTGCTTGCCTGTGGTGCAACGTCTGCCCTGCGCGGTGGCGCTCGCCGCCCGACGAACGGCCGTCGGCCGCCGTGTATCCCGCTTCCATGGCCGTTTACCGACTCTGGCCCGGATCTTGCTGCGGTGCCTGACCGGATTTCGGCATTCTCAATTTAGCGGCTCGCTGGAGGCACTATGAATTTCAGACGTCTGAAGTACTTCGTGAAAATCGTTGATATCGGCAGCCTGACCCAGGCGGCGGAGGTGTTGCATATCGCCCAGCCGGCGCTCAGCCAGCAGCTGGCGACGCTGGAGGGGGAGCTGAAGCAACAGCTGCTGATCCGCACCAAGCGCGGCGTACAGCCGACCGAGGCCGGCAATATTCTCTATGCCCACGCGCAGACCATTCTGCGCCAGTGCGAGCAGGCGCAGAGCGCGGTTAACAGCGCCGGGCAGGCGATGAGCGGCCAGGTGTCTCTCGGGTTGGCGTCGGGCAGCACCGCGGCGCAGCTGGCGCTGCCGCTGCTGCAGAGCCTGCGCGATCAGCAGCCGGGTATCCTGCTCAGCCTGCATGAGAACAGCGGCGCGGCGCTGGCCGGGCAGGTGGCCAATCAGACGCTGGACATGGCGATGGTCTACGGCGCCAAGATGCCCGCCGGGCTGCACGCCATCGCACTGATGCGCGAAGATCTCTATCTGGTGGCGACGCGCGCGGTGCCGCATCCCGGCAACAGCGTCGAGCTGCTGGACGTGGCGCGGCTGAACCTGTTCCTGCCGCGCGAGGGCGATGCGGTGCGCAACCTGCTGGAAGAGGCGATGGCGTTGCGCAAGCTGGCTGTCAACGTGGTGGGGGAGATCGAATCCTCGGGCGCGCTGAGCGCCGCGATCGCCGGCGGGCTGGGGGCGACCGTGCTGCCGGAATCGGTGGCACGCGCGATGATCGGCCCGGCCAAGGCCTGGATGGCGCGCATCAATGCGCCGACGATGTCGGTGCCGCTGGCGCTGTGCATGTCGGGCCAACAGGCGCTGTCCGCCCCGGCGCTGCTGGTCAAAGACATGCTGCTGTCGATCGCCGGCGGCCGCAGCCAGGAGAAACGCGCGCTGGCGCTGGTGCGTTGAGGAAAAAACGGCCCGCCGCAGCGGGCCTGATAACCGTTATCGGAACGGCGGTTCGTTGAAGGTGCGCAGCTTGCGCGAGTGCAGGCGGTCGCCCTCGGCGCGCAGCAGATCGATGGCGCAGATGCCGATCTGCAGGTGCTCGGAGATCGCCCCTTCATAGAAGCGGTTGGCCTGGCCCGGCAGTTTTATTTCGCCGTGCAGCGGTTTGTCGGAGACGCACAGCAGCGTGCCGTACGGCACCCGGAAGCGGTAACCCTGAGCGGCGATGGTTGCGCTCTCCATGTCGACCGCCACCGCGCGGCTGAGGTTGAAGCGCCGCGCCGAAGCGGAATAGCGCAGCTCCCAGTTGCGGTCGTCGGTGGTGACCACGGTGCCGGTGCGCAGGCGCTGTTTGACCTCTTCGCCGGGCATGCCGCTGACCATCTTGGTGGCGTCGTACAGGGCGCGCTGCACCTCGGCGATGCTCGGGATCGGAATATCCGGCGGCAGCACCGCATCCAGCACGTGATCGTCGCGCAGATAGGCGTGGGCCAGCACATAGTCGCCGATCGACTGGCTTTCGCGCAGGCCGCCGCAGTGGCCGATCATCAGCCAGGCGCTCGGGCGCAGCACCGCCAGGTGATCGCAGATGGTTTTGGCGTTGGACGGGCCGACGCCGATGTTGATCAGCGTGATGCCCTGGCCGGTGCGCGAAATCAGGTGATAGGCCGGCATCTGGTGGTTTTTCCACGCCAGATCGGACACCGCCTGCTCCGGGGCGCTGGTTTCCGGCGTGATATAGGTGCCGCCGGCGCTGGAGAGCGCGATGTACGGGCTGGCCGGATCGGCGATCTGGGCGCAGGCCCAGCGCACGAACTCATCCACATAGCGGGTGTAGTTGGTGAACAGCACGAACGGCTGGAAGTGCTCCACCGGCGTGCCGGTGTAGTGCCGCAGCCGCGCCAGCGAGAAATCCGCGCGCAGCGCATCGAAATGCGACAGCGGGAAATGGTTGTCGGTGGTGTGGTACAGGCCGTCGGCGGTTTCGTCACCGATCTGCGCCAGCTCGGTGGTGGGGAAATGCTGCGCGATGCCGGCGCTCATCGAGCGATCGAGCGCCAGGCTGGAGCCGTCGATCACGTAAGGGAACGGGATCTCCTGCTGCGACGGCGCCACTTCGATATGGGCGGCGTAATCGTGCTCCAGCATCGCCAGCTGTTCGGCCAGATAGTGGCGGAACAGCTGCGGCCGGGTCACGGTGGTGCTGTAGCTGCCGGGATGGGTGAAGCGGCCGAAGGCGCGGGTTTTGCTCGGGCCGGATTGCTGCCCGTCCCAGCTGACGCGCAGTTCGGGATACACGAACAGCCCGGCGGCGCGCGCCTGCGCATCCGGCAGCGTGCCGTGGCTGATAAAGTCGCCGACCGCCTGACGCAGCGCGTCTACCGCGGCGTCATACAGGGCTTCCAGTTGATCGAGTGCCTGATCGGCGCTGAGGCCGCTGCGAGGTGGGGCATAGCTCATACTTTCTCCTTGGATGTCCCGGCTCTGTGGCGGGGTTGCGGCGTTTTACCGTCACAGGTTAGCCGAAGAAGGGCGTAAAAGCTTGGTCGAAATGACGGGCGCGGCAAAGGAAATACCGCGCCCGTGAAGGCGCGGGGATCAGGAGGCGGGGTCGGCCGCCTCGACCTTCAACGACACCAGGCCGATGCCCAGCTTCTTCGGCGTAAAGCCGCCGCTGGCGCTCTCTTTCGGCTCGGTGGGGGCCGGCGGGGTAATGCTGATCTTCTGCGCGCCGCGCGGGTTGTCGAAGCGCAGGGTGACGGTGCTGTCCTGTTCGCCGAGCGACACGAAGCGCTCTTCGTCGCCGACGCGCACCGAAATCGGTTCGCCGACGTTATTGCCGTAGGCGCGGGCGCGCAGCACCAGATCGAAGCGCTTCGGCAGCGGATCGACGTAATCGATGTCGACCGCCGGCGCCAGGTTGGCATCGGACCAGCGGCCCCACTCCTCGACGCCGGAAACGCCGGTGATGGCTTTCACCTGCTCCGGCAGGCCGGGCAGCATGAACTCGATGCTGTCCGCCCGGTACTTCATCGCCGCGTCGTCCACCTGCAGGCGAGCAACGGCGTTTTGATAATCGGCGACGCTGTCCGCCGCCGGGGCGGTAAAGCTCACCTTGCTGCGGAAGCGTTCGCCGCTGGCCTGCACGATCTGCGGCGGTGAGGCCAGGGTGCCGGAGGCCACGCAGATGTCGGTGCTTAGCGCCAGCTGCGGCGCCCAGACCCGGCCGATCTCATAGCATTTATCGACCCAGACGAATTTTTCCCCCGCGCCCAGCCCGGCCAGCTGTTTGCGCAGCGGGGTGGAAAGGTAGACGTTGAACATCGGTTCGATGCGGTTATCGCCTACCCGCAGAATGAACGGCACCTTGTAGGTGACGCCGGAGAAGCTGAAGCTGCGCTGGCGCGTATCGACGCTGTAGTCGCTGATGCGGTTCGGCAGGCCCCACTGGTTGATCACCGCCGGTTTCCAGCCGTTGATCTTCTCTTCGATGTTCAGGAACACCGTAGACAGCGACGGCGCCGACAGGCTGCTGCGGCCGAGGCCGATGTAGTTGTCGCCGCCCATCACGTCCAGCACCGTGGCGCCGTTGTCCAGCGTGCTGCGCTTCTCGTTGCGCTGTTCCGCCAGCGGCCGGGTGCCGTCGATGATGAAGAACAGGTTGCGGCGCTTCTGTTTGGTCAGGATATCGTAGGCGGTGTTGTTCATCGCCAGATGATCGGAGGACACCACGATCACGGTGTTGCTGAAATAGGGCGAGCGTTTGATCTTGTCGATCAGCGCGGCGATGTGTTGCTGGCTGCAGGCCACCGCGCTCAGCGAGCGGTTTTCCTTGTTTTGCCAGGCGTAACTCTTTTTGCTGCAGCCGGCGGAGATAAAGCCGTCCGGGTGATGGGTGTCGACGGTCAGGGTGAACAGCGAGAAGGGTTGGCGCTGCTTGGACAGCTCGACGAACTTGCCGTACACCACGTCCAGCACGCTGTCGTCGTACCAGCCCCAGTCGTTTTTGTAGCTCGGATCGGCGATCTGTTCGCGCAGCTCTTTGAAGCCGTAAACGTGGTCGAAACCGTGGGATTTCAGGAAGGTGTCTTTACCGGCGAACGCCAGCTCTGCGCCCTGATAGAAATAGTTGCTGTAGCCGGCGGCCTTCAGCACGTCGCCCAGGCAGACGTTTTCCGGATAGAAGGTGGAGACCGCGCTGGAGGCGTTGCCGTCGAAAGGTGCGAACAGCGGAATGCCGCACTGCGAGGCGACCATGCCGGCGATGGTGTAACCAGTGCCCGGCAGCTGCTGGGTGTTGCTGAAATCGATGCTGTCCGTGCGCAGGGCGTTCAGCTCGTCGGCCAGGCCGGGAAACAGCTCGGTATCGAAGTAGGTGCGCTCCAGACTCTCGGCATAGATGTACACCAGGTTCGGCCGCTTGCCCTGTACGGTCTTTTTCGGCGCCTTGTAGTAGGTGGTGAAATCGGCGGTATCGCCGACGATCTGGCTCTTGACCAGCAGCGAGATGTCCTGAAACGCCGGGGTGGTGCCGACCGAGAACAGCGCCAGCAGCACGGCGACGACGCTGTAGGCCACGCTGCTGCCTTTGGCCTTGCGGCGCAGCAAGCTGCGGGCCAGCACCGCGAAGATAAGCCCCAACGCCGCCAGCAGGCCGATAAACGGCAGCACGTATTTGCTGATGCCCGCGCCTTTGAGGCTGCTGGTGACGGTGTAAATCACCGCGTCGGTGATGCCGTCGCCGGTGAAGTAGTTGCTGGCGATCAGGATGACGTTCAGCACCAGATAGCTGCCGAGCAGCGTCAGCAGAATGGCGAACCACCAGCGGTTGGCGGCGGCCCGGGTGCGATAAATCAAAATCGACGCCAAAAAGAGAACAAACGAAACGACTGCTAAAACCATCCGCCAAACCTTGTCTGATTGAAATAAAACCGTTGCTGCCCTGGTTTGCGCCGCCGAGCGTGCCGCGGCGCGAAAAGTGAAGGGTATAGCCTATTGCCGGCGGCGGAACAACGCGCGATCTCCCGCTACGGCCGACGAGCGGCGGCTATTGTACATTTTTATGACAATAGTGTGACGTTAATCACGCCGACGGCGGCCTCGGCGGCGAAAGCTTGCTGGTCGGAGGTTTCGCTCTACGCTTAATGAGCGCCACGACGGTGCGCCCATCAGCCATTCAGGAGGAAGTATGCAGACGATTCCCGCCGCGGTACTCGACGATCTGGCCCCGCAAGGCGTGTTGCGCGCGGCGATCAACTACGGCAATCCGGTGCTGGCACAGGCCGGGGCCGGTGGCAAACCGCAAGGCGCTTCGGTGGAGCTGGCCGCCGCGCTGGCCCAGGAACTGGGCGTGGCGCTCGAACTGGTCACCTATGACGCGGCGGGCAAGGTGTTCGCCGACCTGGACAGCGGCGCCTGGAACCTGGCGTTTATGGCCATCGAGCCGGTGCGCGCGGCGCAGATCGCCTTCAGCGAGCCCTACGTGATCATCGAGGGAACCTATCTGGTGGCGAACGACGCGCCTTACTTTGAGGTGGCGCAGCTCGACAGGCCGGAGGTGCGCATCGCGGTCGGCCAGGGGGCGGCGTACGATCTGTTTTTATCGCGCACGCTGCAGCAGGCGCAGCTGGTGCGGGCGGCAACCTCCGCCGAGGCGATCGCGCTGTTTTTCGAACGGGGGCTGGAGGCGGCGGCCGGCGTGCGCCAGCCGCTGTTGGCCGCTGCGGCCGCCCATCCCGGCTACCGGGTGCTGGAGGGGCACTTCACCGCCATCCGGCAGGCGATGGCGGTGCCGCGGCAAAAAACTCAGGGCGCCGCCTACGTGAACGATTTTATCGAGCGCTGCAAGGCCAACGGGTTGGTGAAGGCGGCCTTGCAGCGCAGCGGCCAGGGCGAGGTGACGGTGGCGCCACCGGCCGCCTCGGCGTGATCAGTCCAGCTCCACCGCGTACTGTTCCACCGGCGTGATTTTCTTGATCAGCTTGTTGTCGAACAGGAACTGTTCGTAAGCCTGGTAGCGTGCCCGATCCAGCTTGGCCGGATCGCGGGCGAACAGCGGCAGGCTGGCTTGCCACGCCTGTTTGTTCAGCTCGGTATTCAGCTCCGGGTGCGCCTTGGCGAACGCCAGCCAGGTGTCCTGCGGGTGCGCATGCAGGTAGTCGCTGCCTTGCTTCAACGCGGCGAGGAACTTGCGGATTTTCGGCTCGTTCACCGCATCGCGGTGGGCGACGATGATCAGCTCGTCGTAGGCCGGCACGCCGTAATCTTCGACGTTGAACACCACCGGCGTCTTGCCCTGCAGCTTCAGCTCCAGCGCTTCGATGTTGCGGTAGCCGCCGATCACCGCATCGACCTGGCCCGCCAGCAGGGCGCTGGTCAGCTGGAAGTTGACGTTGATGAGCTTGATGTCCTGCGGCCTGAGGTGCTCGTGTTCGACCATGGTGGCCAGCGTCGCCTGTTCTATGCCGCTGACCGAGTAACCCACCGTTTTGCCCTTGAGATCCGCCGGCGACGTAATGTTTTTATCCAGCGCGATCACCGTATTCAGCGGCGTGTTGATCAGCGTGCCGACGCGCATCAGCGGCAGGCCCTGATCGGCGAAGAAATGCAGCTGCGGCTGATAGGTGATGGCGAGGTCGGCCTGTTTGGCGGCCACCAGCCGCGGCGGCAGCGCCGGATCGGACGGCGGCACGATCTTGACGTCCAGCCCTTCGGCCTTGAAGGCACCGATCTGCTCGGCCACCATAATCGGCGCGTGATCGGGGTTGATATACCAGTCGAGCACCAGCGTCAGCTTTTCGGCCGCGCCGGCCTGGCCGGTGATGGCGGCGCCGAGCAGCAGCCCGCAAACGGGTTGTTTGATCATGGTCGTTCCTTTATCCCTGGTTATGGTTGCAATCATCAGTCGTTTTCCGGCGCCCAGGCGATCAGGCGCCGCAGCAGCGCATCCACCGCAGCCCACAGCAGCACGGTCATCAGCACCAAAATAAACAGCGCGGCGAAGCAGACGTCGGTCTGCATGCGCGCGTTGGCGTTCAGCATCACGTAGCCCAGCCCTTCGGCCGAGCCGACCCATTCGCCGATGATGGCGCCGATCGGCGCGACGGCGGCGGCCATGCGCAGGCCGGAGCCGAAGGCCGGCAGCGCCGCCATCAGCCGTACGTGCCGCAGCTGCGCCCAGCGCGAAGCGCGCATCGTGCGCGCCAGATCGAGATAGTCGTTGTTGACCCGGCGCAGCCCGTCGAAAAAGGCCGACACCACCGGGAAGAAAATGACCAGCACCGCCATCGCCACCTTGGCGCTCATGCCGAAGCCGAACCACAGCACCAGCAGCGGCGCCAGGGCGAACACCGGTATCGCCTGGCTGGTAAGCACCAGCGGCATCAGCCAGCGTTGCAGGCGCGGCGAGAAGATCATGCACAGCGCCAGCGCCGCGCCGAGCAGCACGCCCAGCGCCAGCCCGCTGACGATCTCCGAAGCGGTGACCAGCGTGTGCCAGGCGAGGTAGCCGCGCCCGTCCCACAGCGCCTGCGCCACCGCGCTCGGCGTGGGTAGCAGAAAGGCCGGAATGCCGCTTTGCGCCGCCAGCCACCACAGCAGCAGCAGGCCGGCAAACACCGTCAGCCCACGCCGCAGGCGGGTAAGCCCACGCTCTTTGGCAATATTCATTGCGCGGCCCTCACCAGCTGTTGCAGCAGTTCGGCCTGGCTTTTCAGCAGGTCGGCGTCATCCGGCGCGCGCGGCGGTTGCCCGCTGATGCGGTGGCTATCGTCGAGGCCCAGCGGCCAGGGCGACAGCACCAGCAGGCGGTGGCTCAGGCGGCAGGCCTCCATCGGATCGTGGGTGATCAGCAGCACGGTGTTTTGCGCCAGCAGTTCGGCGGCCAGGCTCTGGATCTCGGCGCGGGTAATGGCGTCCAGCGCGGAAAAGGGTTCGTCCATCAGCACGATCGGCTGGCGTTCGTAGAGCGGGCGGGCGATGGCGGCACGCTGGCGCATGCCGCCGGACAGCGCGGCGGGCAGGCTGCGGCCATGCGCGGCCAGGCCCACGCGCTCCAGCAGGTGCGCCGCCCACGCCCGGTCCGGCGTTTCGCCGCGCAGCCGCGAGCCGAGGGCGACGTTCTCCTCGACGGTCAGCCACGGGTAGAGCAGGTCTTTTTGCCCCATGTAGGCGATGCGCCCGGCGATCGGCAAACCGTCGCTGCCGGTCACCGTACCCGAACTGGCCTGCGCCAGGCCGGCGATGATCTTCAGCAGGCTGGTTTTGCCGGCGCCGCTGGCGCCGAGCAGGGCGACGAAGCTGCCACCGGCGATGTCGAAGCTCAGCCGGTCGAAGACGATTTGCTGACCGAAACGCAGGCTGAGATCCCGCACCTGGATGCCGGGCGGGAGAAGCGGGGAGGTCATGAGGCGTTCAGCCCCATCTGCCAAAATGCCGATTCCAGCTGGGTGGCGGTGGTGAAAATCTGCGCCAGCTCGGTGAGGCGGCCCTGTGCGCCGCGCTGGTGGCCGACGGTTTCCAGCAGCTCGATGGCGGCACGTACGCCGGCCAGATAGCCCTCGTCGCCGTAGTTGCGGATCCAGGAGGCGTAAGGATTGCCCTCCATTTTGGTGGCGGGGTCGTGCAGCAGCCGCAGGCCGATTTCGGCATAGCCGGCCACGCAGGGCAGCAGGCCGGCCAGCAGGTCGAGGGCGTCGCCGGCATGGCCGATATCCAGCACGTAACGGGTGTAGTTCATGGTCTCCGCCGCTTCCGGCTGGGCGGCGATCTGCGCTTCGCTCAGCCCCCATTCGGCGCAATAGGCCACGTGCAGCGGCAGTTCGGCGACGATGCCGTTGAGCGACGCCGTGGCGGCGCGCATTTCCGGCAGGGTGCGTAGCTTGCTGACCAGCAGCGCGTAGGCGCGGGCGAAGTGCAGCAGGAACAGGTAGTCCTGGGTCAGGTAGCGGCGAAAAGCGCGTTCGGGCAAGGTGCCGGCGGCCAGCTGCTGCAGAAACGGGTGATCGACGTAATCTTGCCAGTGGCTGCCGGCATGTTGGCGCAGCCGGCCGTAAAGGCCGCTTTCGAACAGGGTGGTGATGGACATGGGACCTCCTTGAGTCAGTGGAGATCCGGGCACGCTGGGGTATGAACAGGCAACGGGTGAGAGCGTTGTTGCCTAACCGTCCCTTCGCTGGCATGACCCAGATCAGGTTCAAAGGGTTCGGCTTGCGCCATCTCAGCCCGTAACAGGACACCCCTCGGAGCTGCTTGTTATACGACATTTGTTTTTTGATTACAATCGCCGGGCGGCGCGGCGGCAATCGGTTCGTTTAGTGCGATCGGGGGCGATTTTGCTGGCGCAGAGCGCGCGATTTTTGTCACTGTAGGCCGATGATTTTGCCTTTGAGGACGATTCCCGATGAAAAAGATTGGGTTTCTCTCGTTTGGCCACTGGTCGCCTTCCGCCCAGTCCGGCACCCGTTCCGCGGCGGATGCGCTGCTGCAGTCCATCGATCTGGCGGTTGCCGCCGAAGATCTGGGGGCGGACGGCGCCTATTTTCGCGTACACCACTTTGCACGCCAGCTGGGGTCGCCGTTCCCGCTGCTGGCCGCCATCGGCGCCAAAACCCAACGCATCGAGATCGGCACCGGCGTGATCGACATGCGTTATGAAAACCCGCTGTACATGGTGGAAGACGCCGGCGCGGCGGATCTGATCGCCGGCGGGCGGCTGCAGCTCGGCATCAGCCGCGGCTCGCCGGAGCAGGTGATCGACGGCTGGCGCTATTTCGGCTATGCCCCGGCCGACGGCGAGACCGACGCGGACATGGCCCGTCGCCATACCGAAGTGTTCCTGGAAGCGCTGCGCGGCGAAGGGTTCGCCGAGCCCAATCCACAGCCAATGTTCCCGAATCCGCCCGGGCTGCTGCGGCCGGAGCCGTTTTCCGCCGGGCTGCGCGATCGCATCTGGTGGGGCGCCGGTTCGAACGCCACCGCCGTTTGGGCGGCGAAGCTCGGCATGCACCTGCAAAGCTCGACGCTCAAGAACGACGAGACCGGCGAACCCTTCCACATCCAGCAGGCCAAGCAGATCCGCGCCTACCGCGCCGCCTGGCAAGAGGCCGGCCACGCGCATGAGCCGCGGGTTTCCGTGAGCCGCAGCATCTTCGCGCTGGTGGATCAGCGGGATCGCAACTACTTCGGCGGCGGTGGCAAGGAGGGCGATCAGCTCGGATATATCGACGCGCAGACCCGGGCGATCTTCGGCCGCAGCTATGCCGCCGAGCCGGACGTGTTGATCGAGCAGCTGGCGCAGGACGAGGCCATCGCCGAAGCGGATACGCTGCTGCTGACCGTGCCTAACCAGCTGGGCGTGGATTACAACGCCCACGTGATCGAATCGATTTTAACCCATGTCGCGCCGGCGCTCGGCTGGCGCTAAACGGAGGAGTGACATGTCACGCATTTTCATTACCGGTTCGGTAGACGGGCTGGGCCGCGCCGCCGCGCAAACGCTGTTGGACGAAGGGCATCAGGTGATTTTGCATGCGCGTGAGCCCGGCCGTTTGGACGCGGTGCGGGATCTGCTGGATCGCGGTGCGCAGGCGGCGATCGGCGATCTGTCCGATGTGCAGCAGATCCGGCAGCTTGCCGAGCAGGTCAATCGCCTCGGCCGCCCGGACGCGGTGATCCACAACGCCGGTATGTTTACCGGGCCGCAGGTGATGCCGGTGAACGTGATTGCGCCTTACCTGCTGACGGCCCTGATCGAACGCCCCAAGCGCATCGTCTACCTGAGCAGCAGCATGCACTTTGACGGCGTGCCGGAACTGAACGGCGTAGACTGGCTCGGCGGCGCTGCGGGCTCCTATTCGGACAGCAAGCTGTTCGTCACCGCGCTGGCCGCCGCCGTGGCGCGCCTGTGGCCTGACGTGATCAGCAGCGCGGTCGATCCCGGCTGGGTGCCGACCAAAATGGGCGGCGCGGATGCGCCCGACGATCTGGCGCTGGGGCATGTGACGCAGGCGTGGTTGGTGACCAGCGATGAGCCGCAGGCCCTGGCGTCCGGCGGCTATTGGCACCATCAGCAACGGTTCGATCCCCACGCGGCGGTGCACGACGAGGCGTTTCAAACGGCGCTGCTGGCGCAGTTGGCGCGCGCCGGTGGGGTGAGCCTGCCGCAGGCTTGAGGGCTGTGCTTTTTTGGCCCGCCGGCGCTTGCCGGCGGGCTTTTTTATGCCCGCAGGGTGAATCGGCGAGGCTTTTCTTATACAGTGGCTGTCTGACCTGTTTTGCTCGTTCTTCTTATTATCGCCATGCATACATTCCTGATTATCGTCCCTGAAGGGGGCATGCTGTTCGAAGCGGCGGGCATCGCCGATATCCTGATGCAGGCTAACCGTCTGAGCCCTGCCGAAGCGCCGCTGTATCAGATCGCGGTCGCCACCACGCAATCCCATCGGGTGGTACACGGCCTGTCCGGGCTGAGCCTGTTGGCCGACCATCGCCTGGCGGATCTCGATCCGGCCCTGCCGCGCGATACCGTCATTGTTGCCGGCAAGGGGGCGACCGAAGAAGAGGGCGCCCTGGTGGCGGATTGGCTGCGCCGCGCGGCGCCACAGGCGCGCCGTATCGCTTCCGTTTGCGGCGGGGCTCTGCTGCTGGCCGAGGCCGGATTGCTGGACGGGCGGCGGGCGACCACTCACTGGCGGCTGGCGGAAACGCTGCAGGCGCGCTTCCCGCGGGTGCAGGTCGAGAACGGCCCGATCTACGTGCAGGACGGTCCGATTTGGACCTCCGGCGGCGTCAGCTCCGGCTTCGACCTGACGTTGGCGCTGGTGGAGGACGACTACGGCTTCGTGCAGGCGCGCGAAGTGGCGCAGGATCTGGTGATGTTTCTGCGTCGCCCCGGCGGGCAGGCGCAGTTCAGCCGCTACCCGCTCAACCAGGCCAAATCGCCGGGCCCGATCCGCGACCTGCAGTCCTGGATCCTGGAAAACCTCGCCGACGATCTCAGCGTCGATCGGTTGGCCGAACGCGTGGCGATGAGCCCGCGCAACTTTACCCGGGTGTTCACCCGCGAGACGGGCATTTCTCCCGCCAAATTCGTCGAAGAAGGGCGGTTGCATACCGCCAGGCAGCGCCTCGAGCAGAGTGCGGAGGGCATCGAACAGATAGCGCTGGCCACCGGTTTCGGCAACGGCCTTAACCTGCGGCGGGTGTTTGAGCGCAAACTGCAGCTGACCCCGAGCGAATACCGCGAACGCTTCCACGCGCGCAATTTGGCGTAAATTGATCGGTAAACGTCATTTACGCCGCCTCGTGGCAGGGCTAGATTTGAGGCAAAGCCCAAAACGAGGAGAGCATCATGGTGAAAGTAGGCATTAACGGCTTCGGCAGGATCGGGCGCAACGTGCTGCGCGCGGCGCTGGGGCGCAGCGATTTTGAAGTGGTGGCGATCAACGATCTGACGGACAGCAAGACGCTGGCGCATCTGCTGAAATACGACACGCTTTCCGGCACGCTGGCGGCCAGGGTGGAAGCCGGCGACAACCAGCTGCTGCTGGACGGCCGGCCGATTCAGGTGTTTTCGCAGCGCGATCCCGCCGAGATCCCGTGGAGCAGCGTGGGCGTGGACGTGGTGATCGAAGCGACGGGCTTCTTTACCGAGAAAGCCAAGGCGGAAGTGCACATCACGCACGGCGGCGCCAAGCGGGTGATTATCTCGGCGCCGGCCAAGAACGACGACATCACCATCGTCATGGGGGTTAACGACCAGCTCTACGATCCGGCGCTGCATAAAGTGGTCAGCAACGGCAGCTGCACCACCAACGGGCTGGCACCCGCCGCGCAGGTGCTGCATCAGGCCTTCGGCATCGAATACGGGCTGATGAACACCACCCACGCCTATACCAACAGCCAGGCGCTGCACGATCAGCCGGAAAAAGATCTGCGCGGCGCGCGGGCGGCGGCAGAGTCTATCGTGCCTTACTCCAGCGGCGCGGCCAAGGCGCTCGGCAAGGTGATCCCGGATCTCGACGGCCGCCTGACCGGTTACTCGCTGCGGGTGCCGGTGCCGGTCGTCTCGATCGTCGATCTGACGGTGACGCTGAAACGCCCGGCGACGGTGGAGGAAATCAACGCCGCTTTCCGCGCGGCGGCGGCGTCCGGCCCGCTGAAAGGAATTTTGGGGTACAGCGATGAACCGCTGGTGTCGAGCGACTATCGGGGCGACGCGCGTTCATCGATTATCGATGGTTTGTCTACGCTGGTCATCGGCGGCAACCTGGTGAAAGTGCTCGCCTGGTATGACAACGTATGGGGGTTCTCCAATCGGTTGGTCGATCTGGCGCTGCTGATGGAAAAGCGCGGGCTGTAAATGCCCCATAGCAAAAAGCCCGCTTAAGTTTCCTTAAGCGGGCTTCTCTAAATATGGCTCCTCTGACTGGACTCGAACCAGTGACATACGGATTAACAGTCCGCCGTTCTACCGACTGAACTACAGAGGAATCGTGTGAACGGGGCGCATGATATCCAGCGGCCCCGGGTGTGTCAACGCTAAATTGCCTTGAGTGGTGCGACTGCTCGGTATCTGAGCAATGTGTCCGTCAATCAGCCCATTGCGCGTCGTTTTCCGCCTGGCTGCGCAGCAGGCGCGCCAGCGGATCCTGGCGGTAGAAGCGGCAAAAGTGCTGATACAGCGCCGGGAAGCGTTCGGCCAGCAGCTCGGGGGCGCTGAAGAAATACTCCGACAGCACGGCGAAGCACTCGGCCGCATCGGTGGCGGCGTAGGCATCCATGCTGGCGGCCTCTTCACCGACCATGTCTATCTCGTCCTGCAGGCTTTCCATCGCGGCGTGCAGATCGTGCTCCCAGGCGGCCACCTCGCGCAGCGGGATCGGCGGCACGCCGGTAGCGACGCCGCCGTTGCGCATATCCAGTTTGTGCACTGCTTCGTGAATCACCAGATTGAAACCAGAAAGATCGAAAGAGTCCTGCACGTCTTGCCAGTTGAGCACGATCGGCCCCTGTTCCCAGCTTTGGCCGGACTGCACCACCGGCCCCGAGTGCACCAGGCCAATTTCGTCCTGCCATTCGTCTTCCACCACGAACGGAGTGGGATAGAGCAGAATTTCGTTGAAGCCGTCGAGGCACTCCGCGCCGAGTTCCAGCACCGGCAGGGCGAACAGCAGGGCGATGCGCGCCTGCATTTGCGAGGTGAGCTGCAGCCCCTGCAGCGGCACGATGCGCTTTTGCTGCAAGATCTGCCCGGCAACGGCCACCAGCCGCTGCTGCTCCTGCTCATTCAGCGGCGAGAGCAGCGGGATCGCCAACGCGTCCTGCCACTGGGCCTGAGTGTCTGCCTGGGGTTGAGAGGGTTGAGTCGCTTTCCACGGCCATTTAATCATCAGGTTGCTCGTAAACTCATCACTTGAACGTTCAGCGGTATGCTAATGCTGTAAAAATGCCGTAAAAGCGGGCATGATAGCAAGCGTTGTTAGGAGAGATGCCGGAGCGGCTGAACGGACCAGTCTCGAAAACTGGAGTAGGGGCAACTCTACCGGGGGTTCAAATCCCCCTCTCTCCGCCACTATTCAATCACTTACGAATAAATCTTTCAACGATCCCCATCACAGATAGCGCTGGCCTGGCGCCAAATCACTGAACGACAATCCACTGCCTGCCGTTGATTTTCAGCGTGTATTCGCGCGCCATATTGGCATTCCGTCATCTGAAGCTTGCCCGACTTTCACGCTTCCAGCGCGCTGTGAATATAGCGTTGCGGCGATACGCCCAGTTTTTTGCGAAACATGGCGATGAACGCGCTAGGGCTGGCGTAACCCAGTTCGTGGGCCAGTTGACCCACGGCTACGCCGCGCGCCAGATTGCATACCGCCTCCAGCAGGCGAATTTGCTGGCGCCATTCGGAAAAGCTCAGCGCGGTCTCTTCGCGAAACAGCCTCGCCAGGGTGCGTTCGCTGGCGCCGACCTTTTTCCCCCACCAGGCGAGCGTTTCGCCATGGCCCAATTCGCGGCACAAAGCATCGCATACCTGGCGCAGGCGCCGGTCGCTCGGCAGGGTCACGTGACACAGTTGGCCTGTCTGCATGCGTTGAAACTCATCGCTCAGCAGATTTTGAATGAGCGTAAGCCGTTCGGCGGAAATGGCGTTTTCAAGCCCGGCGGCAATCAGGGGATGTAGCAGGGGAGTGGCGCTCAACCCCTGGGGGCGTGCGCCATAGCGACGAGAAAAGGGCGGCGTAAAATAGATGTTGTGCGTCACGACGTCATTGATGGCTTCCAAACCGTGCGGTGTGCCGCTGGGGAGCCAAATGGCGCGGCCCGGCGAGAGCAGCCAGATATGCTGCGCGGTGGCGATTTTCGCCACGCCGCGCAGCGGCAAAATCAGCTGCCCCTGCTCATGCTGATGGACGGGCTCTTGGCTGCCGGGGCTGTAGCGCAGTTGACGCAGGCCTTCAATACCGTGATGGGATGTCATGTTTACCTGCCTCTGTCCGGTTCTCACCATTTGTGCCTATTGCTGCGATAACGGACAACGTTTGTCCGTCTGGCGACATCCTGACTGTCGGTAGCGCCATTCTGCCATGAACGGGCTTCTCTTTTAAAGTTGAATAATTATCATTTCCATCAAATTCTACTAACAGTCGGAAAGGCGAAGAGACAGATGGGCAAATTTTTCAGGGAAAAACCGTTGAAAGTGCTGGTATATACGATAATCGCAGGCTATAGCGGGCAAGCCTTTACCGCGGATGGCGGGCAGAATACCACAAAAGAAGAGACGCTGGTGGTGAGCGCGGCGGCGTCTCAGGATCAGGATGACGAGAGCACGCTGGTGGCGCACGGCGCCGCCTCCGCGACGAAGTCAAACCAGCCGATTAGCCGCACTTCACAGAGCATCTCTGTGGTGACGCAAGCAGAGATTGACGCGCAAGCGGCGAAAAACGTCCCGCAGGCGCTGCGCTATGTTTCCGGCGTCAACTCGGAGAGCGCCGGGCCGGATACCCGTTTCGACACCATCATCGTGCGCGGTTTTGAAGCCGACGAATACCTTGATGGCCTGCGGCTGCCGCGCGAAGCGTGGTGGAGCCGTCCGGCGTGGGATCCGTTCCTGCTGTCGCGCATCGAAGTGGTCAAAGGCCCTTCCTCGGTACTGTATGGCCAGGCGAATCCCGGCGGGATCGTCAACCTGGTCAGCAAAACGCCGCAGGCGACCCCGTCCGGTGAGGTGTATGTCAGCGCGGGCAACGAAAACCAGTTTGGCGCCGGCGTCGACGCTACCGGGCCGCTGAACGATAACGGCACGCTGTTGGGGCGTGTGGCGGGGACCTTTTTTGATACCGAAACCCAGGTCGATCATACCCGCTATCAGCATTATGACATTGCGCCGTCGCTGACGTGGCAGCCGGATGCGCACACCAGCCTGACGATTATTTCGCAGCTGCGCAAAGATCCGGACAGCGGATTCTACAACCAGATGCCGCTTTCCGGCACCTTGACGCCCAACCCGTACGGCCACATCTCGACCCGTTTTTACGGCGGCCAACCGGGCTTCGACAAGTACGAACGCCAGCAGGGCAGCATCGGTTACCAGTTCCGGCACGATTTCAACGATACGGTGACTTTCCGCCAGAATCTGCGTTACCTCAGCAGCACCGGCGACTATCTGATGGTCTATCCATGGGGTGTGCATGCGGATGCGCCGCTCATCGATCGCTATTCGATGAACCTGAAGGAGAGCATGACCAACTTCGCGGTGGATAACCAGGCTGAATTCCACTTTGATACCGGTCGGGTGAAACATACGCTGCTGACCGGGATCGACCGGATGCATACCTCGGTGCGCAGCCAGTCGGGCTACGGCGACGCCAGCCCGATTAACTTCCTCAACCCGGACTATAGCGTGCCGGTGGCCATACCGCCGCTCGATAGCAGTACGCACAATACGCTCGATCAAACCGGGCTCTATCTCCAGGACCAACTCGAACTGGGGAGCTGGATCCTGAACCTGGCCGGCCGTTACGACGCGGCGAAAACCAAAAGTATCGATCTGCTGAACGACGCTCGTACCGAGCGCAATGACTATGCAACGACCGGGCGCGCCGGACTGCTGTACCACTTCGATAACGGATTGGCGCCTTACATCAGCTATTCCACTTCGTTTGTGCCGAGCAGCAGCAATGACTTTTACGGCCACGCCTTTAAACCGACCGAAGGCAAGCAGACGGAAGTGGGGTTGAAATACGATCCGGTCGGGCTGGATGCCTTGTTTACCCTGGCGTTGTACGACCTGCGGGAAACCAACGTGGCGACCGCCGATCCCGATCACCCGAACTTCAGCGTGCAAACCGGCGAAGTGCGCTCGCGCGGAGTTGAGCTTGATGGCCGTATCAATATCACGCCGGCCTGGTCGGTGCTGGCATCGTACAACCTGACCGATCCGAAAGTGCTGAGTGCCAACGACAATACGCAGGGCAAGCGTCCGGTGGGCATTGCGCGCAATACCGCCAAGCTCTGGAGCCAGTATGCCTTCGACGGCGCGCTTGACGGTGTGACGCTGGGCGGCGGCGTGCGTTATGTCGGCACCAGCTACGCCACCACGGACAACGGCCTGAAGGTGCCGGCGGCCACAGTCTACGATGCGCGCGTCGGCTATCAGTGGCGCCAATGGCAGCTGGCGCTGAATGCCGCCAATCTCGGCAACAAAACCTACCTGGCTTCCTGCTCCAACAATGGCTGCGAGTATGCGCTGAAACGCCAGTACATCGCGACCCTCAGCTATAAGTGGTGACCGATGCTGTCGCGACGCAGGTTGTTGACCGCTCTCCTGTTGGCCCCGCTTTACGCGCGGGCCGACGCCGGCCGGCCGCCGCAAAAGCTGGCCGTGTTGGATTGGGGACTGACGGAAATTCTGTTGGCGCTGGGGGTGACTCCGGCGGGCGTCTCGGCGCCGGATTGGTATCGCAAGCTGATCCCGACGCCTGCGCTGCCTGCGTCGGCGTTGGATCTCGGCCTGCTGTTTCAGCCCAATCTGGAAACGCTGTACGCACTGCGGCCGGACGCGATTGTCATCACGCCGCAGCATGCGTTGCTGAAGCCGGCGCTTGAACGCATCGCGCCGACGATCGCGCTGCCGGCTCATGGGCTGGCGGAACTCATCAGCGCCGCCCGGCAATTGGGCGAACGGCTTCAGCGGCAGCCTCAGGCCGCGCAGATATTGGCCAGCCTGAACGGCAAGCTGAGCCGCGCCTCGCTGCTGGCGCGGCAGGTTGAACGTCCGGCGCTGCTCGCCGCCCCGGTAGATGCGCTGCACCTGCGGGTCTACACCGCAGGCAGTCTTCCCGGCGACGTATTGGCCGCCTGCGGGCTGCGCAACGGATGGCATGGCGGCGCGGGAGCGGAAGGCAGCGTGCTGGTGGAGCTGACCCGCATTGCCGATCTGAATGCGCGGCTGATGCTGTTGACGCCTGACGATCAGCGGGAGTCGGTGTCTCAATGGCGCCAAAGCCCGCTGTGGCAACGTCTGCCGCTGACCGCAGCGCACAACCTGAACCTGATAGAAGAAAACATCAGCGATGCCGGCGCCCTGATAACCGCTGGGCGCTTTGCCGATATTTTTACCGGGATGATGATGAGGTGGCGTGATGCATGAATCTTTTTCCCGCCGTCTTTCCTGGGGGGTAATCGCCGCGTTGTGGCTGACGTCGTTGCCGTTGGCGCTGGCCGATATTCATCGGCAGGGCGGCATTGTCGCGTTGTTCTCCGAGCATAATCTCGATCCGGCGGCCATTATCCTGCATAGCATGTGGTTGCCGCGTCAGGGTATGGCGATGGTGGGAGGCGCGACGCTGGGGCTGTGCGGCTGGTTAATGCAACGTGCGCTGCGCAATCCCTTGGCGGAGCCGATGACGCTCGGCATGACCGCCGGGGCGACGTTGGCGATGGGGCTGGCATCGTTGTGGCTGCCGTCGCTGCTGGTCGGCGCGCGCACCGCCGTGGTGATTGCCGGTGAGATTGCGGCGCTCGCGTGCGTGCTGGCGCTCAGTTGGCGTCAGCGCATGTCGCCGCTGGCGATGGTGCAGGCGGGCATCATGATCAATTTGTGGTGCGGGGCGCTGACCTTGCTGATCGCCATTATCAACGATCGCTTTTTACTTCAGGTGCTGATGTGGGGAGGCGGTTCGCTGGCGGTGGAAGACGGGCAAATTCTGCTGCGGATGTTACCGTGGCTCGCCGTCTGCGTAGTGGGCCTGTTGTTCTTGCTGCGCCCGCTTGAACTGCTGCAACTGCCGGAAACCGTGGTCAGCAGCCTCGGCGCATCGCCGGTGCGCATCCGCGCCGCCGCGGTGCTGCTGGCGCTGATCATGAGCGCCCTCATCATTAACGCGGTCGGCGTCATCGGTTTTTTGGGGCTCGCAGCGCCTCATCTGGCGCGCTTTGGCGGCGCGCGAACATCCCGGCAAATGGTGCTGCATACGGCGCTCATCGGTGCGGGCCTGCTGTGGCTGACCGATCTTTGCGTCTCTCGCGTGTCGCTGGAGAGCGGCCAGCTGCTGCCCGTCGGCATGCTGACCGCCCTTACCGGCGGCCCGTTGCTGATGCTGCTGGCGCGTTTTGCACGGCAGCAAAGCATCGATCTTGCGCCGCCGTTGCCGGTGTCGCAGATCTCGCATCAACGGCGGTTCATCTGGTTGTCGGCCGGCATTCTGGCTGCGGGGATCGTGGTCTCTTTATGTTTCGGCCACGGATTGCAGCATTGGCACTGGGCGGAAAGAGGGGAGCTGGCGAACCTGCTGCCATTGCGATTGCCACGACTGCTGGCGGCGATGAGCGCCGGTGCGCTGCTGGCGGGGGCCGGCGTGTTGATGCAGCGTGTGAGCGGGAACCCGCTCGCCAGTCCGGAAGTGCTGGGTATCGGCGGTGGCGCGGCCATGGGGGTTACGGCCTTCGTGTTTTTGCTTCCCGCTGGCGGCAGTGGCTGGCTGCTGGCGAGTAGCCTGGGGGGCGCGCTGATAAGCCTGTTGCTGACGTTGTGGAACAGCCGTCGCAGCGACTTTAATCCGCAGCGGGTATTGCTCAATGGTTTGGCGCTGAATGCACTATGCCAGGCCGCGGTCAGCATCGTGATGCTCAACAATCTTGCCGCAAGTGCGGTGTTGTTGCCGCTGATGACGGGCAGTACCTATTACGTCGGCGCGTCGTTGGCCCAAGGTGTGTTTGTCATCACGCTGCTTCTCCTGGCGCTGATGCCGCTGTTCCGCCGCTGGCTGGTGCTGTTGCCGATGGGTAACGTCGCTGGCGCGCTCGGGGTGCCACTGCCGCGCGCACGTTTCAGCGTGTTGGCGATGGCGGCAGTCATGACCGGGCTTGCGACGTTGCTGGTCGGCCCGGTGTCTTTCATCGGCCTGCTGGGGCCGCATCTGGCGCGCAAGATGGGCGCGAAAGGGCCGCTGATGCAGCTCTATACCGCCGTGCTGTTGTCATCCGCCATCATGACCGTTGCCGACTGGCTGGGGCGCAATGCGCTCTACCCGCGCCAGCTGCCGGTCGGGTTGGTGGCGTCGCTGATCGGCGTCCCCCTGCTGGTATGGCCGTTAATTCGTAATAAGACATCCCGGTCAAAACCATAAAAAGTGTGAGTATGAGCAAGGAATTTGCATGTCGGTATTAATGATGTTGTTTCGTATGGTGCGCGGTTGGCTACTGCTCGCCGTGGTCGCCGGTGTCGTCAGCGGGCTGTGCAATGCCTCTTTGCTGGCGATGATCAATCACGGTCTGACGCAATCCAATGAGGCTTCATGGCTGAGTCCGGGAGGCGATTTTGCGTTACTGACGCTGTTGATGCTGGCGGCGCGCGTGGTTTCTCAAACCACGTTTATGGCGCTGGGACAAAAGGTGAAGGCGCGCTTGCGCAGCGAACTGGTGCAAGACGTCAGCGAAACGCGCTGGCTGCTGTTGGAGAAAGCGGGAATGGCAAGAACGCTGTCCGTGCTGACACAGGATCTCGATACGCTGGTGGTGTTTTTCGTCAACCTGCCCAATCTGCTGATTTTCGGCGCCGTTATCGTTGGCTGCCTGATTTACCTTGGCAGCCTGTCATTGAGCGTACTGGCGCTGGCATTGGCGGTGATTGTCTGCGGCAGCTTGGGCTACCGCGCCGCGCACGGCCCCGCGATGCGTTTGTTGCGCCGATCGCGTCAGCGGGAAGATACGCTGATTCAGCAATGCAAAAAATTGTTTGACGGTGCAAGGGAGTTTCGGCTTAACGCGGTGCGCCGCCGTCAATTCGTCAGCGGTGAACTGGCGCAAAATATTGACGCGGTTCGCCGGGAGAGAACCCGCGGTTATGTGTTGTACGGTTTGGCGAGCAGTTGGGGAAGCGCGCTGTTTTTCGCTTTCATCGGCCTGGTGTTGTTCAGCTTGCGCGACGGGCTGGCTTTGGACGAGCGGGCGCTTACCGGCTATATCATGGTGTTTCTGTATATGATTGTGCCGGTCGAAGGGCTGTTATCCGCGCTGCCCACCCTGGCCGGTGCGCGAGTGGCCATGCAGCGGGTACAGTCGCTGCGCGCGCAACTTAGGCCCGAAGTTCCACAGCGCCATTTTACGCCCCCTCCTTTTGCTTCGTTGGCGTTGGATAATGTCCGTTACCAATATCAGAACGAAGAAGGGGAGCATTTCACCCTTGGCCCGCTGAATATGCACATTGCGCCCGGTGAACTCATTTTTATCGTCGGTGGCAATGGCAGCGGCAAGACGACGTTGGCGAATCTGCTGGTGGGAATTGATCCTCCCGATAACGGCGCGATTTTGCTTAACGGCGAGCCGGTCAGCGACGATCTTCTGGAAATATACCGTCGGCATTTTTCGGTGGTGTTCAACGACTTCTTTCTTTTTGACGATGTGGCGTTCGTCACTGAGCGCACGCCAAAGCAGGTCGAACATCTGCTGCGCCTGCTGAAGTTAAGCCATAAAGTCAGTTTTGCCCACGGCCGTTTTTCAACAATCGCGCTCTCTCAAGGGCAGAGAAAACGGCTGGCTTTACTGCAGGCGTGGTTGGAAGAGCGCCCGGTTTATCTGTTTGATGAGTGGGCCGCCGATCAGGATCCGGAGTTTAAGGCGGTGTTTTATCTTGAACTCTTGCCGATGCTGAAGGCCGAAGGCAAAACGGTCATCGCGATTACTCACGACGATCGCTATTTCTACCTGGCGGATCGCATCATCAAGCTGGAATCGGGGCTGGTGGTCCCATCGACGCATGGCGTGCCGTCATGATGCGCATTGCTTTCACCCAGCACGATATTGGGCTTTTTTCCCTCATGCTTGATGATTCGCCCCGGCTGTCCTCTGCACAGTGAACGCGGTGATAGTGTACTGTTGCCCGCGGGTAAGGTAATTTGCTGATGGCAATGATGACTGACGCGGGGGCTAACGGGCATGAACGAGAAAATCGACTATCACATCGAGAAATACCATTTCGCGCCGCTGGATGAGGCCCCCAGACTCGCGCACCAGTGGAGCGAGGTGCTGAACGAGTGCCGCGAGACGCAGGCCGGAGCGGAGGAGCGTCTGCGCATTGCGCTGCTCAACGTGGATTATGTGACCAGTTTCGAACTGCCTTTCCGGTTATTGCTGGTGCGGGCGCCGCAGCTGATCGCCGGAATACGTGAGGAGCTGCCGCTCAGCCAGAAGAATGTGGTGTTCAACGGCAAGCGTTTCGGCTGCGTCTACAGCCTGAAAAGCGATTTGAGCGGCGTGCCGGAGGCCTTTCAGTACAGCCTGTCGACCCGCATTCACCGCCGGGCGGCATCGGGCGTGGACGCGCTGCCATACCGGGAAATCGCCAAGGCGCTCAAGGCGCCGCGTGAGCGGCTCAGGTTGGCGCTCGAGCAAGGGCTGCCGGTAACGGCGCTGGACGGATTGTTCTGGTTCGGCATCCAGCGCATTGCCGCCGAGGTGCGCAGGCTAAGAAAAACCGGCATGGCGATCGTGACGGCGGAAACGGAGATCTTCGACACCCTGACCGGCACCACGCGCAAGGTCCCGGTGTACCGCCTGGCCGAGAGTTAATTGTCGTTTCCGCACAGAGGAGGTTCGAATCAGGAACCTCCTTAATCATGGTACCGCTTACCGATAGGCTTCATTGCGCGCAATCGCGTATTTGCCGCTGCCCAGCAGCAGGATGGCAAGCCCGCCCATAAAGAACACCAGTTCGTTTTCAATGCCCCAGGCGCCGACGTCGGTAACGGTGAATACCTTGCCAGTGCCCACCATCAAAAACGCCACCACCAGCGTAAAGGCGTAAACCAGCGCGGCGGGGCGGGTGAACAGCCCCAAAATGATCAGTATCGGCGCCAGGATCTCGCCCACGTACACGCCATAGGCGATGAAGGCGGGCAGCCCCTGTTCCTGCAGCGCGCCGGCGATCCAGCCGACGCCATGCTGAATTTTCGCTACGCCGTGAAACAGCATCAGCCCGCCGAAGGTCAATCTGAGCGCCAACTTGCCGGCGTCCGGGCGATCAAAAAGACGAGTGAATGCCGCATTCAGTGATTTAACCATGGCCTTTTCTCCTGAATAGGAATGATTTTCAATCAATGTACCAGTCAGGTGAATGCGAAAGATGTCCTGGATCAGTAAAACGGTGGGCTTCGCGCCGACTTTTCGCGTGAGGTGGAGGGATAGTTGAAAGGCGGCGGCTCTCTCAGGGTGCGCACGTTCAAGGCGGCAGGGGAGGTTACGTTCCGCTTTTTCACCCGCAGTAACATTCTCACACCGGCTGAACGTAGGGTAAAAAAAGTCTCTGGGCCGTTTTCATGCGTTACCTGGTTATGCCGCCGCACATTCTCTTTATGTCTGTTTTTACCCCCGGAGTCGCGGCGGCGGCACTGTGTGAGGATGGCGGCAACATAAAGATCAATAAGGTTTGTTTCCTTAATAATAATCGACGACTCGCGTGTGATATAACCCTATAGGGTTAATCTTGTTTTTATTTTGTACTGCTAACTAATTAGCGGTTCTTTTTCGCCATCTTATTGGGAATTATCTTGCTTATTTTGTTTTGCGAAAGTTGATCCTGTGGGAAGGAATGTTGCCCGTTGCATTTATTTCCGATTTTTTCCTTGTTTTTTGATGTGAATTCAACGGTGAAGAGATTCCGACTGATTTTATGAGTGGCATTATGATCGGCTGTAAACTTTGGTGAACTATTTTTATCAGACTAAAAATAATAGAAATACTGATTTTTCAAGTTATTGAATTGTTTAATAATTGTATATTATTTTGTTAATTTTTTATTAAAAAAATAATATTTTTCCTTGATATTGGTTTTGGCTTTGCTAGTATCAAATTAGTGGTCTTATCAGTTAGGAAAACATCCCTTGAGCATGGAGTGGATCGCTGGCCATAACGGGGTTATCGCCGTCACAAGATTGAAGTGGTTATTTTGCCGGCAGGTGAAATGATATTATTCATACCACTTTATCGAACCCGGCGATTTTTTAGATGCTGACTCAGTGCTGGCCTGGCGTAAAAGAATAGGTCGGTGAATGGGGGATGAATCTTAAGTTAATCTGATCATTACCCTGGGTTAACTATAAAAAATGTGCTTTATCAACCCAGCTGTTTGCGCGCCAATACCGTGTTAGGTGCGCCACGGCGGAATGTTAACTCAGAACCTAAGCTTTAAAATTAATAATCAAAACTCTCGCCAAATTGTTTATTTTCACACCAGGTTTCGCATTTGTAAGTACTGAGTGCTGGAAATGAAAGTCACACTGTCATCGTGTTCTCATGATCATTGCGTGCTACCCGATCGCAAGAAACGAATGACTGTCATGCTTGTAAGAAAAAATTTCACTATTTACCATAGTTACCATTTGATTGTTAAATTATTTGTATTCTGAGGTTTTATTGGAATTATCCTACCAACGGAGAAACGTTGTTTTTAGGGCATTTTTTGATTTTTTTCCTATTATTAGCTTGCATAATTATTGTTTTTAACTTATTGATTTTAAAATGGAAAAATAAATATGTAAATGTAAAATAGTTTAAACCGATCACTGAGTTTTTATTGATAGGTTTAATCTATTATTGTTGTTAATATTAATACATCTAAACAATTTGCGGGCTTGGTGACGACTAATTACGCTAAAAGGACTCTGGGAAAGACTGGCGAATGTAAAAGCCCATTTTTATAGGCTTTATGTTTGTAGTGCTGATGAAAAGGATATCAGGCCATGAATGAAGTCATCTCAACAGCAGTTAACGGCGTCGAATTTGACCCTCGATACAGTGAAATTGAATTCACGTTATCGGAATTTGACAGCCAAACCGATCCGCTGAATGCCGTGGATAATGCACGCGACATCAATTGGCATGCTATTCGCGAGCAATCCGCCGCCTTACTTGAACAGTGCTTCGATTTACATGTCGTGCTGTGGTTTATGCGCGCTAACCTTCATATCGATGGTTTTTCGGCTGTCTATCAAGGCATCACGACTATCGACGGCAAATATGCCGAAGAGGGGAGCACCATTTTCCCTCAGGCCGATATGGAGCCGGCGACGGACAGCTTCCATGCGGCCGCGTTAGGCTGGCTCGCCACCTCGTCCTGCCTGCACGAAATCAAAAACAGCAAGATCTTCCCCGATACGCCGTTAACCACCGATGAACTGCTCAATATGCGAATGGACGAGCAGGAAGGCAAAAGCCTGCATTTTTCGGAAGTGGTGAAGGTGTTGGGGCAGGCTGACAGCTATTTTGCCGGCAGAAATATGCCGTCATTAAAAGAACAGCTGTCGCAGGGAATCGACGCCCTGGAGCGCGTGGAAAACTACGCCAACCTGCAGGCTGAAGATTACCGGCTGGACTGCCGCCAGGTACGCGACTATTTAGCGCTCTTCAGCCGCCAATTACTCTCTCTCGAACAGCAGGAATTGCCGGAGGAGATCGGCGCTGCGCCGGCCGACGCGGAAGCGGCGGAGGCGCCGGCCACCCTGCCTGGCAAATATATCCGTTCCCGGCAGGATGTCATCTTGCTGTTGGACCAGGTTTTGGACTATTTCCAAAACTATGAGCCCAGCCATCCGGCCCCCATTCTCATTCGACGTTCACAAAAAATGATCGGTATGGACTTCGCGACGATTGTTGAGGAGCTTTTGCCGGAATCTCTGGCCTCGTTAAATCAATTGTCCGGGAAGTAATTTTTCTCACAAAGGAGTTTTCCAATGGCTAAGGACTCAAGCTCTCAGAAATTTATCGGTAAAAATAACGCGCCCCGCGTGCAAATTGAATATGACGTAGAGCTCTACGGTTCACAAAAGAAAGTAGAGTTACCTTTTGTCACGGGGGTCATGTCCGATCTCTCTGGGCATCGGAAAAAACCTTTGCTGCCGATCGAAGAGCGAAAATTCCTGACGTTCGATCAGGACAATTTCAACGATCGCATGCGGGCCATTAAACCTCGTCTTCAATTTTACGTGGAGAATACCTTGAGTGAGGATGATGCGCTGCTGGACGTGGAATTAGAGTTTGAATCGATGGAGGATTTTTCGCCCGGCGCCATCGCCAAACGGGTTCCGCAGATGCAACGCCTGCTGGAGGCCCGCGAACATCTCACGGAACTGATCACGTATATGGATGGCAAATCCAGCGCGGAAGAGGTGGTGAAGAATCTGCTGGAGAAGCCCGATTTTCTGCATCGTTTGGTGACGGATGCACGTAAAACGGTCGCGGATGCGGAACAGGATGTGCAGGATTCCGGGAATAAAGGAGATGAGGAATGAGAGCGAGGCAACGACGCTATTCAGCTAAGCAGCAGGCAACGACGGTCGCTGAAGTTGAAACGCAGGAAACGGAAAACGAGCTTGACGGTCTGCTCAAGCGTTCGTTCCGGCCCAGAACGAACGAGGCCTCAGAAGCGGTTCGTCGGGCCATCGGCACGCTGTCCGAATATGCCAACCAGGGCAAGGTCAAGGTCAGCCAGGATGTCGTATTGACCATTGAATCGCTGATCGCCCAGATCGACGAGCAGCTTTCGCAGCAGATGAACAATATCTTGCACCATAAGGAGTTCCAGAAGCTGGAGTCCGCCTGGCAAGGTCTGAGTTATCTGGTCGACAATACCAACGTCAGCGAAACGCTGAAGATTCGGGTATTGAACATCAGCCAGGATGAGCTGACGCGCAATCTGCGGCGCTACCGAGGATCGGCCTGGGATCAAAGCCCGGTGTTCAAACAAATTTATGAACAAGAGTATGGCCAGTTCGGTGGCGAGCCGTTCGGCTGCATCATCGGCGATTTTGAGTTCGATCACAGCCCGATGAGCGTGACGCTGCTGACGGAGCTGGCGAAAATTTCCGCCGCCTCGCACTGTCCGTTTATTTCCGCCGCTTCGCCGTCGCTGCTGCAGATGAGCAAGTGGAACGAATTGGGCAACCCGCGGGATATCGGCAAGATTTTCACCACGCCGGAATACGCTTCCTGGCGCCGCCTGCGCGAAAGCAACGATTCGCGTTATCTGGTGCTGACCATGCCGCGTTTCCTGTCGCGTTTGCCTTACGGTGCGAAGACCAACCCGATCGAAGAGTTCGCCTTCGAGGAGGCCGTCAGGCCGGATATGGATGATGATTTCTCCTGGGCCAACTCGGCGTATGCGATGGGCGTCAACATCAACCGCGCCTTCCATGAGTACGGCTGGTGTTCGAAAATCCGCGGCATCGAATCCGGCGGCTCGGTGGAGGAACTGCCCGCCTACGCGTTCCCTTCCGATGAGGGCGGTTATGAGCTGACGTGCCCGACGGAGGTCGCCATTTCCGATCGGCGCGAGCAAGAGCTGTCAGACGCCGGGTTCTTGCCTTTGGTGTATCGCAAACATTCTGATTTCGCCGCCTTTATCGGTTCTTGCACCATGCATGCCCCGGCGAAATATGAAGATCCGGATGCGACGGCCAACGCCAAGCTTTCCTCCCGGCTGCCGTACATTTTTGCCACGTGCCGCTTTGCACACTATTTGAAATGCATCGTACGCGACAAAATCGGTTCTTTCCGTTCCAGAGACGATATGCAGCTGTGGCTGAATGACTGGCTGATGAATTACGTGGATGGCGATCCTTCCGTGTCGACGGAAGCGACGAAAGCGCGTCGTCCCTTGGCCGCCGCCGAAGTTCGCGTTGAGGATGTTGAAGACGATCCGGGTTATTACCGCGCACATTTCTATTTGCGCCCGCATTACCAGTTGGAAGGCATGACCGTGTCCTTGCGATTGGTATCAAAACTTCCGTCAGCCAAAAAAGATGGGAGCAGATAAGTCACGGCTGGTCATTGGTTTGGATATTGCCGACGTTAATTATTAAATGGCGTGGGTGAGAATTGATATTTCATTGAAATTTAGCGGCGTTATTCTCTGCGTCATGGCTATTTATTAATGGCTAATGGGTTCCCATTGTCGCTATTTCAATGATTGCGTAGGCAATATAACGACTTATCTGAGTAGACATTTCAATTAACGTAGTAGGACCTATCAGTCAAGGAGACAAAAATGAGCACTAAAGCTTTAGTAGACTATTTTTTGAAGATTGAAGGTGTTGACGGTGAATCCCCTGACCAAACTTATCCGGGATGGATTCAGCTGCAAGCCTGGCAATGGGCGGAGGAAAATGCCGGGCGCTGGGGATTCGGCAGCGGCGGTGGTTCCGGCAAAGTCGAAATGAAAGACTTTGAATTCCGTATGGTGAGCAATAAGGCTTCGCCGAAGCTGTTTCTGATGTGCGCCACCGGCGAGCATATTCCTCAGGCAAAACTTGTTTGCCGTAAATCAGGCCAGGGTCAGCAAGATTTTATTGCCGTGACCTTCAGTAACTGCCTGGTTTCCTCATTCAAGACCGTGGGTAATATGCCGCTGAACTCCACCATCGGTACTGAAATCGATACCGTGCTGCCCACCGATGTTATCAAGCTGAATTTCGCACGTATCGAAGTTGAGTACAAAGAGCAAAACAACGATGGCTCCATGGGTGCGGTGATTAAGACGGGGTATGACCTCAAGCTTAACGCCCGCATCTGATCATTGATGTCGTAACACTTATTGCAGGCCGTCTGCCCGCAGATCTTGCGGGCAGACACACTCATTACCGCGAGGTGTTAAATGAAAGCGTCATTACCCATGCTATTCGATAAGCTCAGCGTGAGAAGTCAAAGCGGCAGCGCCGATAATTGGCGGCGCGTCCTGGTGCGCGATATCGAATTCTTATTGAATGACGCATCGCGCAGCGCAGATTTAAAACTTCACGATTATGCGCACAGCGAAAGCTCGGTATTGAATTATGGCCTGCCGTCGCTGAGCCAACGAATACCGATTAATACCGATCCGCTAACGCTGGCGAGACATATACAAAGAATCATTACGTCTTTTGAGCCACGGCTGGATCCGAAAACGATTCGCGTGGTGCCGGTAGTGAATGAGCGTCAATCGTATGTATTGGCGATCTTATTCGATATCTATGGCACCTGCTCATTACCGGGTGACGAAATGCTGGTGAATTTGCGCATAGCTCTTGATTATTCCTGTGGCGCCGTACACGTATTTGATTAATAGAGGTGACTATGTTCAGTGAGCGTTTTCTCCAATTATATAATGATGAGCTGCGTTATTTTCGCGAGGCCGGCCGTCAGTTCGCCTCTTCGCATCCCCAGGTCGCTCAGCATTTAGGCATGCATATCGACGGCGTGCTGGATCCTTTCGTCGAGCGCCTGTTGGAGGGCTCTGCTTTTCTTTGCACCCGCATCCAGGAAAAGCTGAACAACGAGCAGCCGGAATTCGCCTTGCAAATGCTTTCGCGCCTGGCGCCCTTGTGGTACACGCCGGTTCCCGCGATCGCCACCGTCGCGATTAAGCCCGATCTCTCTTTTCCCCAGTGGCATAGCCAGGTCGACCTGCCGCGCGGGAGCCGAATGACCCTGAACGATATCTCGCTGAACAACAAACCCGCCACGTTCACCACGGCGCGGCATATTAAAGTGCAGCCCGTTGAGATTGCGCTGGCGGAATGCGAAATCCTGCCGCCTCACCATTTGCCCGACGGCGCCGCCAGGCATATGCAAGACTGTTCGGCCTACGTCAGAATCGGCCTGACCACGCACGGCGTGTTGCCCGTCTCGGAACTGGATCTCGAGCCGTTGCACCTGACGTTGGCGGAAGATACGGTGCGGGCCAACCAGCTGATGGCCGCGCTGCTTAATCGCACCTTGCGCATCGTGCTATGGGCGAAAAACGACGATCGGCCGGTCATCAAAGTCTTGCAACCGGAAAGCCTGCGTCTGGGCGGCGTCGGCGACGAAGAGGCGCTGTTGCCCACCGCGGTGGGGGAATTGCCCGGCAACCGCCTGATGCGCGAGTACTTTGCGGCGCCGAGCCGCTTCTTCAGCCTGGAGCTGCATGGCGTGCGGGACTTTCTGCGCCAATGTGAACGCGTCCATGAATTCGAGATTTTGTTCGCGCTTGAGCAACGCCCGCTAACGCTGATCGGTCGCGTCAACGCCAGGGATTTTCATCTTTTCGCGACCCCGGTCATCAACCTGTATCGTCGCCATTGCTCGCCGGTGCTGCTGACGGGAGAGCGCACGGAGCATCAGCTGGTGGTCGATCGTTTGAACACCTCGCTGTATGAGATTCATAGCGTCAAACAGGTGAAGGGCATGCTGCCCGACGGCAACCCGGTGATTTTCTCTTCGCTGCAGGCCGACGTGCACTACGACTGCGAGCGGGAGCCGGCCGGCTATACGTTGCACCGCCGCCGGGAACCGTCGCCATCCAAATACAACAACCCGCACCTGCCCAACGAAGATACCTTTATCGCCATTTCGCCGGGCAAAAGCGGCATCGACATCGATGACATCACGTCGCTCAGCGTCGAGGCGCTGGTCTGCGAACGGCATCTGGTGCCTGCGCACCTGCAGCAACCGCATTTTCAGCTGGAAACGGCGATGCCGATCCACCAGGTGGAGATCGTCCGCTATCCGAGCAACCCTGTCGCGGTGCCTAACATCAGCCAGGCGTGGCAAGCGATCCAGATGCTGGCTTCCAATCCTTTGCGCCATGCGCGCCCTGACGTGCAGGATTGCTCGGCGCTGTTGCGCGACTGGCTGTCGTTGTTCTGCCATCAGGATGACTCCAGCCAGCGCAAACGCATCGCCAGCATCAAAAACGCCTGGGTGGAGCACCACTTCGAACGCAATCAGGGGCCGGGGCCGCTGGCCTGGATCCGTGGGGCCGAGATCGCCGTCAACCTAAGCGCCAACCATCATGCCGATCACGGTGCCTATCTGTTCGGCAAAATATTGCACCACGCGCTGAGCCAATACGGCGACCTGAACCAAACGTTGAGCATGAAGCTGTTGCTGGATGGGGAAACCCACGCCGACTGGGGGGCGCTCTACTATGGCTGATATGTCGCTGATGCGCGAAACGGCGCTGTCGTTGGAACAGGCGCTGGCGCCGGGGGCCCAAGGCGAAAGCGTGGGCCAGGCCGAAATCCGCGGGCTGTCCAATCGGCAGGATTTCTTCGAGCTGTTGCGGCGCATCGAGCGTGCGCAGCCGGATGCGCCGCGGCTCGGCGTCTCCAACGATCGCAGCCGCGAAAGGCTCTGCATCACCCAGCCGGCGGATATGGGTTTCGCCTCGCGTGAAATCGCCTCCATCGTACAACGCCCTACGCAGGTGCTGATTCAGGCGCGGCATTTCGGCATGTTCGCCCCTTACGGCCCGCTGCCGATCCATGTGACCGAGCACGCGCGCACCGAAGTCATCGCCAGGCGCAATCAGGCGTTCCAGCAGTTCGTCGGCATCGTCAGCCAGCGCTTCGCCGTACTGCATTACCGGGCCTGGGCGCAGCTGAAGGCGATGATCGGGCATGACCATGACGATGACAAAAACCCGTTTTTGCATCATCTGCGGCAGACGGTGGGCGTCGACACCACGTTGGCCGTGAACCCGCATATCCAGCGCCTGCGCGAAGCCTACCCCGGCATTTATCTGCCGGGCCGCCGCTCGCTGCGCCAGCTTAACAAGATGCTGGCGGCCTACTTCGCGGTTCCCATCGAAATTACGCCGCGCTACGCCAAATGGATCGACGACGGCAAAAAAAACGGCAGCCAAAAGCTGGGCAAGCTGGGGAGCACGCGCATCGGTAGCCGCTTTTTCGATGCCCAGTACGGCGCGCATATTCAAATCGGGCCGCTGGGGGCCCCGCATTATCAGCAGTATCAGCGCGGCAGCCGGCGGCTGCAGGCGCTGGTGAGCATCTGCCATGACTTCACGAGCCATCAGCTGATGTTGGACGTCAGTCTGCTGATCGCCACGGAGCCGGGCATGGCGGCGCAGCTGGGCGGCAAGTCGCTGAGTAAAGACAGCTGGCTGAAACCTAAGACAGGGACGTTTAGGCAGCTGGTTTATCAATCAACAACTTAATATAAGGAAATTTAAGGTGTATCAACGAGAACGTCTTTTTTCGCGATTGGGCCACTTTGCTTATCAGTCCTTCGTTGAAGCCACCAAGCTGTGCCGGACCTTCAGGCACGAATACGTGGAGCTTGAACACTGGCTGAAAGTCCTGGTGGACAAAGAACGCGGCGACTTGCCGCTGATCCTGGCGCACTACGCGATCAATATTCAGCGCGTAAGCGATGCGTTGGATCGCATTCTCCATACCTTGCCAAACCGGACGAATGCGGTGGTGGATCTGTCGACGCAGTTGGAAACGGTGGTGGAAAGAGGGCTGCTGATGAGCCAGCTCGCCGAAACGCCGTCCGGCGGCGTGCGCACCATCCATATCCTGGTCGGCATTCTGCAGGATCCCACGCTGCAGCGCAGCCTGTACCGGCTGAGCGAAGAGTTTAAAAAACTGCCGATCCCGCAGCTGTTCGACGACTACCCGGCGATTCTGGCGGAGTCTGTCGAACACGAGGAGGAAGAAGAAGAAAGCTACGGCGCGCTCGGCGAGGCGCCGGATGCGCCCGAGACGGTCGAGATACTCGATAAATGGTGTGCGGACCTGACTCGTCAGGCGCGCGACGGTGAAATTGACCCGGTGATTGGCCGCGAAGCGGAGCTGCGCCAGGTGATCGACATTTTGCTGCGCCGTCGGCAGAACAACCCGATTTTGGTGGGCGAAGCCGGGGTCGGCAAAACGGCCGTGGCGGAAGCGCTGGCCTGCAAGATAGCCCAAGGGCAGGTGCCGCCGCTGCTGCAGGGCGCCCGGCTGCTGTCTTTGGATCTGGGGCGCATGCAGGCCGGGGCGAGCATGCGGGGCGAATTCGAATCGCGCCTGAAAGCGCTGATCGACGCCATTGCGCATTCGGCCGTGCCGGTGATTTTGTTCTGCGACGAGGCGCATACGCTGGTGGGCGCCGGCGGACAGGCCGGCACCGGCGACGCCGTCAACCTGTTGAAACCGATGCTGGCCAGGGGCGCGCTGCGCATGGTGGCGGCGACCACCTGGTCGGAATACAAACAGTTCATCGAGCCGGATGCCGCGCTGACGCGCCGTTTCCAGTACGTGCTGGTTTCAGAGCCGGACGAAGAGAATGCGGTGAACATGATGCGCGCCATCGCCCCGCATTTCGCGCAGCACCACAGCGTCAAGATCCGCGAGTCGGCGCTGCAGGCGGCGGTGCATTTGTCGCTGCGCCATCTGCCGTCGCGGCAGCTGCCGGACAAGGCCATCAGCCTGCTGGACACCGCCTGCGCGCGGGTGGCGCTGAGCCAACATGCGCAGCCTGAAAAAATCGAGTCGCTCGAGGCCGGGCTGGCGGTGAAGCGTACCGAAATGCACGGCCTGCAGGAAGAAAGTAAATTCGACGATCTGGCGCTCACCCGCATCAGCGAATTGCAGCAGACGCTCAGCGAGATGGAAGGAGAGCTGGATGCGCTGCGTCAGCGGCAGGCGCAGGAGCAGCAGGCGGTCACCACCTTGCTCGATGCAGAGCAGCAGTCGCCGGATCGTTTGCCGCAGCTGGCCACCGAGTTGGGCGAGCTGCAGGGCGGCGGCCTGCCGCTGGTGTATCCGTGGGTGGACGATCGCGTCGTGGCGGAGGTGCTGTCGGATTGGACCGGCATCCCCACCGGCCGCATGCTGCAAAGCGATCTGGACAATGCGCTCAATCTCAACCAACTGCTGAGTCGCCAGATTTTCGGCCAGCAGACGGCGATCGACGAAATCGCGCAGGCGGTGAGGATCTCCCGCGCCGGCATCCAGGCGCACGATCGGCCGTTGGGCGTTTTCATGCTGTCCGGCCCGAGCGGCGTCGGCAAAACGGAGACCGCGTTCGCCCTGGCGGAGGCGATGTACGGCGGCGCGCATAACCTGATCGTCTTCAATATGAGCGAGTTTCAAGAGTCGCACACCGTCTCCACGCTGAAGGGGGCGCCGCCGGGCTATGTCGGCTATGGCAAGGGCGGCAAATTGACGGAGGCGGTGCGCCGCAAACCCTATTCCATCGTGCTGCTCGACGAATTCGACAAGGCGCATCCCGATATCCATGAAGCGTTCTATCAAGTCTTCGACAAGGGCGTGATGGAGGACGGCGAGGGCCGCATGATCAGCTTCCGCCAGTGCTTTATTTTGATGACCAGCAACATCGGCGCCGGCGAAATAGAAGCGACGCTGGCGGAAACGCCGGAGCTGAAAACCGAGGCGCTGCGCCCGATGCTGCACGACGTCTTGGCGCGCTTTTTCCCGGCGGCGCTGTTGGCGCGCATGAACGTCATTCCTTACGTGCCGCTTTCCACCGAAGCGATAACCCATATCGCCACCAAACAGATTTCACGTTTACAGCAGCGTTTGCACAAAGAAGTGGGCGTGTCGCTGGTGCTGGAGGGCGACATCCCTGGCTGGATCGCCAAACGCATCAGCGCCCATCCATCGCGCGGAAGAGCGGTCGAGTCGCTGCTGCAGCAGGCGATCTTGCCGCCGATCAGCAATGAAGTGCTGCAGCGCAAACGGACGGGACAGGAACTGCAGAATATCCAACTCATGGTCGAGAGCGATAGCTTAAGTGTTTATTTCGACTGATTTTTAATTTACCGCCGGCCCGCAAACGCGGGGCGGGGTTCGATATCGGATCAGAGAGGTTGTTATGCCTTTAATCGAAATTGATAACCCGGTGTTAGCCGAATTAAATGCGTTTCCACTCAGCTTCACCACCCAAGAAGGGTTGTCGAGCAACTCGCAATATTCGCTCGAATTCGAATGCGAACAGGCGGACGTGGATTATGAATCCTTGCTGGGTGAAGGGATCCGCATCCAGATAGAAAGGCCGGATTTCGGCTCGCGGCCTTTCTATGCTTACGTGATCGGCGCGTCCGATGCGGGGCAGCATCAGGATAAGTTCGTGTACAAACTGGAGCTGAGCACCTGGCTGTGGTTTTTGATGCAGAACCGCAACAGCCGTATTTTCCAGGATCTGAACGTGCTCGACATCATCGAGCAAATCTTCTCTCGCTATGGCTTTGCCGACTACCGTCTGGATATTCAAGGCACCTATCCGACGCGTGAGTATTGCGTGCAATTTTCCGAAACGGATTTTGCGTTTATCAGCCGCCTGCTGGAAGACGAAGGCATCTGGTATTACTTCGATCACGCCGAGGATAAGCACACGCTGGTGATCACCGACCGGCAGGATTTCGACGATCTGGATTTCGGTTACGCCGTGTTGCCGTTCATGCCGGACAGCGAAGAAAACCGCGCCATCCGCGAAGGGATCCAGCGCATCCAGCGTTCCCGCAAAGTGCGTCCGAATGAAATCGTGCTGCGCGACTTCGACTTCCAGAACCCGCGCAAGAACCTGCAAACCAAGGTGGAAGAGAGCCGCCTCGGCCTGCAGAACACTCCGCTGGAGTGGTACGACTACGCGGCGGGCTATGTGGATACTGAACGCGGCGAGAATCTGGCGCGTTTGCGCCTGGAAGAAATGCAAAGCGACGGCCACCTGCTGTTTGGCGAGAGCAACGCCGTCGGGTTGATGGCCGGCAAGGACTTCTCCTTGATTTTGCACCCGGACGCCAACCGCAACCGCCGCTTCAAACTGACCCGCTGCGACTATGTGTTCGTGCAAGATGGCCCCGACAGCAGCAGCGACGGCCGCAACGTGACCTGCCGTTTCAACGCGTTGAACGACGACGTGGCGTTCCGCCCGCTGCGCGAGACGCCCAAGCCGCAGATGCCGGGCATCCAGAGCGCCACCGTGGTCGGCGCGCCCAATTCCGAAGTGCATACCGACAAGTTTGCGCGCATTCGCGTGCACTTCCACTGGGATCGCTACAAAACCACCGAGGAAGACAGTTCGTGCTGGATCCGCGTGGTGCAGGCCTGGGCGGGGAAAGGCTGGGGCGTGATCGCCATGCCGCGCGTCGGCCAGGAAGTGTTGGTGACCTATGTCGACGGCGATCTCGATCGCCCGATGGTGACAGGTATCGTTTATAACGGCGATAACCCGCCGCCTTATCAACTGCCTGAATACATCAACTACTCGGGGATGGTGTCGCGCTCGCTGCGCTTCGGCAAACCGCAGCATGCCAGCCAGCTGACCTTCGACGACAACCGCAACAACGAACGCGTCATGCTGCACGCCGAACGCGATCTGCAAACCACGGTCGAGCGCAACCAGGCCACCGAGGTGGGGATGGACAAGTTCGACATCATCCGCCGCACCTTTACGGACTGGTTCACCAACCACGTTTCTTACAAGGATTACGTCTTCAGCATCACCGGGTTTAGCGCGTCCATCACTGGCGTCAGCGCCTCGCTGACCGGCGTCAGTCTTAGCGCCACCGGGGTCAGCACCTCGTTTACCGGCGTCAGTACCTCGTTCACCGGCGTCAGCACCTCGTTTACCGGCGTCAGCACGTCGTTCACCGGGTTGAGCACGTCATTTACCGGGCAGAGCACCAGCTGCACCGGCGTCTCCAACTCGATGACCGGCGAAAGCAACTCCTTTACCAGCATCAGCAACAGCATGACCGGCGAAAGCAACAGCTACACCACGGTCAGTACCAGCCAGACCGGCAGCAGCACCAGCTTTACCGGCGTGAGTGTGAGCACCACCGGCTCATCGACCAGCACCACCGGCTGCAGTATCAGCACCACCGGTTCCTCGACCAGCACCACCGGCTGCAGCATCAGCACCACCGGCAGCAGCGTGAGCACCACCGGCAGCAGCGTTGGCACCACCGGCAGCAGCGTCAGCAGCACCGGCAGCAGCGTCAGCAATACCGGCAGCAGCGTCAGCAATACCGGCAGCAGCACCAGCACGACGGGGGTGTCCATCAGCTACACCGGCGCGTCACTGTCCGAGACCGGCGTCGATTTGAAAAAAGTCGGGATGCAAAGCAAAAACTAACGAGGCGCGGCAATGAGAATCATACGGCCACAGCAATTGGTAGTGATTAAAGGGGGTTACCAGATCGGCGCAGACAGCCGGCTCGGCATCAGCGTCGTGGCCGGATGCTACCTGTCCCGACCGGAACACTTCGTGAACGAGGCCGAAATCTGGGAGGCGTGGAAGCGTGCGCCGCTCAGTCTGCCGGTGTTGGACGTTGCTGAGCCGAAGCCGTTCGCCGAATACCTGATCGCCGGCCATGCCGGCGTCGGGCAGCCGGTAAAAACGTTGGACGTCAGCGCCGACATCGGTGGGCTTAAGCGCCGTTGGCGGGTGGAGGGCGAAGGGCGACGCGGCGCGATGGGGGCGGAACCGTTCCTCAGCGTGCCGCTGGACCACACCTCGGCCTGGGGCGGTAAAGACAGCAAGGAGAACCCGGTGGGGCGCGGTTGCAATGATGGGCTGCGGCCGCTGCTGATGACCTTGTCCGCCGAAGGTTCCGCACAGGAGCGTTCCCCGCTGGCAGCGCCGGCGCCGGTGCCACACGAGTTTTCGCTGCGCAAGGCGCATATCGATAAGGTGGCGGGCCAGATCGCGAGCAAAGCCTATCTGGAGAAGGCGTTTCCCGGGCTGCCGGCCGATATCGATCGGCGCTATTACCAGATGGCGCCGCCGGCGCAGTGGCTGCCGGAAGCGGCGTGGCCGGATAGGGTGCCCTTCGAACTGCAGGGCGTCGGCGCGCAGAGCCAGGCGATTCGCGGCGAGCTGCCGGCGGTGCGCGGGCGGGCATTCATACGCCGCCACGATAGCGAAGGCCTCGAGGAAATCGAACTGCAGCGAAAAACGCTGTGGTTCCTGCCCGACAGCGACATGGCGCTGATTATTTTCACCGGCAATGCGCCGCTGACGCATCTTCTGGACGAGTCCATCGAGTCCCTGATGCTGGCGTTGGATCGTTGCGACGCGCCGCGCCCGTTCGATTATTTCCGGCAGGTGCACCATAAGCGCAGCGACGACGAGGCTTCGCCCTTCGAGTTCCTGTTCGATCCGGATCTGATGCCGGCGGAGATGGGGCTGAACGTCATCCAGGCGGCGTCGGATCACCCCAGCGATCTGCGTTACGATCCGTCGCCCACGTCTTTGGGCGACTCCGCCGTTTTCTATCAACGCATTCGCGAGGCGATTGCCTTGCACCAGCAACAGACGGCGGCGGAGCCCGCCCCCGTGACGTTGCCCGATTTGCCGGATCTGCCTGCCGAAGAGGGTAACGACGCGTTTTTCCCCGCTAGCGCGACCGTGGAAGGGAAAACCTTCACCGGATTGCGCAGCCCTGCGCTGTCGGACAAGCATTTTCTGCAATGCCGTTTTGAGCGCTGCGATTTTTCACAGGCCGTTCTGGAGAACTGCACCTTCGAAAACTGCGTTTTTGATGCGGTCAACCTGACGCAGGCGGCGCTGCGCCGGATCCGCATGGTGTCGTGCACCCTGCAAAAGCCGCTGATGGCGGAAAGCGTATGGCAGGAGGCGGTCCTCGAAAAAGTGACGCTGGAAGAGCCGCAGGGGCAAGGCATGCGGGCCGAGGGCGTGAAGCTCGATTACTGCGTCTTCGAGCGGGGAGATTTCACCGCGAGCCGCTTTGAGCGCGGGGCGATTGGCAACGGCATGTTCAACGGCTCGACGCTGATCCGCGCGCAATTCCTGCAAGGGGAGCTGGACGCCTGCGTCTTCAACCGCTGTCTGGCCGAGGGGGCGGTGGCGCTGGATATGGCGTTAACCAAGAACTCGTTCCTCGGCGGCAATTGGCGCGGCGTGCGCTTCGAACGTTGCCGAATCGAGAGCATGACGGCGGGGATGCAGGTGAATTTCTCCCACGGCGTGTTCAGCGACTGCGGCTTCACCAAAGTGGGGCTGAAAGCGGCTCGTATGGAGAGGTGTCAGCTGCAGTACAGCGTTTTCACCGAATGCAATTTCGACGAGGCCGACCTGACGGCTTGCGCGATCGTCGGCTGCGACCTGGCCGGCGTGCGGTTTAAAGACAGCGTGCTGGCGCACGCCCGCTGGCAAAACAGCAGCGCCCAGCAAGCCATGTTTTATAACGCCGATTTGCGCGATGCGGGATTTGAGCAGTGCAACCTGGCGGCGGCGAATCTGGCGATGACCTGGCAGGACGCCGGCACCCGTTTCAGCGGGTGTTTGCTGGAGCGGGCGTGTTGGGTGCCGCGCAGAATTATTCAGGGGGACTATGCGCATGAAAACTGAAAGCCGCGTGATTCAGCAGGCCCTGCCTGACACCGAAGTGATTGAGCTGGAGGTCGCTCAGGCGGTGTCGCAGACGCCGCCCCTGCCGCGAACCTTCAAAAAGCGGCGCTTCCACGATCGCGAGCTGAAAGGGCTGACGCTGAGCGACTGTTTTTTTATCGACTGCCATTTCGATCGCGTCACGTTTGAAGGATGCGATTTGCGGGCGGTGCGCTTTGAGGGCTGCACCCTGAACCAGGTCAACGTGGTCGGCGGCAGCTTGCTGCGCCTGTCGTTCAACGAATGCCGGTTTGACAACCTGACGCTGCAACGGGGGCTGCTGTGCAATCTGGCGTGCAACGACACCACGCTGCGTGGGTGCTACATCGGCGACTGTCTGCTGGACGACTGCAGTTTGATCCAGTGCGAGGTCAACGGGGCGGAAGTCGAGCGCAGCAGCCTGGGGCACCTGGCCGTGCAGTCCAGCATCCTGACCAACATGATGTTCCAACAGGACATCATTCAGGACGCCAACTGGTATGCCTGCCAACTCACGCAGTGCCTGTGGCAGGCATCGACCCTCGAACGCCACATCATGGGGAGCTGCCGGCTGGAGAAATGCAGCTGGCAGAAGATAGAGGGGCAGGCGCGCATCTGGTTCACCTGCCGCCTGTCGGGCTGCAACCTGGCCCAGCTGCGGCTGCAGGGCGCCAGCTTTCACCGCAGCGAGCTGGAAGGGTGCTCGTTCGCCGACAGCGATCTGACGTCGGCGATCTTTGCCGAAGTGCAGGCGCTGCGCTGCGATTTCGAGCGTGCGACGCTGATCCTGGCGCAGGCGCAGAAGGCACGGTTCAGCGAATGCGCGATGAACGGCGCCCACTGGGGGCGCGCCAGGCTGACGCAGGCGGAGTTCAGGGCGTGCGATCTGGCGCTGGCCAACATGGAGCAGGCCGAGATGCGGGAGGCGAACCTGATGGAACAGCCGTTGACCGCCGCCCAGCAACAGAGCGCCCGCCTGCATGGGGCGAAGCGTCATCGCGCCGAAAATGTGCCGCTTACCGCCGATCCGTTCTTGAGTGCGATCGACGCCTGGTATGCGCATCAACAACCGGGACCGCGGCAACCGTCGTATCAACGGCCAACAGGAGTAAGCAGATATGTATAAGTCCAGAAGAGAGCATCAGAAGGTCTATGCCAACGCCAGGGTGACGCCTTTGCAGTTGGTGCGCAGCGCTCCGCTTGCCGAACAAGGGGGGCGCAAGGTGGTGACGCTGGCGGCCGACGCCAATGGCGGCCTGTATGTCGATGGCATGCGCGCCCACTGCCTGGCGGTCGCCACCAGCTGCCTGGTTCAGCCGCTGGCGGGCGATCGCGTTTGCGTCATCGTCGACGGCGACAAATTGGTCATTACCGAGATCCTGTCGCGGCAACAGGCGCACGCCGTCATGACGCTGGACAGCCGCAGCGCCAACTTGCGCATCGTGGCGCCGGAGATCGAACTGCAGGGCGGCAAGCGGCTGACGTTGCGCAGCCCGCACTTTACGCTGCTGACGCGCAGCAGCCGCTGGGTCGCCGAAACGCTGCACCAAATCTCTCAACGCCTGTTTGTGCGCAGCAAGCACGCAAACCGGCGGGTGGAGGAAACCGACGAGGTGCTGGCGAAGCACATCATTCAGGATGCCCGGCAATCCCTCGTCATCAACAGTGAAATTGGTTCCCTGAAGTCTTCGGCGGTGCTGAAGATCGACGGCGGCCAGATACATATGGGGTAAGTCATCATGACCGCAGCCAACAACAACACGGCCGGGATCAGCTTCGCCGGCTGTGACCCGATGATCCCGGCGCCGGGCCCGAATACCGCGCCCAACAATACCGGCATACCGAACGTGCCTAACTATTTCCTTTGCGGCGGCAATGAACAGAACATCGGCAGCATTCGCGTGGCCACCGTCGATTCGGGCGGGGTGATCGGCGCCGCCTCGGGGACGCATTCGGCACAGATGCAGCCGATGCAGGGGTCGGGGAAGTATTTCACCGGCGGCATGCCGGTCACGCGGTTAGGTGATTCCAGCACGACGAACAACAACAACATGGTCGCCACTCAGGTCGCGCCGAGCCAGACCAAATGTTTCGTTAATGCATAGGAGTTCAGCATGGTGAAAACGCTCCGGGGGATCGCGGCAGGGGGACTGTTGGCGGTGGGGATGCTGAGCGGGTGCAGCTGGTTTTCTCACGACGAGGCTGCCGATGCGGGGCGTCGATTGCGGTTTATCGATGTCGAGGTGACCGCCAACGACAACGTGAACCCGAATGCGGCCGGGGAGGCGCAGCCGGTCAAGGTGTGCGTCATCGAAACCAATCGCTCGGGGTGGATGCCCGAGGGTATTGGCGATGGCGCCCCTTGCCGGGAGACGGCACCGTCGGAAGGGGCGCTGAGCCGGCACCAGAGCATTTTGCAACCGAGGGAGACGCTGCGTTATCGCTTCGAGGTGCCGGCGGGGCAAGAGCGATGGGTCGTCGTGGGGGCGGAATTTCAGCAAATCAGCGGGGTATTGCCGCTCGCCGAGCAAAAATCGCCCGCGCAGGCTGATTCGCAAATGAAGGTGATGGTGGGGATGACGTCACTCAGCATAGTGACTAACGACAAAATGGATGAATGACATGTTACCTAAACAACGCGTCGCCTGGGTAGAAGGCATGTTGATGGAACCGCAGCATTTCCAGCAGCAGGAACGTTTTTTCGAGCACTTGATTGAAGCGCGCTTGCGCAGCGTCGAAACCTTTACCTGGGGGTTCCTGACGCTGGAAATCGACAACGGGCTATTGGAGCAGGGCAAGTTTGCGCTGAAGAAAGCCAAGGGCGTTTTCCCCGACGGCACGGCGTTCAGCATGCCTGAGGATATTCCGCTGCCGCCTCCGCTGGTGCTGGGAGAGGGCTGCCAGGGGAAAGTGGTATGCCTGTCCGTGCTGATGGACATTGCCGGCAATGCCCAGATCGATCTTATCCAGGATGAGCGGAAAAGCAGCCGTTTTCGCACCATGGACGCCGACGTGCCGGATCGCAACCACGGCGTCAGCCTGGAGGGAACGCCGCGCGTGTGCACGATGCAGCTGGGGAGTCTGGTGACGCGGCTAAGTCTGGAAGATGCGGTCAGCAGCGCGGAAAGCGTGCTGCCGGTCGGCTTCGTGCGCGAACTCACCAGCGATCGTCGGGTGCTGCTGGATGAGCGCGCCCTGCCGCCGATGTTGGACTTCCGCGCCATCGGCTGGCTGCCCGCGTTCACCACCGAATTGCTTGGGCTGATCAGCCAGCGTCTGGAGTCGGTGTTCCGCCCGGACGTGCACATGACGATCGGCGGGCTGTCCGAGCTGTTGGAATTGCTGCTGCTGCAAACCCTGAGCGAGTTCAATTTGCGCATCAGCCAACTGTTGGCCAGCCCGCAGGTGCATCCAGAAACCCTGTTCGACACGTTGTTGAGCCTGCTGGGGCGGCTCAGCATCATTCCCGGCGGCGAGCGGCTCTGGGACCGGGCCGACTTGGTGTATCTGCACGATGAGCCGCACAACTGCTATTTCCAGCTGTTCGCCTCGATTCGCCGCGCGCTGTCGCTGGTGATCGAAGCGCCGGCGGTGGCGCTGCCGTTTATCGATCGCGGCGACAGCATCTACCTGTGCCCGAACGACTCGCAGCTGCGGCTGGAAAAACTGGTGTTTGCCGTCAGCTGCGGTTTGTCCATCGAGCATCTGCGTTCGTACTTCCCCGCGCAGGTCAAGCTGGGGCCGGTCGAGAAAATCATTCAGCTGATCGATCTCCAATTACCGGGCGCTCGCTTGCTGCCGATGGCTTCGCCGCCGCGGCACATACCGTATTACCCGAACAGCATCTATTTCGAGGTGGATCATGCCGACCCGATTTACAAGGAAATGATGGGCGGCTCGGCGATGGCGCTCAGCATCGTGGGTGATTTCCCGGACCTGCGTTTTGACGTCTGGGGATTAAGGCAAGGGAGGGTGGGATGAACGAATTCGAGAGGAAAATCCGCGAGGCGATGGCGGTAACGCGCAACAACGCGACCCCGCGTCTCCCCACGTCCGGCTCGGTGGGCAAAACCACGGCGGAAATCGCCGCGCTGTCCTTCGGCGCGCGGGCGTTGGCCGCCAAGCTGCGGCCGGGAAGCGCCGGGGTGGCGGCGCCCCCCGAACCCAAACCTTATGAAGCAGAAACCGCCGTCCCGGAAAGCGTCGAACCCGCGCCTGGCGATCGCCAGGCCGATGCGGCGCCGACCTCGAGCGGGCTGTTTGGCCGCGCCGCGCTGAGCAAGCCCGGCGTAATGATGGGCCACTGGGACAACCCGCTGATCGCCGCCGCCATTCCGGTATTGCTGCAGGTGGAGCGGGTGCGCGATCAGAAACAGCTGAACCCGGCGGCGGTGCGTGCGCAGATCGTGCGGGAGATCCAACAATTCCAGCAGACGTTGCTGGCGGATCACGTTGCGCCGGGCGATGTGGACAAGCTGGCCTATCTGCTGTGTTCCTACGTGGACGAGTGCTGCATGAGCACGCTGGAGTCCGGGGAACTGAACCTCAGCCTGCTGGTGGAGTTTTATCGCGATGCCTGGGGTGGGGAAAAATGCTTCGAGCACCTGCAAGAGTATCTGGCCGCCTCGCCGCGCAACAAGGAGATCCTGGCGTTTTACGATCTGATCCTGTCGCTGGGGTTTGAGGGGCAGTTCCACGTGATGGAGCGCGGCGCGGTGCTGTTGGCCGACGTGCGCAATCGCCTTGACGGTTATCTGTACAGCCAGAATCCGACGCAGACGCTGGCCGATGCCGAACCGAGCAAAGTGGTGCGCAAGGCCACCCGTATCACGCCGCTCAAACTGCTGTGCTACGGCCTGGCGATAGCGCTGCTGGCGTATGCCTCGGCCGCCTGGTATCTGCATGACCAGTCCCGCGCGCTGCGCAACGCCATTCTGGCCTGGACGCCGCCGCAGCCGCGCAAAATCAACATTATGGAGACGCTGCCGCAGCCGCTGCCGCAAATCCTCAGCGAAGGGTGGCTGGAGGTGCGCGCCGATCCGCGCGGCTGGCTGTTGATCTTCACCTCCGACGGCGCCTTTGCCACCGGGCAGTCGAAGCTGTCGGAAGAGTTTAAAAAGAAACGCAACATTGAGCGTCTGGGGGAAGCGCTGGCACCGTGGCCAGGCGATCTGGAGGTGATCGGGCATACCGACAACAAACCGTATCGCAACACCTCCAACAACTCCAACCTGAAACTGTCGGAAGCCCGCGCGCAGACGGTGGCCGACAAGCTGCGGGAATCATTGGCCAACAGTAAATACAACCGCACCGTGACGTCGGTCGGCAAGGGCGATCAGGAGCCGCTGGACGACAACGCGACGGAAGAAGGGCGCCGCCGCAACCGCCGGGTGGACATCCTTTGGAAAATCGGCGAGAGGGAGATGGCTTCACCGTCTGCCACGTTGAATCAGGCAGGGGTAGCCGCCGAGGTCCCCGAGGATAACTAAGACATCCGTCGGCGTAGAGATAATAAGGAAATTATATGATACGTAGATCATTCATATTGGTGATTGCCTTGCTGCTGTGTGCGGTGGTGTGGTGGATTGGGCCGCTGATCGCCATCGGCACCTACCGGCCGCTGCTGTCGGTCTGGGTCAGAGGCATCATCATCGCCCTGATCCTGTGCTGGGCGCTGTGGCCGTTCGTGGCGACGTTTTTATCCTGGGTGTTCCGCCACGCGCGGGCGCCGGCCCCGGCTAAAAGAAAAACCGCGCAGCGAGATCGCGTGACCTCGCGTTTTTACGACGCCTTGCGCACCTTGCAATACGTCGGCACGTCGAAGCAGCGCACCCCCTGGCAGCGTTTCAAATACCGCCTGGCGCGCCGTTATATCAGTGAAAAGCCCTGGTTCCTCGTCATTGGGCCGCCGGGCAGCGGCAAAACCTCGCTGATCGGCGAAAGCGGCGAACGTTTCTTGCTGGCTGAACACTATGGCCTGCAGCAGACTGTGGACGTCGGGCCGACCCAGGATTGCAACTGGTGGCTGGCGGAGAACTCGGTGTATGTGGACACCTCCGGTGAATGGCTGCAGCTGAACGGCCTTGGCGAAGACGGCGCCAGGGCGCGCGATACCCTGTTCAAACTGATCCGGCGCCACCGCCGCCATCCGGGCATCGACGGCATCATGCTGTGCCTGGATGCACGCTGGCTGCTGCATGCCTCGTTGACGGAAAGAAAATCCGTCGCCGATGCGCTGCGCGTACGCCTGCTGGAAATGGCCTCATGGTTCCGCTGCGAGCTGCCAGTCTATCTTACCATCAGCCACCTCGATCAACTGGTCGGCGGCGAGACCTTCCTGTCGATGCTGGGCGACGACCTGTTGCAAAAAGGGATGGGGTTCAGCCTGAACCGGGCCGAACAAGGCGAAACCCCGTTCGAGCAGTATGAAGATCTCTACCGGGAGATGGTGGCGCGCGTCAGCCATCACGTGCTCGAACTGCTGCACGATGCGCCGGACGGCCAGAACCGCCAACAGCTGCTGTTCTTCACCGAGTCGTTGGGATCGCTGGGCAACCCGCTGTATTCGCTGCTGGAGCAGATTTTCCCGCAAACGCCGGTGGGCTACGCCTGCCATTTGCAACAGGTATGGCTGGGCAGCACCATCGCCTTGCCGCCGCAGGGCGCGATTTATAACGCGGAAGCGGCGGATATCTATGAAGCCCGTCCCACCGGACGCATTTACCACCCAGAGCTGAATTACGCCAGGCAGGAGCGCGGGGTGCTGCAGCAGTCTTCTCACGCCAGGCCGCTCGGCAGCCGCATGAGTTCCCTGGGCCGCTATGTGCTGGTGCTGGTGCTGCTGGCGGTCTCTTTTAACCTGCTGGCGATGCGTTACCTGTGGGAGAGCGATTACATCTCTTACATTGCGGCGCGCTTTGACGAAACGAAGCGCATCGTGCGCGAAATACCGGTCACGAACCGCGTCAGCGACGATGTCATCTCCGCCTATGAGCAGTTGGGATACATGAACGCGCAGCTGGGCGGTGAGGTTTCGCCGGTGCCGAATCCCTATTTCGAGCACAAGCTGATCAACAGCGCGGCGCAAAAGACCTACCAACGCCATTTGCTGCAGATCTTCTGGCCGGCGGTGGAAAACTATATCGCGGACGAACTCAAGAATGACGTTTCGGCGTCCAATAAGGACGTCTACGGCACGCTGAAAGTGTATCTGATGATGGGCGAACCCTCGCACCGTTCTGCCGAGGCGCTGGTCGACTGGTTCATGACGCGCTGGGATAGCTTTATGCCGCAGGGCTACACCGACATGAACAAAGGCATTTTCGCTTACCACCTGCGGGAAATGTTCTCTCTGCCGAATGCGCCGGTCATGAAAATGAACGGTGACCTGCTGCGCCTGGCGCGGGTGAAAGCGATGAATATTCCGATGCAGGTCAGGGTGGTGCGCCGCATCGAAGAGAAACCGCTACCGGCGGCGATCAACGACATTTCATTGGCCGACGCCGCGGGGCCGAACGTGTCATTGATGCTGCGCCGCAAGAGCCAGGCGACGGTCACCGATACCGCCGTGCCGGGGTTCTATACCCGCGCCAGCTACCGCGATGTCTTCCTGGCACAGCTCGATGACGCCGCCAAAGACATGATCGAAGAAGAGTCCTGGGTGCTGCGCGACAGCGCGGAAGGGAAAAACGCGGTGAACTCGCTGGCCTCGGCGCAGAAGCTGGCCGACGAGGCGAGGAAGCTTTACCTCATCGAGTATGCGGACAAATGGGATGCTTTCATGCGCGACGTGCGCGCCCGGCCGGTCAACGGGCTGGAGGATGCGGCGATATTGGCGCGCCAGCTGTCCGATCCTTCATCCCCGCTGGCCAACCTGGTGCGTTTCGCCGCGCGTGAAACCAGCATGACCGGCACCAACCAGGGCGATGCGGCGAGCTGGTTCGATCGCCAGCGCAATCGTATTGAACAGCAGCGGCGTGACATTCTCGGCGAGATTTCCGGCGAACGCGCGCGTTTTCGTCTCACGCCGGAACGCGCGGTGGAAGACCGTTTTGAGCTGCTTCGCCGCCTGGGGTATCAGCTGTTGCAGACCACCAACGCCAGCAACGATCCGCTGAGCCGCAGTTTCGAAGCGCTGTACAGCCAGCTGACCACGCTCTCCACCTCATTGCGCGGTGGCCAGGTGGTGCCCGCCGGCGGCACGCTGAAGCGGCTGCAGCTGGATGCGGCGCGTCAGCCGGAACCGGTGCGCAGCGTCATGATGGATCTGTTGCAGGTCGGCGACAGCCAAACGATCCAGCAGAGCCAGAAGAACCTGAGCAAAGGCGCTTCATCGCTGGCTTCCGGGCTGTGCAAGGGCAGCATCAGCGGGCGCTATCCGTTCTCGCGCAACGCCAGAGCGGAGGTCGGCATCGAGGACTTCTCGCGCATGTTTGGGCAGAACGGCGCCATGCAGCAGTTCTTTGATGAAAACCTGGCCGCTTACGTGGATGTCAACGCGCAGAAATGGAATGCCAAACCGGGGTCTGAGGGGATCGTTAATGCGAGCACGCTCGGCGCGTTTGAAAATGCCCGTTTGATTCGCGACACCTTCTTCACCGCCGGCGACAAACTCTCGTTTTCCATGTTCATCAGGCCGCTGTCCCTGACGCCGACCATCACGGAAGCGACCCTGGACATCGATGGGCAGGTGATTAACTACAGCCATGGTTTTAGCCAACCCACGCGTATCGACTGGCCCGGCCCGAAAGGCGGCAGCTATGTTCGGCTGACCTTCCGCACCGGCACCGGCCAGATCCAGGTCGCCAGTTTCGACGGGCCCTGGGCCCTGTTCCGGATGTTCGACGCCAGCAATCCCGTGCCGCTTTCCAGCGACAGGCGAGAGCTGACGATGTCGATGTCTTCGGTGGTGGGCGTGCTCAAACTGGAACTGCGCTCGACGATGAAAGATTTCCCACTTTGGTCACGGGCGTTGCGAGGATTCTCGTGCCCGAAAGCGATGTAAACACAACCGTAAAGAGGTGATAAACATGTTAGATCCAGCCAAAATTTTAGAAACCATGAAGGCCGGCGGCAATTTGGGCACCAACTCCCAATCGTCGCTGAGCCAGCCGTTTATGCAAGGCGTCACCAATATTCAAATGTCGGGGCCGGATGCGGCCAAATCGGTCATGAGTAACGTGACAAAATCTTGCGATGATATGTTCGGCAATATGAAGGGCATTTTTAATGGGCTGCAGTCGAATGTGAACGCACACCAAAAAATGCAAACGGGCGAACAGCCGAAAGATTTTAATGTTTCTATGGACGATCTTCGCCCGGCGATTGCGAAAGGGTTCCCGCACGAAATGGCGGACTTCTTTTCCAAAGTGCCGAAACTGTAATCTGCAACTCGGTGGGTAATTTACCGGGGGGCCGAAATGCCCCCTGGTATTCACAAGGAGAGGTGAGATGATCAACGAATGGATGTTAAAAAATGCCAACAAACGCATGGGCTTTTTTATTGTGGTGATCCCCAGCCTATTTTTTTGGATGATGCTTTTTCTGACCTTTTATCTTTTTTGATTCTTTGAGGTAAAAAAAAGCACCCGCTAAGGTGCTTAAAGTGAAACGAATTAAAAAAATAGGAAGGGATGAAAATGCGTTATTACAGTTTTGAAATGATCTGCAATCCGCTGGAGATCAGCGCATCGACGGCCAGACCAATACCTTTACCGATGGTGCCGACAACGGTTTTGGCATCCGGGTTGACACCGGCAATCGCGGAAAGGGTATCAATACCGGTTCCCACTGCACTGCCAATCAGTGTCCCTACGTCACCAAAAAAACCAGCACCGTTCACTTGTTCAATTTCAATTGCGGATAATTCTTTCATGATTGAAACTCCTTTTTCAGTTAGCCCTTTACTTCAGGCAATTTCATTATTGCAAATCAGGTCTTTTTTTCAACAGAAGTATTACTATTTTTTATACTATTCTGTTGTTTGTTATTTTAATTTCGTATCGTTAGAGTATATATTGCCGAAGCCTGATTTTCGTCTCCCCGCTCGTGCTGAATGAGGGATGCCGGTTTTTATTTTCAATCTGAATGACCTATATCTGAAGGGGAATTTATGAAGGTTTTGACGACACCGGAAAGGCCTTTCCGCTATGAAGATCTGGCGGAAAAAATTGTCACCGAGGCCAGAAGCCGCTTGGGCTGCGCCGCTCTGCGTTTTTTAGACTGCCTGATCCAGGGATATGGCCCGCCGGTGATTGTCTTTGATATCTATAATAATCACGGTAAGTTGCAAACGGTGAAACTGATTCTCCCCATCGGAAGTCATAAGCAGTTAAAAAAAGATCACCTCGGGCTGATCGCCTGCCTGGAGGCTAAAAAATTGGTGAGATTAAAAAAGATATAAATAATTTTCCGCATCGGCAAGGCCGATTGAGTTCTTCTTGTTTTTCGTCACACCGCTGAATAATCTCTGTCCCTGCCTGGATTCTCTTATATCCACGGACGATGCGTTCGCCTTTTTTCAACCCATCAACGCATTTTTTTGGAATCACTTATCGCCATAAAGTGTAGCTTTTCTTTATGCATTTTTTTTTCAATAGGATTAATATGGTTATAGAGGGTTTTTTAATATGGCCTGCCAGGGTAACGGCACATCTCGAGATAAAGCATTATCCCGTCTTTCTTCTAAGTAAAATCCTAATACATAATCGGATGCTCTTAACAATCAATACAGAGCCGTGTTATGTTCTATATTATGTTTTTTTTCGATATTTATCTGGATATATTGCGCTCTTGGAGTAAAATTAACTTATCAGAGAAAATTATTGGCACCGTATCACGGATGGCAATGATGCACTATAAATATAACTTACGGTAACCCATTACCTTGTAAAACGCGGTACTTCCCCGCGTCTTGCTTTTGTGTGCTCTCCAGGGCTGATGAGTTTATATCATATATAAAATACACTTTTTGCGAGGCGAAGACGTTTCCGCATCGCATATAACGCTTTTTTATTAAAAAGCATCTCAAAACTAAAAAATAATCACAGCAATCATATTGCAGTAAGGAGAGTGGGCAAGCGTAGTCAAAAGGGAGGTTTGTTAATGGAGCGCGTCAATATTGCTATCGTCGATCAAAATCAATTTTTCAAGCTTGGGTTGGGGCTCGCCTTGCAAGAGGGTTTTCTCCAGAATGGTGTCAAGGCCAAGATCACGGGAGAGGAACGGGCCAACATTATATTCCGGGCGCCGGATAAGCGGGTGTCCATCAATTTTTGCCATACCCAGCTTTTGCAGGGCAACTTTTCTTCTATTCCGCTCTATTTTTCAATACTGGAGCATAAAACGATTTTTCCAAAAATCCATTGCAATCTAGAGGCCGGAAGCATTACGCGCAAAGACGGCGTGGCGGCGATCGTGGATAAGGTCATGGTTTGCTATCGCAAGAAAAACAGTTTGGTTTCAAGCTATTGCCCGCGTTGCCGCACCCAGTTGACCTTTAGCGAAGGGAAGGTGTGCCGTCTGATTCATCTGGGATACTCGCAAAATCAAACTGCGATGTTGCTCGGCATCAGCCCGAAAACGGTCAGCATTCATAAACGCTCTGCGATGAGAAAACTGAATATCGATAACAATATTGAATTCTTGCGCTGGTTAAAAATGCACAGCGACTCTTGTTAATGGAGAGGGGGAAAGTGACGATCTGATTCGGTATTTTTACCGGCGCAGGCGGCGATCGTTCATGGTTGCCGCCTGGCATGGAATAGGTTTTATAGGGAGATAAAACATGGCTGATTTTGTAAGGGAAACGGTTTCCAAAAATCATTTCAAATTATTGCAGGATCTTTATGGCAGAGATCTGGGCGGGGAACGTTTCCTGCACTGGAAGCATCTGCTCGATCCGCATTGTGGCGCGCCAAGGGAGAAGACGGGCATATTTTACAAGGATCGGGAGCGTTATCTCGGGATGTTCGTTTCCAGCTTTTATCCCTTTAAGATCAACGGGATTAATGTCAATGTCAATATGCTTGGCGATCTTGGCATCCATCGTCAGGTAAAGTCCGCCACCGTATTGAAAGACTTTTTCCTGCAGGCCAGACGGTCGGATGTGGCGGCGGATATCTGCTTTTCCGATGACAGGAAGATACGGGTTTACGAAAAAATATTTAGAAAGTATTTAACAACCAATACCCAAATCTATCCTTATGTCGAATTAACCTTAAAGCCTGACAAGTTTATGGCATTTCGTTTTGCTGAAAGTGGGCTCGCACAGCAGGCAAGCTTCATCAATAATTTAGGGCGGGAAAAAGATCGCCGCGCCTTTGAGTATATTGAAAAACACCCCCTGTACCATAAAATTCATTATATCAACAAAGGCAGCCACTACGCCGTGATTGGCTGTTCTCATGAATGTGCCGAACTCTTGGATATTTCCAACCCTTCCAGGGAGTGTTTTTCCTGGGCCATCGGTGTGTGTCGGCATCTGCATAGCCGTTGCAAAGTAATGATCCCCCTCGCTTTTTATAAGTCGGTTTGCGCTCAGGCGGCGGAGGTCATTTCAGAAAAACGCATCAACATGCTTATCGGCTATTACTCACAAAAGATAAGCGATCTGATGCCGAAAGAGGTTTGGGTATGCCGCATGGATCGCCGTTAAGCAGGGCTTGTGTCTTCTAAATGGAGTGTTTGTCATGGAAGAAATTCCTGTATCACCCTACTCAAAAGTTTTTATCGATGAATATGATCGCCATCCTGAAGGCTGCAATTACAACGTATTGGTGCTGCAGCGAATTGAGGGCGCGTTGGATCCCATCCGGTTGCAAGCCGCGCTGAATGCGCTGGTGCAAGATCATGTACTGCTGAACAGCCATATTCATGAACAGGATGGCGAGCTGTATTGGCGCCGCAATGACGCAATCCATCCGTTGCAGCATTACACGGACCGCACGCTGCTGACGCAAGTGATTCGCCGGCCCTTCGATATTTACCGCGGGCCGCTTTATCGCTGGGCGCTATTCGCCGAGGGGGAGCGGCGCTATACCTTGGCGTTGGTCGGCCACCATCTGGTGATTGACGGCGCCTCTTCCGACGAGTTTTTCTCCCTGGTGAGCCAGTACTATCGCCAACAGCGGCTGGCGACGCGCGTCGAGGCGGCCGAGATCGCCGCCGTTAACCGGCAACTGCAGCAGGAGGTGAAGCAACTGGCCGCCGATGGGGCGCTGGCGCATTGGCGCGCCGAAGCGGAAAGTTTGGGCGCGCTCGAGGTACCGTTTGAGCGAAGCGGCGCCGGCCGTGAAGACGAAGCGGGTGAGCTGCGCTTCCACTTTCCCAAAGCGCAATGGAAAGCGCTGAAACAGGCCTCGGGTATACGGCGAGTTAATGACTTTCTGGCGCTGCTGGTGCTGTGGGGCATCTTGATGGCGCGCAGTGGCAATCAGGAAACGGTCTACATCAGCTATCCGGTGTCGATCAAGAAGGGGCAAAAGTTTGCGCTGGGCGGCCATGTGAACACCAGCGTGTTGCCCCTCTCTTTGCGTGACGGCGCGAGTTTTTCCGACGTTTATCGACGGGCGCTGGCATTTATTACCGCCGCGCCGCCGCAGTCGCGCCAACGTTTTAACCAGCTGCCCACGCAAGAGGTGGTGCGGGCATTGGGGATCCGCGCGTTACCGATCTCCTTTGCCCAAACCAACTTGCGCGATGCGGCATTGCCGCTGGCCGATTGCGCCACCTGGCCGCTATTCGAAGCCAATCACGATATGGCCAGCGCGGCGCTCTCGCTGGAATACGAAGACCGGGCCGATATTGATGCGTTGCAGTTCCGGTTGCGCTTTCGCCAGGGCATGTTTGACGAGGAAGACATGCGCGACTGCGCGGCGCATTTTACTCGCCTGATGCAACAGGCGATGAGCGCGCCTGACGCCCCGTTAAGCCACATGGCCTTCTATCCCGCCGCCGACAGGTCGCCGCCGGATAATGAGAGTCTCCCGCTGCCAGGGGAGACACTCAGCGCCCGTTTTGAAGCGATCGCGCAACGCTATCCGGAAAACATCGCGCTGGAGTATGAGGGGCTGCGCGTCAGCTACCGTGAGTTGAACGGCATGGCGAACAGCCTGGCGCGCGAGATCGTGCTTCGCTATGCGTCGCTGACCGGGGCCGAGCCCCAGGCCGACGCGCCGATCGCGCTATACAGCGAAAAAAGCCTGGAAATGGTCGTGGCGCTGCTGGCGGTGCTGAAAACCGGCGCGGCCTATGTGCCGATCTCCTGCCATTATCCCCAGGCGCGTATTCAACATATTCTTGCGGAAACGCGGGCGGCCTTGGTGATTGCCGGGCCCTCTATGCAGACGGCGGCGGAAGCGTTGGCGGCGATGATGCCGCATCCCCAGGCCGTGCTGACACTGGGCGATCTGAGCCGCCTGCCGCATGAACGGCATAATCTGCCGGTGGTCACCGCCGCCGAACGGCTTGGCGCGATCATTTATACCTCGGGGTCGACGGGAGTGCCGAAAGGCGTGATGCTCGAGCAACAGGCGATGTGCGGGTTGGCGACCGCGTCCGGCATCGCGATTACGCCCGAAGATGTCTTGTTGTTCCTGTCCAGCCCGGCGTTCGACGCGGCGACGTTCGAAGTGTGGGGCGCCTTGCTCAACGGCGCCAAACTGGTGGTCATCCGCGACACGGAAGATATCGCCGGCGATGTGCCGCAGCTGGAAGCGCTGCTGCGTCGGCAGCAGGTGTCGATTCTTTGGGCCACGCGCAGCTTGTTCGATCATCTCTACCTCAGCAACCCCGATCTGTTTGCCGGGCTGCGCTATCTGCTGGTGGGCGGGGAGGCGCTGACCGCCACGCTGATGCAGCGCCTGGTGCGGCAACCCCACCGCCCTCAGTGGGTCATCAATGGCTATGGCCCCACCGAATGCACCACGTTTACCACGATGTACGCTATCGCTCAGGACGAAGCGCGCAGCAGCATTCCCATCGGCAGGGCGATACCGGGGCGTGAGCTCTACGTGCTGGATCGCTGGCGGCAACCGCTGCCGCCGGGCTTGGCCGGCGAGTTGTATATCGGCGGTTCGGCGCTGGCGCGCGGTTATCTCAACCAGCCGCAGCAAACCCAGGCGAGTTTCATCGAGTTGCACGGCCGGCGCTTATACAAAACCGGCGATCGGGTGCGTTGGCTGCGCGACGGCAATCTGGAATATCTCGGCAGAAATGATTGCCAGGTGAAAATTCGCGGATTCAGGATTGAACTCAGCGAGATAGAAAATGCGATCAATGCCCTGGAGGGCGTCGAGAAAGGCGTAGTGGTGGATGTCGTCCATCGGGAGAGCAAGCGCCTTGCCGCCTATTTGCTGATGGCGCGGGGCGTGGCCTGGGATCCTGCCGAGCTGCGCTCCCGGCTTGAGCGCAGTTTGCCGGATTATATGGTGCCGTCCAGCTATGTCGAGATTGACGAGATACCGCTGACGGTTAACGGCAAGTTGGATCGCTCGGCCTTGCCCGCGCCGCAATTCGCGCAAAGCGGGCGTTATGCCGCGCCGGAGAACCCGCTGGAGGCGCTGATTTGTTCCCTGTGGTCGAACATTCTTGGCGTGGAGACCGTGGGTATCGACGACGACTTTTTCCGATTGGGCGGCGATTCGATCCAAAGCATTGTGTTCACCAGTGAATTGAGCAAGTCGGGTTACCACAGCAACTCGCGTGCGGTGTTCGAAACCAGAAATGCGCGGGCTCTGGCCCAGCGCATTCTGCGGCAGCAAGACGCGGTTACCGCGCTCAACGAACAGGGCGAACTGCAGGGCGAATTCGAGCTGCTGCCGATTCAGCGCTGGTACCGTGAGCTGGCACCGAATCGCAGCGCTTTCTTCAACCAGACTTTTTTGGTGCGGGTACCGCCGATGTCCGCCGAACAGGTCGCCGATCTGGTGGCCGCGCTGGCGGATCAGCATGACATGCTGCGCGCGCGTTTTAGCGTCGACGACGCCGGCGTCATCGTGTCGCAGCGCTACCTGTCAGCGGCCGACGGCGGCCCTTCATGGGGCTACTATGACCTGGCGCTTTGTCGCCAAAGCCGCGCCGAGCTGCTGCGTCAATGGCAATCGGGGTTTGATTCGACGGCAGGGCCGATATGCCGCTTCGTTTACATCTTTGACAGCCGCGCCCCCGGCTACGCGCTGATGTTCTGCGCGTTTCATCATCTGATCGTCGATGTGGTTTCCTGGCGCGTCATCGTCAGCGATCTGCAGCGGTTGCATCAGGGGGAATCGCTGCCGGCAAAAGGCACCAGCTACCGCCAATGGGGAGAACGGTTAAGGCAATACGCGGCAACCCGGCAAGACCAATGCGCTTACTGGCTGGCGATGATCGCCGGGCAGCCCGATTACGCCACGCTCAGCGGCGTGGTACAGGCCCCTGAATTTTGCCGCTTCGAGTGCGATGTGGCGTTGACCGCGCTGCTGATGGACGGTTGCCACCAGGCCTACAACACCTCGGTGCGCGAAGTGCTGTTAGCGGCCCTGGCGCCGGTGCTGCAGGCATGGCACGGCAGTGCGGACAGTTACCTCACGCTGGAACACCATGGCCGCGATATCAATGACGATAAGATCCGGCTTGAGGGCACCGTCGGCTGGTTCACCGCCTTGATGCCCTTGCGCATCACCGCGCACGAGTGCCAAAAAACCACGCTGCGCGCCATCAAGGACAGGCTGAGAAAGATGCCTGACCACGGTATCGGTTATTCGGCGCTGAAATACGCTTCAGCGCCGGGCGATGAGGTGCCGGCTTGCCTGCGGCGCCACCGCCTGCCGGCCATTTCGTTCAATTATCTCGGCGCGTTCAACGAGCAGGCCGACGACGCGTTATGGGCCTTGATCGACCAAACGGCGGATTTGGAAAATGGCGCGATGCCGGTCAGCGGCAACGTATTGGATCTGGTGCTTTATGTTCACGACGATCGGCTAAGCATCGTCATGTCAGGTTTGCTGCCGCATGAAACGCTGTCGCGGATCGGGTCGCACTATGTCGACAGCCTGTCGGCGCTGGTCGAGCACTGCTGCCACGAAGCCAGCAACGGCGTTTGTCTCGCCAGCCCGGGTGACTTCCCCCATGCCGACGTCAGCCTCGCCGAATTGGATCGCTGGCAGCAAAAGCATCGTCTCGCCGCCGTTTTCGAAGCCACGGTAACCCAGCGAGAGTTGATGTATTTCAACCGACTCAACCGCGAGTATCAGATCGACCAGGCGGTTTATGAGATCGCGGGGCCGTTGCAGCCCGAGGTGTTGAATCAGGCATGGGCGCTGGCGCTGCAGCGGTTTGAAATGCTGCGCGCCGGATTTGACGATCAAACCCGCCGCGGCCGGCCCAACGTCTTTATCTGCGAGACGCTGCAGGCGCCGATCGCGATGGACGATTGGTCGGATGCCGCGCCAGCCTCTCTGGAGGAACGGATGGAGGCGCTGCTGGCCCGGGAGAGGGAGACCGCGTTTGAGCTGGATGCGCCGCCGTTGATTCGCTGGCGCCTCATCAAGTTGCATGCGGACGAGCACTATCTGGTGCAGACCTTTAACCACATTCTGTTTGATGGATGGTCGCTGGGGGTCTTGTTCGGCCAGTGGTTCAACGATTACCTCGCCCTGTTGGCGGGCCGGGTGCCGGCGCTGGAGATTAACCGATTCGAGCCTTTTGCCGCCCATGTGCGCACGCACGGCAATGATCCTGAGGCGCGGGCCTTCTGGGCAGACTATTTGCGGGATGCGCCGGTCAATCAACGCTTGCCGCTGACTGCCGCACCGCAGCTCGTACCGCAGGGGCGCCGGATGCGTCAGCATGGCGACGAATTCTCCAGCGCGCAGATGGCGCGCCTCACCGCGTTTTGTCGGCGGCAGGGGATCACGGTCAACCAACTGACGCAGCTGGCCTGGATGCTGGCGCTGGCCGAGGCGCTGGCTTGCGATGATATCGCCATCGGCACGACCATGAGCGAGCGCCCGGCCGACATTGAGCAGGTGCAGACGCTGTTTGGCCTGTGTGTCGCAAGCCCGGTGCTGCGGCTGCGGGCGATTCGCCGCCGCCCCCTTTATGAGCTGCTGGATGACATCGCGGATTCACAAACCTTCCGGCAGAAATACGCCTTTTCCGAACTGAATCGATACGACGAGAATTGGGTGCCCACCTCGCCGTTCGGCAGCCTGTTCGTGTTCGAAAACATGCCGAAACCGGCGATGGATCCACGGCTGCCGTTTCAGTGCCGCGTGATGGATATCGTCAGCGGCAGCAATCACCAAACGGTGCTGTGCCTGTTCCCCGAGGCGGAACGGCTCGCCATTTCACTGTTTTATGATTCCCACGAGATCGCTCGGGAAAACATCGTCGAATTGGGCCGACGTTTTCTGATTATTGCGCTCGCGATCGCCAATCTCCCGCCCGACAGCGACATCTGCGCTGAGGACGGGATTATCCAGGCTGAGGAGGCATGATATGTGGCTGGCAGTCGACGGCAAAATAAAGTACCGGGCGATCGTGAGCGATCTTGACGGCACCTTGCTCGATCCGTCCGGGAATTTATCCGATGTGACGGTGGAAACGCTCAACATTTTACAGCGTCGGGGGTTGGAAATCGTCATTGCAACGGGGCGCTGCGATGCGGATGCGCGCGGGATCGTGGATGGGCTGGGGTTCTCGCCGGTGATCGTTTCTTGCAACGGCGCGATGGTCAACATCGAAGGGCAGGCGGTGGCGGATAGAAGCTATTTTTTGCCCGCAGAGCTGCAAACCGGGCTGATCGATTTTTTATTCGCCAGCCCGTTCCACGTGACCCTGTTCACCCGAGAGGGCTGGATGATGGCCGAAGAGAACCCGCATTTTTCTGACTACGTCAAAACGTCGGGCGTGGCCTGCCGCTATGTCGAGCCTGAGGCCATGAAGCGGCAGCGGATATTGAAGGTACTGGTGCATGGCGACGCGGCGCCGATCGAGACGCTCTTTGACCAGGTCAACCAGGCCTTCGGCAAAACGCTGTCCATCTGTAAGTCCTCCACGGAAACGATAGACATCATGGATAAGCATATTTCCAAGGCCAGAAGCGTGGCCGACTATTTGAATTCCAAACAGATAGCGATGCGCGATTGCCTCTCTTTCGGCGATGCGATGAACGATCTGGACATGCTGCGCTGGGCCGGAACGGGCGTGGTCATGGGCAATGCCATGAGCGAATTGAAACGCGCTCTGCCGTTGAATCCGGTGGCGTTGCCCAATAGCCGCAATGGCGTCGCAGACTATCTCTGTCGTGAATTCGGTCTGTTCTGACGTTTTCACCGGGCGAGGTTTATTGGCAGACATAAGGAGGTGAACGAACAGTGAGGGTTTCATTTTCTCAAAACGGAACACTTAGATTAATGCAAAGGAGCGAGTATGAAAGAACTGACTGAAGCAGAAGTTATGGCGGTATCCGGCGCGGGCATCGCTTCCGACGCCGGCAAAATCCTGGGTACGGGTATTGGCGCCATCGTGGATGCCGGCACCGGTCTTTTCGGTATCCATGCGGATGCGTCAAACGCCGGCGCAAAACTCGGTGAAGGCATTGGCGCCGTCATCGATGCCGGGATTAGCGCGTTCTCGCAGTTGTTTGGCCGCAAATCCTCTTGAGCCTCTAATGAAAAGTGCCCGCAAGGGCACTTTTAAATCAACCGCGAGCGCGGTGCAGGGAACGGGGCGGGAGGATGAATGGCAAATAAAATCATGCTGATTATGGTTATCAATCTTTTTGTGGCGGTGGCATTGGCGGTGTTTAACGTCATCTATATCCAAAAGAAGATGGATATCCGCTACCCCAGTGACGCCACCCCCTTTCAGGTCGCGGAGAAAGCGCAGGCCAGAATCCTGTCTATGAGACAGACCGCGGTGTTTTTAAACAACAATCCCGTGGTGGCGTTTACGTTGGAAATTACTGCCAAGCGCAGGCAGTTCACCCTGACGGATCATCGCGAGGTCGTGCTCTACGTCGCCATGAGTCGTTATCAGGAGAACCGCATCTATAGCGTGCTGGTGGGCGAAAACGAGAAAGATGTGATGTTCGAAAAAGACAGCTTCGGCTACCCGATATTATTTCATCACGCCTCGTGAGGCTGTTGATGCCCGTTTGCCGCCGCGCCGGCCTGCGAGGGCGGGGCAAAGCCAACTATCGTGGGGGAAAAATGTTAAAGATCTCCGCTTATATTACCTTGATTTGGCTGGCTTTGGCCGTCTGCCGGTACGCCGCGGCCAAAGAGGAAGACACCTGCTTCGCCGATGAGCACCCAGCATTACAGACGGTGATCCCTTGCTATAACCAGCAACTGGCCACGCTGCCCCTGTCATTTTCGTTAAAAAGCGTGGAGAGCGGCCAACACACGGAAATTCGTCATTATCGGCTGATGTCGCAATCCTGGTCGCCGCAAGACGCGATCCGGCCGACGCAGTGGTGGCACGACGTGGACATTTATATTCCCAACGGGGCATTCACCGGTAAAGCGTTGCTGGTGATGAGCGAAGACTGCGCGTGCAGCGCCGCCGGCCCGGGAACGTCGGGCAATCAAAAGCCGGCGTTTTCAGCTGAGGCGCTGGCGGCGCAGAGCAAAACGGTGGTAGTGGTGGTCAATCGGCTGCCTTACCCGTACCTGGAATACCAAAATGAGGGACGGCGCCGTTCAGGGGCGGATAGCCGGGCGAGGGGATGGCGATTGTTCCTGGATGATGCCGATGAATATTTGATGATGCCGCTGCATATCCCGATGACGGCGGCGCTGTCGCAAACCATGACGCTGGCGCAACGCGAATTGCGCCAGTGGGGGATAGACAAATTTATCGTCGCGGGCGTGTCTGAGGGGGGAACCACGGCCATGCTGACGGCGCTTTCAGATGAGCGCATCGATGCCGTGGCCGCCATTTTCCCTGAGGGGATCGCGGCGCGGCAGGTGATGAAGCATACCTATCGCACGTATGGCGGGCGTTGGCCTTTGGCGTTTCATCCTTATTACCAACTGGGCATCGATCGGCGCATAGAGACCCCGGCGTTTGACAAGCTGATGCAGATTGAAGATCCCATCGAATATCCCCCTCTGGCCGAGCGCGGGCGGCCTCCGGCACCGAAGTATTTCATCGTCGCCGGCGGCGACGAACGCTATCCGCCCGACAGCACGCGGTTTTATTTGAATAAGCTGCCGGGGGAGGTCTCGATGCGAGCCATCGCCGGCGACGAGCGCACGGTCCCCGAACGCGCTGTTCTGGCCTTGGTCAACCGTCGTCAGCGTGATATTGCGCTACCGACGATCGAGGTGCAGAGCAACGCCTCAGAGACGGCGCTGCGCACGCTCCGCTTTTCCGAGCCGCCGATCAGGGTGTTGCGCTGGACTGCGCATAACCGCACGGCCCGAGATTTTCGCTACTCGTGCGGCGTGCGTTATACCTCGGCGCCGCTGGAGGCGAACCGCGGTGAATTTCGGCTGAACGCCCCTGCACAGGGTTGGGAGGCCACCTTTATCGAAGCCGAGTTTAGCGACGGGTATATCGCGACCTCGCCGGTCTTTATCACCCCTGACGACCGCTACCCGATCGCCGCACCGGCGGGCGATGGCCTGGCGTGTGAAACCTTACCGGGCCGAGGGCTGGGGGAGGATTATCGCCATGACGATTAATTCCACTGAAAATAAGACGGAAAAGCGTTTACTGTGAATTGAACGTCAAGAGAACGCGGCTACATCGCTGAATTAACCTGCGTCAGAAGGGAACCGTTGATGATCGGCGGCGCCCTTTCTGCAGCATGATTACGCTGATTTATTGTCGGCGTTTTCTTATTTAAGAGAAAACTTCCCTTCATATTCCACCTCTTCTGAACGCTTAATCGTTATTGCCCTATCCGGTTTCGCCGTCGACGCGCCGCAGCCCCTTAGCAAGAATCAAAAAACTCTCCAGTCATTGGCTCCCGCGCGGCGTCTTTCATTTTTGTGACAACTCATCCTTACGCACATTCATTGAAGAGGAAATGAGTGGTTTATCTTGTGGATGGTGTATGAAGCATGCTGATAAACCTTTCCTTTTCGGCCAGAGGAATGAATCAAGAAACGCTTTTTTTTTGGTTTTTTTAAAATAAAAATAAGAATGATGCCAATTCGATTCGGGGTAATTATCTTTTCTCATCTTTACATTGATTTTATGTATTGCTAAAGAGGGAAAGCCAAGCATAATTAACTGTGAAAGGGGCGGAGCTCCTATTCGCCTTATCACGGATTAGCCGTGATAGGGATATTTTTAAGTTTGTCCAATCAAAAGGAGAAGTACTATCTCGCGTCAATTATTTTGGCCGGTCGGCGACAATTAAAATGGCCGGTTCACTACGGCGCCAGTGATGCCGCCTC
>NZ_JBZXDO010000018.1:0-105813 GCF_058725505.1 Serratia sp. A07
AAGCGCAGCGAATTCTTTGGGGGAGAATTTAAGAACGGTATCAAGAGCCTGACTCAGCAACATAAAAAAATCCGTAATCTCAGAGAGATTACGGATTCTTACACAGCGACAGGATCGTTCAAGTGATCCTTAACTGATCGGCATTACGGCCAGCGCCGCCCATTTCTTCCGCCTTTCCCGCCGCCTTTACTCCTGCTTCAGTTCCCGCAAATGCTTGTACACCGTGGCGCGCCCCATCGACAGCACGTTGGCGATGTAGTCGGCGGCGCTTTTGGCCTTGAACGCCCCCTGATGATAGAGATCGCTGACCAGCCGCCGTTTCTGTTCGCGGCTCAGCGCACCGAGCGCGGCGTTTTCGCGCCGCAGCCAGTCGTGCAGGAAGGTGTTGATCTTCTCCTGCCAGTCATCTTTGAACAGCGCTTGTGGCTGCGGCTGCAGCCGGGTGACCGACAGGAACATGTCCAGCGCGTTGCGGGCGTCCTCGAACATCGCGGTGCTCAGGTTGATGCACAGCAGATAGCTGGGCTTGCCCTGCTCGTCGCGCGCGGCGATGCTCACCGAACGCATCTTTTTGCCGTCCCAGTTCAGCTTCTCATAGGGGCCGGTCACGCCGGCGCCGCCGGCAAGCTCGAAGTCGTCCAGCCCGGCGTCGTCACCCGGTTTGCGCTTCGACAGGTTGTTCGCCAGATAAGCAATCTTGTTGGTGGCCAGATCGTGGACCACCACTTCCGCATTCGGGAAAAACAGCGCCGCGATGCCGTCGGCGACCGAGCGTAAAAGTTCGAGTTGAGAAGAAGAGTTCGGCACGCTGGGGTGTCTCCGTATAGCCCGGTTTGGTTTGCTGTTCAGCCGCTTAGCATACCGCAGTTGCCGCCGCTTGCCGAGCGGATGGCGTTTGCGCCCCCTGCGCCGACGGCGGCGCTGCAAACGCCCTTAGTATTCACGCCCGCGATCAGAATTGGCCATTGCCGCTCGTCGGAAAAATACCCCCGCCAGGCGAAAGAGGAAAGGGAAATATTTAAAGTCACTTTATTCACATGCCGTTTTGTTATTTAAAAGCCGCACCTTTGCCAATGACATTAATCCCCGCCCCCTTTATTGAATTATTCACTTTATGCCGATCGCGAATTGATTAGCGGACTCCTTTATCCAAGAAAAATCCCATAAAAATCATCATCTTTTACATAAAGAAAAACGCCAATTCGGACTATTCCTAACTATTTCCTTCTGGCATCGAGAATAAATTTAACTTGCAGTACTGCAATAAGGATGCAGCTTAATTTGAGTTGTATAAGCAATTTAATTTAAAGGACTTTTACTATGAACCATGAATCCAGGGCGGACTGTTCCGCCAACGGCTACATTATTGAAGTTTCAAGTTTTAAACTGCCGGCCTCACTCAGCCCTGAAGCGTTTGCCGTATTGGACAAGCGTGTAGAAGAGGAATTTATCTCAAACCAGAACGGGTTCATTTCGCGTGACTCAGGCATCAGCGTAGACAATGAACCTCGCTGGGTGAACATTGTAAAATGGGAGACGCTGTTGGATGCGGATGAAAACATCTACCAATTTACGCGGGCTTCCGCGCCGGCGTCCGTCAAAGAATATCTGGCGAGTATCGGCGCTGAGCCGGTGGAATTAAAACGCTATCAGCATACCGGCGCGTAATGCGTGCCGGATGACCACGCCACGGCGGCGCGGTCTTCTTTAACGCTGATTGGCAAAACCTGAACGGGTGGCCGCTCGCGGTCACCCGTCCGTTTCAGGTGAGCACATTTATCAGACCCTGCCTCGACGGCCGCAACACATTAAAACAGCCTCGGATTATGCTTCTCTTTGCACGATAAAAACACGGCCGCAGACGGCGTTTTAACAGGATTTTAACGATGCCGAGGGGAAACGCCATTGTCAACATAGCAGTTAAATAAAATGAAACTTTTTGATCACATTCAAGCTTCTGAAAAATAGATAAAAAGGGTTTTTATGCGCTTTATATGCATAAAGTATGCATGCACACGCTCAGCGTCGATGAAAAGTAATTAACTATTCATTTGCCGCCCTGCAGGCGGCGAAAAACCGTCCGCTGGCCCGATGAGAGGGGGGCTAACAACCGGCATAATTAGTGGTAAATTTAGCGTCGCAAAGTGTTATGCGCTTGCTAATCCACGGTTAAACGAAATAAATACCTCTAATATATAAAGGTTGGTTATGGAAAAGCTATCCTACGCTTCAGACAGCAGCACCACCGCTTGGGCTACATATCTGCAACAAATCGATCGCGTCGCCCCTTACCTCGGCGAGCTGTCACGCTGGGTTGATACGCTGCGTCACCCTAAGCGCGCTTTGATTGTCGATATCCCGCTGCAGATGGACGATGGCACCATCCGTCACTTCGAAGGTTTCCGCGTACAGCACAACCTGTCGCGTGGGCCGGGCAAAGGCGGTATCCGCTTCCACCCTGACGTCGATCTGAACGAAGTGATGGCCCTGTCCGCCTGGATGACCATCAAGTGTGCCGCGGTCAACCTGCCGTACGGCGGCGCCAAGGGCGGCATCCGCGTCGACCCGTTCAAACTGTCTGAAGGTGAACTGGAGCGACTGACCCGCCGCTACACCAGCGAAATCGGCTTCATCATCGGGCCACAGAAAGACATTCCTGCGCCGGACGTCGGCACCAACGCCAAAGTGATGGCCTGGATGATGGACACCTACTCCATGAACCACGGCACCACCATCACCGGCGTGGTCACCGGCAAACCAATCCACCTCGGCGGCTCCCTGGGCCGTGAGAAAGCGACCGGCCGCGGCGTGTTCGTCACCGGCAGCGAAGTGGCCAAGCGTCTGGGCGTGCAGATCGAAGGCGCCAAAGTGGCGGTACAAGGCTTCGGTAACGTGGGCAGCGAAGCGGCTCGTCTGTTCGTTGGCGTCGGCGCGCGCGTCGTCACCATCCAGGACCACTCCGCCACCCTGTTCAACGCCAACGGCATCGACCTGACCGCGCTGACCGAATACCAGGCCAAGCACAAGCAGATCGCCGGCTTCCCTGGCGCCAGCGAGATCGAAAGCGAAGCGTTCTGGTCGGTCGACATGGACATCCTGATCCCTGCGGCGCTGGAAGGCCAAATCACCCGTCAGCGCGCCGAAATCCTCAGCGCCAAGCTGGTGCTGGAAGGCGCTAACGGCCCAACCTTCCCAGAAGCGGACGACATTCTGCGTTCCCGTAACATCACCGTGGTCCCGGACGTTATCTGTAACGCCGGCGGCGTAACGGTCAGTTACTTCGAGTGGGTGCAGGACATGGCGAGCTACTTCTGGAGCGAGTCCGAGATCAACGAGCGTATGGACAAGATCATGACCGACGCCATGGTCCACGTCTGGAACAAGGCGGCCGAGAAAGAGTGCAGCCTGCGCACCGCGGCTTACATCGTGGCCTGTGAGCGCATCCTGACCGCACGTAAAGAGCGCGGCATCTACCCAGGTTGATGCCCGTATCCCGGCCTGCCCCGGCAGGCCGGATTTTCCTCAGCGCAAACAGCGCTTCAACACCTTACCGGTACTGGTCATCGGCAAACGCTCGACGAACTCGACGATACGCGGATACTTGTACGCCGCCAGCCGCTCCCGGCTCCAGGCGATCAGCGTTTCCTCCTCGATCGGCTCTTCCGTCTCTTCCGTCTCTTTCAACACCACCACCGCTTTGATCTCTTCGCCCAGCGACGGATGCTCGACGCCGATCACCGCCACCAACGACACCGCCGGATGGCGAATCAGCGCCTCTTCAATCTCGCGCGGATAGACGTTGAACCCGCCGCGGATGATCATGTCCTTGGCCCGATCGACGATGAAATAGAAGCCGTCGGCGTCGCGACGCGCCAGGTCACCGGTGCGGAACCAGCCGTTTTCCAGCACCTCCGCCGTCGCCTCAGGGCGGTTCAGATAGCCTTTCATGATGTTGTAACCGCGCACCGCGATCTCCCCGACCTGGTCGATGCCGTCGACCGGCTGCCCGGTGGCGTCGAGCAGGCGCACCTCCACGCCCCAGATCGGTTGGCCGATGGAGCCGGGTTTGGTTACCCGATGGGGATGGTTAAAGGTGGCGACCGGGCTGGTCTCCGACAGCCCATACCCTTCGAGAATGTTGACGCCGAAGCGGCGCGAGAAATCCTCCAGGATCTGTACCGGCAGGCTGGCGCCGCCGGACACCGCCATACGCAGCGTGCTGCGCAAGCTTTTGATATCCGTATGCTCATCCAACGCATTCAACAGCGCCCAATACATGGTCGGCACCCCGGCGAAAAAGGTGATGCCGTGCCGTTGCATCAGCGCGATGGCCTGCGCGGCGTCGAAGCGTTCGACCAGCACCAGAGTGGCGGCGGAAGCGAACCCGGCGTTCATCTGCACCGTCGAACCAAAAGTGTGGAATAGCGGCAAGGTCACCAGGTGACGATCGGGGGCCGTCTCCGAACCGTCGAACAGCCGCACCGATCCCAAGGCGTTGAGCACCAGATTGGCGTGAGTCAACTCCGCCCCTTTGGCGCGGCCGGTGGTGCCGCTGGTATACAGCACCACCGCGGTGTCGCTTTCGATCGTCGTCGCCGAAGCGAATTCGGTAGCCTGCTCGGCTATCGCCGCGCTGAAACGTTCCCCCTCGAGCGGCAACCGATCGCCGATGATAAACACCTCGCGGCACTGCTCCGCCTTCGCCGCCGCCCGCAGCGCTTCCTCCCCCAGCGGCAGGCCGCTGCTGCCCTCGAAACAAAACAGCGCCACCGCCGCCGAATCCGCTAGGTAATAGTCGAACTCTGCGCTTTTAAGCAGAATATTCAGCGGCACCACCACCGCGCCGCTTTTGAGAATGCCGTAATAGATAGCCGGAAACTCCGGCCGGTTCGGGCAGGCCAGCGCCACCCGTTCACCGGGCCGCACGCCGCGCGCGGCCAACAAATTCGCCACCCGATTGGCCATGTCGTTAAGCGCCCGATAGCTGAGCGGGTTGTCGTCCTGTATCACCGCCGGCCGCTCCGGCCAGGTGCGCGCACTCTCTTCAAGCAAGGTAGCCAGATTCAGCATCGGGGATCCTCCCTGGGGTTGAGCGGCGAGAAAAGCGCCGCAGTATCACGAGTATAGATAGGCGCTTTGCGGTTCGCATTCCCAGGGGCGCTGGGCTATACCTTAGGCAATCCCTATCCCGCAGGAGTTGTGATCATGAGCAAGAAAAAGATCCTGATGCTGGTCGGCGACTACGCCGAAGATTACGAAACCATGGTGCCGTTTCAGGCATTGCAGATGATCGGCCATTGGGTGGACGCCGTGTGCCCCGGCAAAGCCGTCGGCGATTACATCCAAACCGCAATCCACGACTTTGACGGGGCGCAGACCTACAGCGAGAAACCCGGCCACCGTTTTACCTTAAATGCCGACTTCGCCGCCGCCAAAGAAGAGCACTACGATGCGCTCTTGATCCCCGGTGGCCGGGCACCGGAATACCTGCGTCTGAACCCCGACGTGATCGCGCTGGTGCAGGCGTTTGACGCCGCGAAAAAACCGATCGCCGCCGTTTGCCACGGCCCGCAGCTGCTGGCGGCGGCCGGGGTGTTGAAAGGCCGCACCTGCAGCGCCTACCCGGCCTGCGCGCCGGAAGTGCGGCTGGGCGGCGGGCATTATGCGGAGATCGGCATCGATCAGGCGCACGTCGACGGCAATCTGGTCACCGCCCCGGCCTGGCCGGCGCATCCGCAGTGGCTGGCGAAGTTCGCCGAGGTGTTGGAGCAGTAACGCAGCGCTAGCGGAGCTGTTCGATCAGGAAGTGGATGTCGTACAGCCAGCGCTTGGCGCGCGCGGAACGCACCAGCATCGACACGCACAGCGGCCGGGGATGCTCTTTGCACGCGGAGGGGGAAAACCAGCGCCCGGTGTTGGTCGGCGGCTGGAAATACAGTTCGTGGTTGTAGTTGCCGCTGTCGACGCCGAAGGTATCGAAGTAGCGGCGCATCAGCGTATTGGAATCGCTGAACGACAGGTTGAGCGCGGTGTTGATCTCGGTTTCCGGGGTGATGGCCACGCCCTTCTTCATCCGCCCTGATGCGTTGAAGGCGGCGATAAGCGCGATGACCTGTTGCTGAATGTCTTCTGCCATGACAACCTCGAGCCGGTATGAATAAAAGATGAATGCGGTTCTCTGTCTGACTCTGCTCACCGCGGCGAGTTCTGGCCGCCGGCCGGGTTTTCTGTTTCTTTACACTTTCCATAAAAAAACCGCGCGCAGCCAAATGCCTGGCGCGCGCGGTCGACGGTTAGCGGCTGAGCGTCGCCTTGTCGGCGAGGACGCCATCCCCCTGCCGCTCGGCGGTAACGCCGCCGCCCAACACTTTATACAGGGTGGCCTGATTGTCGTACGCGGTCTGCTGCGCGGCGATCAGCGCCTGTTGCGCCGTGTACAGCGTGCGCTGCGCGTCCAGCAGCGTCAGGTAGCTGTCCACGCCCTGGCGGTAACGCAGCTCGGCCAGGCGATAATATTGCTGCGCCGCCGCCACATAGCCGGTTTGCGCCGCCAGCTGTTCCTGCAGCGTGGCTTTGCGCGCCAGCGCGTCGGCGGTTTCCTGAAATGCCGTCTGCACCGCTTTCTCATAGGTGGCGACATACAGGTCTTTCTGCGCCTGGGTGTAGTTGAGCTGAGCCGTGTTATAGCCGCCGCTGAAGATCGGCAGGCTGATGCTCGGTGCGAACGACCAGACGCCGGCGCCGTGGCTGAACAACGAGGAGAGTTCACCGCTGCCCACGCCGCCGCTGGCGGTCAGGCTGATCGACGGGAAGAACGCCGCCCGCGCCGAGCCGATATTGGCGTTGGCGGATTTCAGGTTATGCTCGGCCTGCAGCACGTCCGGCCGCTTCAGCAACACTTGCGAAGAGACGCCGGCCGGCAGATCGCGCATGATCCCGCCCAGCGCCTCGATACCGCTCGGCAGCAGGTTTTCCGGCACGCTTTGCCCTACCGCCAAATCCAGCGCGTTTTTCGCCTGCGCGGCGCTGGTGGCGTAGCTGGCGGCGTCCGATCGCGCCTGCTGATAGACGGTTTCCGCCGACGCCACGTCAACCAGCGACGCAATCCCGTGCTGTTGATTGTTGCGCGTGACGTCCAGCGACCGTTTGGCGCTCGCCATCGTCTGCTGCGCCACCGCCAGATTGCTGCGCTCGGCCGCCACCGCCACCCAGTCGGTGACGATATCGGCGATCAGCGTCAGACGGGTGCTTTTCGCCGCCTCCGAGTTCGCCAGATAGGTTTCGAACGCCGCGCGCGACAGGCTGGCGTTCTTGCCGAACAGATCCCACTCGAATGCGCTGACGCCGGCCGCGGCTTCGTAGCTTTGGCTCAGCGCGGTGGCGTTGCCGCTGCCGGTCAGCGCCCGCCCGCGGCTGCCGTCGGCGGTGGCATTGATTGTCGGGAACAGCGCCGAGCGCTGCTCGCCGTACAGGGCACGCGCCGACGCGATATTGGCGATCGCCTCGCGCAGATCGCGGCTGCTGTTCAGCCCCAGCGCCACCACCTGGCGCAGCCGGGCGTCCTGGACATAGTCGCGCCAGGCGACGTCCGGGTAGCTCAGCGCCTGGTTGCCGCCGGCCTCGCCCTGCGGCAGGTTGGCGGGCACCGGCGCCGCCGGGCGCTGATAGTGCGGATCCAGCGACAGACAGCCGGTCAGCAGCAGCGGTAAAGTTAACATCATGACTCGTTGCAACACGTTATTCTCCTGCCTGTGACGGCGGGTTAGCGGGCCGACGGGTAAACATGCGGCGCACCAACACATAAAACAGCGGGACGAAAAAGATGGCCAATACGGTGGCGGTGATGGTGCCGCCGATGATGCCGGTACCGATGGCGATGCGGCTGTTGGCGCCGGCGCCGCTGGATACCGCCAGCGGCAGCACCCCGGCGGTAAACGCCAGCGAGGTCATCAGGATCGGCCGCAGGCGCATGCGCGCCGCGTGGACCGCCGCGCCAATCAGCGTTTCACCGCGCTGATGCATCTCCTCGGCGAACTCGACGATCAAAATGGCGTTCTTCGCCGACAGGCCGATGATGGTGAGCAGCGCCACCTGGAAGTAGATGTCGTTTTCCAGCCCGCGTAGCGTGATCGCCAGCAGCGATCCCACCACGCCCATCGGCACCACCAACATCACCGCGAACGGAATCGACCAGCTCTCATACAGCGCCGCCAGGCACAGGAACACCACGATGAGCGAAATGGCGTACAGCGACGACGCCTGGCCGCTGGTCAGCCGCTCCTGATAGGACAGCCCGCTCCAGGAATAGCTGCTGCCGGCGGAGAATGTTGCCGCCAGTTTCTCCATCTCGCTCATCGCCGTACCGGAGCTGACGCTAGCGGCGCCCTGCCCGGTGATCTCGAACGACGACAGCCCGTTATAGCGCGACAGATTTTCCGGCCCGTAGATCCAGTGCGAAGACGCAAAGGCGGAGAACGGCGTCATACTGCTGGCGCCCGACGCGTTGGTGCCACGCACAAACCAGCGGTCGAGATCTTCCGGCTTGGCGCGGTACTGCACATCGCCCTGCATATAGACTTTTTTCACCCGGTTGCGATCGATAAAGTCGTTGATATAGGTGCTGCCGAACGCGCTGCTGAGGGTGCTGTTGACGTCGGCGGCGCTCAGGCCGAGCGCCTGCAGCTTGCCGTTGTCGATCTCCACCTGCAGCTGCGGGGTGTCCGGTAAGGTGTTGGCGCGCACCGCCAGCAGTGCCGGGTTGTTGCCGGCGGCGGCAACGATCTGGTCGCGCATCGCCTGCAGCTCGGCGCGGGTGGTCGCCCCTTTGGCCTGCAGCTCGAAGGTGAAGCCGTCGGACTGGCCGAAACCGTCGATCGCCGGTGGGCTCATGGAGAAGACCTGGGCGTCGCGCAGCGAGGCGAAGTGCGCCATGGCGCGTTTGGCGATGGCGTCGGCGGTGTTCGCGCTGCCGCTGCGCTGGCTCCAGTCTTTGAGGCTGACGAACGCCATGCCGGCGTTTTGCCCGCTGCCGCTGAAGCCGAAACCGTTGATGGTGAAAATGGTGCTGACGTTGGCCTTTTCCTGGTCGAGGAAATAGGCGGTCACCGCCTCGCTCACCGCCGAGGTGCGCGCGTTGGTGGCGCCTGCCGGCAAGGTGTACTGCACCATCACCGTGCCCTGATCCTCGTTGGGCAGAAAGCCGGTCGGCAAGCGCAGGTACATCACGGCCGCGGCGATCAACAGCAGGCCGTACAGCAGCAGATAGCGCGTTGGCCGGTGGATTACCCCACCGACCTTGTCGGCGTACTTCTCCTGCAGCCAGTCATAGCCGCGGTTGAATTTGCCCAGCAAGCCCTTGTCGGTCTGCGCGTCGTGCGCGGGCTTCAGCAACGTGGCGCACAATGCCGGCGCCAGCGTCAACGCCAGCACCACCGACAGCACCATCGAGGAGACGACGGTGATCGAAAATTGGCGATAGATCACCCCGGTGGAGCCGCCGAAGAACGCCATCGGCAGAAATACCGCCGACAGCACCAGCGCGATGCCGACCAATGCGCCGGTGATTTCGCGCATCGATTTCTCCGTCGCCTCGCGCGGCGGCAGCTTATCCTCCCGCATCACGCGTTCGACGTTTTCCACCACCACGATGGCGTCGTCCACCAACAGCCCGATCGCCAACACCATGCCGAACAGCGTCAGGGTATTGATTGAATAGCCGAACGCCGCCAGCACGCCGAAGGTGCCCAGCAACACTACCGGCACGGTGATGGTCGGGATCAGCGTGGTGCGCAGGTTTTGCAGGAACACGAACATCACCACCACCACTAACGCCACCGCTTCGAACAGCGTTTTCACCACCTCCTCTATCGAGATATTGATAAAGTCGGTGCTGTCTTTCGGGTAGGCCACCTTGTAGCCCTGCGGCATCGCACTTTGGTATTCCGCCACCTTGGCCTTCACCAGCTTGGCGGTGTTGAGGGCGTTGGCGCCCGCCGCCAGCTTGACCGCGATCCCCGCCGCCGGGTGGCCGTTGAGGTGTGCGCTGGCGGAGTAGTCCTCGTTGCCCAGCTCAATTCGCGCCACGTCGCCCAGCCGCACCAGCGCGCCGCTGCTGTCGCTTTTCAGGATGATATTGCGAAACTGTTCCGGCGTTTGCAGCCGCGACTGCGCCTTTACCGTGGCGGTCAGCTGCTGATCGGCGGCGGCCGGCAGATCGCCTACCTTGCCGGCGGACACCTGGGTGTTTTGCGCTTCGATCGCCGTCTGCACGTCGGAAGGCATCAACGCATAGCTCGCCAGCTTGGTCGGATCCAGCCAGATACGCATCGCATATTCCGAGCCGAACACCTGCACGTCCCCCACGCCCTCGATGCGCGACAGCGGATCCTGCAGGTTGCTGACCAGATAGTCGGAGATATCGGCCATCGTCGCCTTGTCGCTTTCGTCATACAGCCCGACGATCAGCAGGAAGCTGCTCTGGGATTTCTTGACCGTCACGCCCTGCGCGGTGACCGCGCTTGGCAAACGGCTTTCCGCCTGCTGCACCTTGTTTTGCACCTGCACCTGAGCGATATCCGGATCGGTGCCCTGATCAAAGGTGACGTTGATACTGACCGAGCCGCTGGAGCTGCTGGTCGAAGAAAAATACAGCAGGCCGTCCAGGCCGGTGAGCTGCTGCTCAATCACCTGCGTGACGCTGTTTTCCAGCGTTTCCGCGTCTGCGCCCGGGTAGGTGGCGGAGATGGAAATCTGCGGCGGTGAGACGTCCGGGTACTGCGAAACGGGCAACGAATTGATCGACATCAGGCCGCACAGCATGATGATGATGGCGATCACCCAGGCGAATACCGGCCGCCGGATAAAGAACTGCGCCATATCACTGCTCCCCGCGTTGGGTTTTGTCGACCGAAACCTCAACCGGCTTCACCGCGGCGCCGATCGTGACCTTGCTGGTGCCTTCGACGATCAGGCGATCGCCTTCGTTCAGGCCGCTGCCGATCAGCCAATTGCTGCCCACCACCCGTTCGGCGCTGACGGTGCGCTGCGCCACTTTGTTCTGTTCGTCCACCACCAACGCGGTGGCTTCCCCTTTGGCGTTGCGGGTTATGCCCTGCTGCGGCGCCAGAATCGCTTTGGGATCGACGCCGTTATCCACCGTGGCGTGGACATACATGCCGGGCAGCAGCTCATGTTCGGGGTTGGGGAACACCGCGCGCAGCGTGACCGAACCGGTGGCTTCGTCCACCGCGACTTCGGTCAGCTCGAGCTTGCCGGCATGGGCATAAGGCGTACCGTCCTCCAGCTTGATGGCGACCGGCGTGACCGCGCCGCGCTGTAACGCCGCCTGCTGGCGCCGCAGTTTAAGCAGCTGGGCGCTGGACTGGGTCAGATCGACATAGATCGGGTCGAGCGCGCGGATGGTGGCCAACGCATCGGTTTGGCTGGCGGTGACCAGCGCGCCCGGCGTCACCGACGAGATGCCGATACGCCCGGCGATCGGCGCCCGCACCTGGGTATAAGCGAGGTTGATGCGCGCCGTCTCCAGCGCCGCCTGATACTGGGCCACCGACGCCACGGCCGCCAGATAGGCGGCTTTGGCATCGTCCGCATCCTGTTGAGAAACGCCGTTCTCTTTCACCAGCGCCGCATAGCGCTGCGATTTGAGCCGGGTGGATTGCACCGTGGCCTGGGCGTTTTTCAGCTGGGCGGCGGCCTGATCGTAGCTGGCCTGATAGCTGGCAGGGTCGATTTGGTACAATACCTGCCCGGCCTTGACCTCGGCCCCTTCGGTAAACAGCCGCTGCTTGATAATCCCGTCGACCTGCGGCCGCACGTCGGAGGTCATGGTGGCGTTGACCCGGCCGGTCAGCTCGCTGCTCAGGGTCACTGACTGGCCGCGCAGCGTGACCACGCCGACCTCCTGTTCTGCGCCCGCGCCGGCTGGCGCACCGGCGTTTTGCCCATCGCAGGCGGCCAGCAACAGCGACAGCCCAAGCACCAAAAGCGTTTTCCTCTGCATTGCAATACGATCCTGTTGAGAATGACTATTCTCAATATATCGAATGCCGGAATGCGCTTCTGAAAGGGTTGCGTAAGGATTCGGTAAAAGTTCGTCGGGCAGCGCCGGCCGGAGCGGCCGGCGTCGGGATTATTTGTGCCGCAGCGGCACGTCTTTCAAGAGCCAGGTCAGCGCAAAAGCCAACGCCATCACCCCGGCGGCAATTTGATACACCGAATGGATCGCCCCGCCGAAGGCCTGCAGGTAATCCTGCTGCAGCGCCGCCGGCAAATGGTGCACCGCTTCTGCACCGAGCGCGCGCGGCAGCTGCGCGCCTTCCGGCAACAGCGCCGCCAAACGGGTGTGCAGCACCTGCGTGAAAATCGCCCCGAACACCGCTACGCCTATCGAACCGCCGATAGAGCGGAACAGCGTGGCGCTCGAGGTCGCGACCCCCATATGCCGGGGCTCCACGCTGTTTTGCGCCGCCAGGATCATCACTTGCATCACCATGCCCAGCCCCAATCCCAGCAGGCAAATGTACAGGTACAGTTGCTGCACCGGCGTGTTATTGGTCAGGGTGCCGAGCAACGTCATCGCCCCTAATGCGCACAGGGTGCCGACGATCGGAAACAGCCGGTATTTACCGCGTTTGCTGATGATCCGGCCGCTCATGATCGAGCTGACCATAATGCCGCCCATCAACGGCAGCAGCTGCATCCCGGCCTGCGATGGCGTCGAGCCTTTCACCACCTGCAGATACAGCGGCAGGAAAGTCACGGAGCCGAACAGCGACATGCCGACGATAAAGCCGATCAGGCCGCACAGCACAAAGGTGCGGTTGCGAAACAGCCCAAGGGGAATGATCGGTTCACCGGCCAGCCGTTCCTCATAGATAAAGCCGCCCAGCGACACCAGGCCAAAGGCCAGAATGCACCACAGCTGGCCGTCCGACCAGGCCATGACCGTGCCGCCCTGGCTGGTGAACAGGATGATGCAGGTGAGCGCCATCGCCAGATAACCGGCGCCGAGGAAGTCGATTTCATGCCGCACTCGATTGACCTGCGACTGAAACACCGCGCCAATCACCAGCAGGGCGAACAGGCCCAGCGGCAGATTGATGTAGAAAATCCAGCGCCAGGAAAAATGCTGCACCAGCAGGCCGCCGATCAGCGGCCCCACCACCGTGGCCAAGCCGAATACCCCGCCGAACAGCCCCTGATAACGGCCGCGTTCCGCCGGCGGGATCACGTCGCCGACCACCGCCAGGGTGACCACCAACAGCCCGCCGCCGCCCAACCCTTGCAGCGCGCGCATCAGAATCAGCTGCGTCATGTTTTGCGCCAGCCCACACAGTACCGACCCAAGCAAAAACAGTACAATAGCGATTTGCAGCACAATCTTGCGGCCGAAGAGATCGCCGAATTTGCCGTACAGCGGCACTACGATAGTGGAAGACAGCAGATAGGCCGTCACCACCCACGACAGTTTCTCAAGCCCACCAAACTCGCCGACGATGGTCGGCAGCGCGGTGGAGACAATGGTTTGATCCAGCGCCGCCAGCAGCATCACCAGCAGCAACGCGGAAAACAGCAACGTGAGCGAAGGCGCCTTGGCTGGCGCCCCGCCGCGATCGGGCCGGGTTGTCGGGTTTTCAATCTCCATCGGAGTCAGTTCACTTGTAATTAATTAATCGCATAATTAATATATGAGTCATCCTTTTCTCCGGTCAATGGATCTCACCGCGATGACAGCACGAAACGTTCAAACTCCCGCCAAGCCTCGCCGCCCCGGCCGGCCGAGCGGCGGCGCCAAAGGGGCTGACAAACGCGAGCATTTGCTTGATACCGCGCTGAACCTGTTTGCCCGCCAGGGGATCGTAGACACCTCGTTGAACGCCATTGCGCGCGAGGCAAACGTCACCCCGGCCATGCTGCACTACTACTTTCATAACCGCGATCAGCTGCTGGACGTACTGATCGAGGAGCGCTTTCTGCCGGTGCGCAAAATGGCCGGCGAGGTGTTCGACGCCAACGCGGACGATCCCGTCACCGCCTTCACCCTGCTGGCGCAACGTTTTATCGACATCGCGTTGGAACACCCCTGGTTCGCCCCGCTGTGGCTGCGGGAGGTCATGAGTGAAAGCGGCGTGCTGAAACAGCGCATGGATGAACGGTTCGGCGATGAGCGCCGCCAAATCGCGCTACAATCCATCGCGCGCTGGCAGGCGCAGGGTAAACTCAACCCCGATCTCGAGCCTTCCCTGCTGTTCTTCACGCTGTTCGGCATCACGCTGCTGCCGCTGGCCACCGCGCCGAAATGGCGGCGCGAACGGGATAAAGGCCAGCTGAACGCCGAAGATATCGCCCGCCACGCCGTCGCCCTGCTGCGTTACGGCATCGGCCCGGCGCGTTAGCCACCGGGCGCGAAGCGCCCTATTCAGCGTGACCTGCCATGCACCGGCAGTTGGTTGGTTGCGCAGTGAATGCCGCCGCCGCCGGCCGCGATGGCGTCGATCTCCAACTGCACCACCTCGCGCTGCGGATAGAGCGCCGTCAGCAGCTCAAGCGCCGCCCGGTCCGCCTGCGGGTCGCCAAACTCCGGGGCGATCACCGCCCCGTTGATGACGAAATAGTTGATGTAGCCCGCCGCAAAATCCGGATTGTTGCGGCTGAATCGGCTGTCACGCGGCGCCAGCGGCGGCGAAAGCGTATGCACCTGTAGCCGGCGGCCGTCGGCGTCGGTCGCCGCCTTGAGGATCGCCAGATGTTGCTGGGTAACCGCATGGTCATAAGAGGCCGGATCGGTATCCAGATTGGCCACCACCACGCCCGGCCGCACGAATCGGGCGTAAAAATCGACGTGGGCGTCGGTGATGTCCCGGCCTTTAATGCCCGGCAGCCAGATAATTTTGCGCAGGCCGAGCATCGCTTTCAGCTCCTGCTCCACCCGGTCCCGGCTCCAGCCTGGATTACGGTTCGCATTCACCCAGCTGCTTTCGGTCATGATGCCGGTGCCGTGCCCGTCCACTTCGATACCGCCGCCTTCGCCTATCAGTGCGCTGCGACGCAGTTGGGCGGCACCGTAGCGGTTGGCGGCAAACGCCGCCAGGCGCGCATCCTTGGCATGCCGCTGCTTATTGCCCCAGCCGTTGAAGTTGAAATCCACCGCCCCGAGTTCGCCGGCGCCGTTGACGACGAAATTGGCGCCGAAATCGCGCACCCAGATGTCATCCAGCTCGGTGACGACATAGCTGACGTTGTGACTGCCGCAGGTGGCCTCGGCCAATTGCCGTTCGCGTTCGCGGCAAAATACCGTCACCGGCTGAAACTCGGCGATGGCGCGGGCGATACGGCCCTGCGCCACCTGCACATCCGCCGTGAATTCACCCCAGATGGCCCGCTGCGCGCCGAAGGCGAGAAATGCCCGCTGCTGCGGTTCCCCTTCGTCAGGCATCCGCCAGGCCGGATTAAGCGCAGCTTCTGCGTGACCGTGTAACGAAACACCCAGCGAGGCCGTCAGACCGACTCCGGCGACGGCGGAAAGCTGTTTAATAAACACGCGGCGAGTTGACATTAAAGACCTCTTATAATCATTTATAATTCAAAAAGTTAACCGAATAATTCACGATTATGCGGTTGAATCTTATGCTAGTCTTCCCCTGCCACCGCGACAAACGATATATTTAGTGGATATCTGATTAGACAGGCTTATCGATAATGTTAAAACACTGGCCCCCCTTGAGCGCGCTACGCGGCTTCGAAGCGGCAGCGCGCCTGGGCAGTTTTCATCAGGCTGCCGAAGAGCTGCACCTTACCCAATCGGCCATCAGCCAGCAGATCCGCAGCCTCGAAGCGTTTCTGGAGCAGCCGCTGTTCTTCCGCACCGGCCGCAGCGTGGCGCTGACCGACGCCGGCCACGATCTGTTCAGCACCGCGCAGGTGATGCTGCAACAGCTGGCGGTCGGCATTCGCCGTTTGGATCAGTACCGCAAACCCAATCAGCTGATCGTCAACACCACTCCGGCTTTCGCCCGGCACTGGCTGATGCCGCGGCTGGGCGACTTCAATCGGCAGCATCCGCAGGTCGACCTGTGGCTGTTCACCAGCTTTGAACCGCCGAATATGGCGACGGACAGTATCGATCTGGCGATCCGCGACGATCTCAGCGCGCAGGCGGACTGCAGCTTTAACGTGCTCTGCAGCGACCGGCTCTATCCCGCCTGCCACCCCAGCCTGCTGGCGCTGGCGGCGGAGCAGCGCGTGACCCTGCACGGCGAACGGGAGATGGACTGGAGCCACTGGACGGTGGCGGGCGGTGCGCACGTCGGCCAGCGCGATAGCGGGCTGAACTTCTCCGATCCCGGTCTGCTGCTGGACGCCGCCTGCAATGGCCTCGGCATCGCGTTGGTCAGCCAACTGCTGGCGCAGCACGCGCGCGACGCCGGGCTGCTGCAACCGTTAACCGAGCAACGCGTGCGCGGCGCCAACTGGGCGTGGCTGCTGCACCGCGACAGCGAACACAACCCGCTCGCCCGGCACTTCTGCCAATGGCTGCAGTCGGCGTTGCCCGCCGGCGCATAACGCGCCACGTCACGATTCGCTACTCTGGTCAGGCGGCCCCGCCTGACCGCTGCTACCTTCAATAAAGCGCCGCAACAGCCTGAAGAAAACGCGCTAACCTGCTGTTTCAAAATAATTAGTTGAATTCACCTGATAACTGAAAATCGCTAAAAGGATCTTCTATGTCTGCCGGTTTATTGAAAACGATAGCTCTGAGCGTGGCCCTGGCCTGCACCGTTCCCACCGCCTTTGCCGCCGATCTGACCGCCGGCGCGGTCGCCGCCCCGGATCAGTATGGCGCAAAAGTCGCCGCGCACATTCTGCAGGCCGGCGGCAACGCGGTCGACGCGGCGGTCGCCACCGCCTTTACCCTGGCGGTCACCTACCCTGAAGCCGGCAATATCGGCGGCGGCGGCTTTATGACGCTGTATATCGACGGCAAACCCTATTTCCTCGACTACCGCGAAGTGGCCCCCAAGGCCGCCAGCAAAACCTTATACCTGAACGAGAAAGGTGAAGTGATCGAAAATCTCAGCCTGGTGGGCAGCCGCGCCGCCGGCGTGCCGGGCACCGTGCTGGGGCTGTGGGAAGCTCACAAGCGCTTCGGCAAGCTGCCGTGGGCCGAACTGCTGACGCCTGCGATCGGCTACGCCCGGCAAGGTTTCACCGTGGCGGATCAGCAGTATCAGTACCGTGAAGACGCCAACAAGCTGTTCGCCGGTAAAACCAACTTTGGCGACTATTTCGGCGCCATGAAGCCCGGCACGGTGTTCAAACAGCCGGAGCTGGCCGCCACCCTCGAGCGCATCGCCAAGTCGGGCGCCGACGATTTTTATCACGGCGAAACCGCGCGCCTGCTGGTGGCGCAAATGCAGCGCGACAACGGGCTGATCGGCGCGGCGGATTTGGCCGACTATCGGGTGAAATGGCGTGAGCCGATGCGCATCAGCTGGCGCGGCAACACCGTATATACCGCCCCGCTGCCCAGCTCCGGCGGCATTGCGCTGGCGCAGCTGCTGGGGATAAAAGAAGATCGCGCCGCCGACTTCAAGGGTGTGCCGCTGAACTCGGCGCGCTATATCCACCTGCTGGCGGAAATCGAAAAGCGCGTGTTCGCCGATCGCGCCGACTACCTCGGCGACCCGGATTTCACTAAAGTGCCGGAAGCACAGCTGATCGCCCCCGACTACCTGCAAAAACGCGCCGCCGAAATCAACCCGACGGCGATCTCGCCGACCGAACAGGTGCGGCCAGGGCTGGAAACCCACCAAACCACCCACTTCTCGATCGTTGATGCCGCCGGCAACGCGGTCAGCAACACCTATACGCTCAACTGGGACTTCGGCAGCGGCGTGGTGGTCAAAGGCGCCGGCTTCCTGCTCAACGACGAGATGGACGATTTCAGCGCCAAACCCGGCGTCGCCAATGCCTTCGGCGTGGTGGGCAGCGACGCCAACGCCATCGAGCCGGGCAAGCGCATGCTCTCCTCGATGAGCCCGACCATCATCACCCGCGACGGCGAGGTCAGCCTGGTGATCGGCACGCCGGGCGGATCGCGCATCTTCACGTCGATCTTCCAGGTGATCAACAACCTCTACGATTACCATCTGCCGCTGGCGCAGGCGGTGGCCGCCCAGCGCGTGCACCATCAGCTGTTGCCGAAGGACACCCTCTACTATGACAGCTTTGCGCCGCTGACCGGCAAACCGGCGGAAGAGCTGAAAGCCATGGGCTACACCCTCGAAGATCAGGGCTGGAACATGGGGGACATTCAGGCTATCCGCATCGATGGCCGCACGCCGGAAACCGCGTCCGATCCGCGCGGCCGCGGCGTGGGCCTGGTGGTGAAAAAGTAACGCCCCGGCGGCCCGCCTCCGGTTAAACGGGCCGCCGCTTATACCTGTGCGACCAACACATTGACGTTGGCCGGGAAAACCAGCCCTTCCAACGCGTTGCCGCTGTCGGAGGTCACCAGATAATCGATCTCTGGCCATTTGGCCACCAACGTCATCGCATGCCCACGCAGCTTGTTTTCGTCCGCCAATACGATGCATTTGCGGCTTTGCGCAATCATTTTGCGCGCGATGGCCGCCTCATTGACGTTTTGATCCATCACCCCGGTCTGCACATTGACCGCGCCGGCGCCGATGATGGCGTAATCGGCGAAAAACGCCTCGATGGTATTCAGCGCGATCGCCCCCAGGCACTCCATTTTGGAGCCGATGAACTGCCCGCCGATCAGCACCACGTCGATGGAGTCATTTTCCAGACAGACGTTGGCGATCAGCGGCGAATTGGTGATCACCGTCAGCTGATCGACGGTCGCCAACTGGCGGGCGAACTCCAGCGTGGTGGAGCCGAAATCCACGAACACCGTATCGCCCGGCTGGATCAGCGTCACCGCTTTCTCCGCGATGGCGCGCTTCTCGGCCTCGGCGATTTTGGCCCGTTCGTTGAATTCATGCTCGAATTTGAACTGGCTGCTGACCGCACCGCCGTGGATCTTCTTAATCAGCCGATAATCTTCCAGCTTGTTGAGATCGCGCCGAATGGTTTCCTGCGAAACCTGGAATTTATCCGCCAGCTCATTCACGTAAACCCGGCCGTTGGCCTGGATCAGCGCCAGTATTTCATTGCGCCTATCCACGGAATTAGAGATATCCATTCACATTACACTCGCTGCCTTAAGTAAGAGTGACCGCTTGCGCCGAGACTCGCGGCGTCAACTGACAGAATACTACGGGTTTCAGGGCGTTAGACGCAAGCCGTTGCCATCGTTCACCCGGCGGATTCGATGCTGATGTGCAGCGCGTCACGCTCGCCGTCGGCCGGCAAAGCGATGTTGCGCAGCAGGATCCGCCGTTCCGGCAGGCAGCGATGCGTTTTGCGATACAGCACTTCCTCGCCCAGCCGCACCACCACCGAACCGGACACCGCCCGTTCCACCCGCATATTGATCGTGACCCGGGTGGGTTTGCCGATCAGCGCCACGTTGGCAGGCGCGGTCAGGCGGATCCGCTCGTCGTGTCGCACCGGGAGAATTTGCCGCGCCGGCGGCAGCGTGCGTTGCAGCGAACGGGCAACGGCTTCGCCAACGCGCAGCCCTTCCTGATAACACTGGTCGCCCATGTCCGCCGGATGCAGCATGTTGCCGACGGCGAAATAGGCGGTGTCGGAACAGCGGCCGAACTGATCGGTCAGCGGGCAGCCGCTGTCCGGCCGCTGCGCCAGGTGGCTCTGGCGGATCAGCGTATACTCCCCGGTGAAACGGCCGGTGAAGATCAGGCTGTCGCAGGCGATGCGCTGTTTCTCCCCGCGGCGGTTTTCCACCTCGATGGATTCGACCCGATCGCGGCCAGCAATATCGGTCACCCGCGAAGAGTAATGGATCGGCACCCCCATCAGGCGCGCATAGAGCGCGCTCAGACGCCAGGCAACGGGCCTGTCGCCGTTTTCAATCATGGCGACGGCGCGCACGCCGGCGTTGCGCAGCGTCCACAGCGCGGAGAAACTGACCAGCTCGGTGCCGACCACCACCGGCGCCTTGCCCGGCTGCAGCCCGCGCAGATAGACGAACTGCTGCAGCGCGCCGGCGGTCAGCACGCCCTGCGGCCGCAGGCCGCTCACCAGGCGCGGATGGCGCGGCGTTTCTCGCACGCCGGTCGCCAGGATCACCCGCTGCGCTTTCAAGGTGCTGACGCCGCGGCGATCCGTGATGCTCAGCTCGCCGCCCGGCTTGATGGCGAGCACCGTCACGCCGGTGCGGATTTCCACCTGCCCGGCGCGCGCCAGTATCTTATCGACATAGGTGGAGCCGAGCATCGGCCGGTAAAACGTTTGCAGCCCGAAGGTGGGGTGCCGACAGTGTCTCGGCACGCCGCCCGCTTCCCGCTCCCGTTCCAGGAGCACCACATCCTCGATCCCCGCCTGCCGCAGCGCGGTCGCCGCCGCGATCCCGGCCGGCCCGGCGCCGACAATCGCCACCTGATACTCAGTTTTCATCAATGCTCCCTACGGCCAGCGTCTGGCCAAAACGATCGCCTACCATTTCCGCCACCCGGCTGCTGCAATAAAAACCGTTGCAGCGCCCCATCATCACGCGCGTGCGGCGCCGCAGCCCGCCGATGCACTCCGGCGGCACGGCGGAATCGAACGCCGCCTCGATTTCCCGCTGGGTCACCAGCTCGCAATGGCAAACGATGCCGCCGTTGTCCGGGCGCGCGTAATCGCGCAGCCCGTAGTCGGCGAGCATCGGCATCTGCGGCCAATGCACGGTCTGCGGCGCCGTCGGCGTGAAGCACGGCGTAAAATGGTCGCGGTAAAGCTGCTCCACGTATTGCGCGATGCCGAGCGCCGCCGTCAGGCCGGTGGAGCGAATGCCCGCCACGCAGATCCACTGCCGCTCGGGATAGGGCTGAATGCGGTAGTGTTTCTGTTCGGTCGCCGGGCGCAATCCGGCATAGCTGGCGGTCACGCTGTAATTTGCCAGCGTGGGCAGCAGCCGGGTGCCCTGCTCGATCAGCTCGCGCATTTTGGTTTCGTCCACCGTCGCCGTCTCGCGATCCTGCTGTTCTTCGGCGGTCGGCCCCAGCAACAGATTGCCGAAGATGGTTTTCGACAGCAGCACCCCTTTGGTGATCGCCGTCGGTACCGGCAAGATGATGGCGTTGATCTGTCCGGCGGCGGCCTTGTCGAACACCAGGAACTGCCCTTTGCGCGGGCGGATTTCAAACTCGGGCTGATGGCAGAACCTTTCTACCCGGTCGCCCTGATTGCCGGCGCAGTTGATGACGATTTGGCCGTGAAACTCGCCCCGGTTGCTGGTTAGCCGCCAGCCGGTCGGCAAGCGTTCGGCGCCGGTCACCTCGGTATTGAAGCGATAGTCGCCGCCGTGTTTGACGCCCTGCGTCAGGTAAGCCAGCGGCGTGCTCCAGGGATCGATCACGCTCTCGCCCGGCACCTCTACCGCCGCCAATGCGCCGGGCGCCAGCTGCGGTTCACGGCGATACAGCTCGGCGGCGTCGATCTGCGCCACGTCCGGCACGCCGTTGTCATGTGCCTGCTGCACGATCGCGGGCAGCGCAGCCAACTGCTGCTCGTCCCAGGCCACGACCAGCGCGCCGGTGGTCAGCAGCGGCAGATTCATTCGTTCGCGAATGGCGATAAATTCTCGGTAGCCGGCCTGCATGCAGCGCAGCTCCAGGCTGCCGCTGGGCGCATCGAAGCCGGTATGCAGCAGCGCGCTGTTGGCTTTGCTGGCGCCGGACAGGATATCGCCCCCCTTTTCCAACAGCAGCGTACGGGCGCCCATCAGGCAGAATTTGCGGAATACCGCACACCCGACCACACCGCCGCCAATCACGACAATGTCCCAACCCGTTTGTTCTTCCATCATGCTGATGTCCCGTTTTGATGTGATAACCACAATAAAACCACACAATAACCGCATTTGAAATGACAAAAACAACATAACTCCCAAAAAAAAGCCGCAGAATGGGGTGATAAGCAAAAAGTATGAGGTCGATCACGCGGGGTTATTTTATCTTGTGATTTATGTTGCTTTAATGTGTGAAATTGAAGATAGATTATTAAAACAGTCACACAACCAACACCAGGCACAATAAAAAACAAAACCTATAAGAGAGCGAAGCAATGATGAATCAACGTTATGCCGCGATTGATCAGGGAACCACCGGCACCCGGGTCGTGGTGTTCGGCGAAGACGGCAGGCACCATTCGCCGGCCAGCATGCCGCACAAGCAGATCACCCCCAATCCGGGCTGGGTGGAACACGACGCCCTGGAGATTTTGGCGAATATCCGCCGCTGTCTCAGCCAGTGCGACATGGTGGACGCCATCGGTTTAGGGCATCAGGGCGAAAGCCTGCTGGCCTGGGACGCCGACAGCGGCCTGCCGCTGTACAACGCCATCGTTTGGCAAGATCAGCGCACCGAGCCGGAGATCCAGCGCCTGAAACGCGAAGGCGTCGAGCCGCTGGTGATGGCGAAAACCGGTCTGCCGCTCGATACCTACTTCTCCGCCAGCAAGATGGGCTGGCTGATGAACAACGCGCCGGGGGCCAGGCAGCTGGCGCAACGCGGCCGCCTGCGGCTCGGCACCATGGACGCCTTCTTCCTGTTCCACCTGTGCGGCCGGCATCTCACCGACTATAACTCCGCCTCGCGCACCTCGTTGTTCAACATTCATACCCTGCAGTGGGATGAAGAGCTGTGCCGTTTGTTCGGCGTGCCGATCGACAGCCTGCCCGAGGTCAGAGACAACATCGGCCACTTCGGCGACGTCGCGCTCAACGGCAAACCGGTGCCGCTGACGGCCTGCATCGTCGACCAGTTTGCCGGCACATACGGCCACGGCTGCCATCAACCGGGGCAGATGAAGATCACCTTCGGCACCGGCGCCTTTTTACAGGCGATCACCGGGCCGCGCCCGATCGACGCCGGCGAGTCCGGCCTGTTGCCCACGCTGTGTTGGAAGCTGCCCGCCAGCGAGCCGGTATATGGCCTGGACGGCGGCGTTTATAACGCGGCCTCCGCCATTAACTGGGCGAGAAAGATAGGCCTGTTCAACGACTTCGATGAATTCGGCGATTTCCCGGCCCAGCCTGCCATCGCGCGCGGCCTGGCCTTTGTGCCCGCGCTTTCCGGGCTGGCCTGCCCGTATTGGGATCGCTCCGCCGCCGGGATGTGGGCCGGCCTGTCGCTGGAAACCGAACGCAAGGATCTGCTGCAGTCGATCCTCGAAGGCATCGCCATGCGTTCCGCCGAGGTGATCAACGCCATGGATAAGTTGAAACCGATCGGCGACAGCATTTCGGTGGACGGCGGCCTGTCCGCCAACCGCTATTTCACGCAGTTCCTCGCCAACCTGATCCAAAAGCGCATCGTTACGCCCGCCAACAAAGAGATCACCGCTCAGGGCGTGGCGCAGTTGGCGCGCAAAGGGCTGGGCGTGGAACAGCCGCTTAAGGTGCTCAACCGCTATGAAGTGACGGAGCCCGCCGAGGTCGATATGGCGGTCTGGTTCGCCCGCTATCAGGAAATCATCGCCCGCTCGCGCGGCTTACGTTCATCGCAGGAGGAACACCATGGCTGAGTTCGGTAATTTCATCATCTATATCATCATGGCCGGTACCCTGATCGGTGCACTGGCGTCGATCGTTAAACCGGAAGGTGAACTGGGGCGCGAGTTCGTCAACGGCATTCACGCCATCGGCCCGGTGTTTCTCGCCCAGGCGGGCATCATGGCGGCGATCCCGATCATCTCTTACCTGATCATGTACAGCATTGGCCCCTTCTTCTCGGCGCTGGGCTCCGACGCCTCGATCGCCGCGCTGGCGGTGATCGCCGTGGACATGGGCGGCTATCAGCTGGCCGACGCCATCGCCGCCAACCGCGACATGTGGATCGTCGCCATGCTGGTGGGTTACACCTCCGGCGCCAGCATCGTGTACCTGATCCCCGTCGGGCTTATCATGCTGAACCGCGACGACCATAAATATCTGGCGCTGGGCGCGATGGCGGGCCTGATCAGCATTCCGTTCGCCGTGCTGATCGCCCTGGTGACCATCACCTTCAACAACCTGCCGGTCAGGGAGATCATTTCCACCACCTCGCCCGCCGCGCACTATCTGCAGCTGGATTTCCTGCAGGCGCTGCGGCTGCTGTCGCCGCTGTTTGCCCTGTGTTTCCTGCTGGCGCTGGGCCTGAAGCTGCGGCCGGCGGCCATGGTGAAAGGGTTCCTGATCTTCGGCAAGGCGGCGGACGCCTTTATCAAACTGGTGTTGGCGCTGTGCATCATCGAGCATTTTACCGGCGTGTTTAAAAAGGTCTTCGGCGGCTGGGTATTCGATCCGTTATTCGCCGACAAAGACGAATTATTCCGCGCTATCGAGATTGCCGGTTACATCGGCATTATGCTGGCGGGCACATTCCCCATTTGTTATTTGTTCCAGCGCTATTGCCGTAAGCCGATGCATTTCATCGGCAGAAAACTCGGCCTGTCGGATACCGGCGCACTGGGCTTTATTATGGTGCTGGCTAATATCATCGCGGTTTATCACCTGTTCAAAGGCATGCGGGCACGCGATAAGGTGCTGTGCGTCGCCTTCGGTATTTGTGCGCAGGCGACGTTGGGCGATCACCTGGCGTTTACCGCTAACTTCCAACCTTCGCTGGTGCTGCCGATCATGATGGGTAAATTCCTCGGCGGCATGATTGCCGTGCTGATCGCCATCAAGATCTCGGTGCCGGAAGCCGAATTGCTGGAAAAAGAACAGACGCAAAGGCAGTCGACGGCCATCGCCGCCGCCGCTCGCTGAATTTATCCCTGCACCATAAAAAATAAACGGGGCGCCGCCTCACGGGGAAGCTGCGCCCTTTTTTCCCCACGTTCTAGTTATTGAGAGAGAAAACGGTAATGAGAAAGATATTTTTGGCCTGCCCCTACAGCCACGCCGACGCCAACGTCGTGCAGCAGCGCTTTATGGCGTGCAACGACGTCGCCGCCGCTATCGTGCGCGCCGGCAGCGCCGTTTTTAGCCAGGTCAGCATGTCGCATCCGATCAATCTGTGTTTGCAAGAGCTCGACAAAACCGCCATCGGCAAGTTGTGGGCGCCGATCGACGCCCTGTTCATGGCGGCGATGGATGAGTTGATCGTGCTCGATTTGCCGGGTTGGCAAGAGAGCGGCGGCATCAAGCGCGAGATGGACTCTTTCGCCGCGCGCGGCTGCCGCGTCAGCCTGTGGTCCGAGGTCGCGGGCGAGTTCAACTGAGGCGTGCGCCCCGCCGCTTAGCGCGACGGGGCAGCAGCTTATTTTCCGTTGGCCAATTCGCCGTACACCACCTGGCCGCGGAAACCGCGCCGCACCTGCTGGAACAGCTCGCGGAACGCCGGATAATCCTGCGCCTGGCACAGCGCTTCCTTGCCGCGAATGGCGTTCACCTGCAGCCGATGATTGACGATCACCTGCTGCCCGTCGCGCCGCCATGCCACGCGATAGTCGCCCGCCGCATTGCGGAACTGCCTGTCTTGCGGAATGGCGATGATCGGCACGTTGGCCGGCAGCTGCAGACGGTAGGTTTCGTCGTAGCGCTGCGCGCTGCAGTAGAACGGCGTTTCGTTGTCCGGCGCCGGCGTGGTGGTATACAGCGTGCGAAACGATTTGCCGCCGGGCGGATTCGGCAGGGTCATGCCGCCCACCACGCCGAAATCGACGTAGTCGTCCGCCTTGAAGCGGAAGCGGTAACCGAACTGTTTTTTGAGATCCAGCGGATCGCTGTTCATCGCCACCTCGCCGCTGCCGTCGATGCCGGAGGCGGACATGATCGACGCTTCGGCCTGCGCCCGGTTCTGCCGGTTGATCTGCGAGAAGTAGCCCCGCAGGTCAATCTCTTCCACTTCGCTCAGCCGACGCTCGGTTTGCCCGTGCAGATTGCCCGCTTTGTCGAACACGAAATCGACGCTCAGCGCGCTCTTGACCGGCTGCTCGTCGCTGCCCGGCGTGCGCGCCAGCTTGGCGTCGCGCGTCAGCAGCACCGGTGCCCCCAGGTCGCCTTCCGGCAGTTGCCCGAACCGCGCCCACGGATTGGTGGAGTCCAGGTACAGTTTGAATTCCGGCACGTAGGTGATGGCGTGGTTAAAGCGGCTGAGCAGCGGCACCTTAGGCAGTAACGGGCCTTCGTCCATGCCGATCAGCACCGGCGAGCTAGCAATGCCTTTGGCGGCGAGCAGCGCCTCCAGGATCACCACGTGGTCCTTACAGTCGCCGTAGTGGTTGTCGAGAATGCTCTGCGCCGAATTCGGCTCCAGCCCGCCGTTGCCCAGGTACACCGCCACGTAGCGAATGTTTTGCGCCACCCAGCGATAGAGGGCCTCCGCCTGCTCGCGCCGATCGCTGATGCCGGCGGTGATGTTGTCCGCCAGCGCCTGAATGCCCGGCGTCACCTGCGCCGCCGCGCCGGCCTTCAGCTGGTAGGCCTTGGCCAGCTGCGGCCACTCGCGGTAGGTGCTGGCCATGATGGTCGGGCTGAAGGTCCAGCTGTCCGCCGCCCAGTTTTGTGATTTCATCGGCGTGCTGCGCGAATAATGCCAGCGCCAGTGCGCCTGCCCGTCGCGGATCTGCGGCTGGTCCCCGCCTTCCACGCCGCGCGTGAAGATATGCATCGGCAGCCTGGCCGGCGCCTGCAGCGTCACTTCGGCGTCGTCGAACTGGTCGAAAACGCTGAACGTCTCCCACAGGCCGAAATAGTCGGGGAAATACGGGGTGTTTTGCGTGCGGCGCAGCTCATACACCACGCGCGATCCCGGCGCCAGGTTGGAGAACACGATGACGCGCACTTTGCGGTCGGCATACAGCGGCGCCGTGGCGCTGGAGTAGCTTTCCTGGGTATAGATGCGATCGGGCGCCACGTCGTGGCGCTGGCCGTCGGCGGTCAGCGTGTAGGCGGCGACCACCTCCAGCGTTTCCATTTTTTCGCTGTAGCTCAGGCGGATCTGGCTGAATTTCTCGACCGCCGCCTTGGTCTTCAGCAGCATTTCGTAGCTTTCCGTTTTCACGTTGGTGGCGTTGGCGTTGACGCGGTAATCCGCGCGATAGCGTACGAAGCTGAAATCGTTGTTGGCCGTGTCGTTCTGGCCCTGATCCGCCGCGGCGGGCGGTGCAACGGCCAACACGGTGGCCGGGTGCGTTGCCGTCAAACCGGCGAATAACAGCAGGGAAGGAATAGCGATTTTCATCTTCGGTCCTTGAAGGGCAATAAACGGCGACGCCGGGCTACGCGCCCGTCCCGGCGTCAAAACAGGCGGGCACACTAATATAATTGAGAATCATTTTCAATAAACGGACCTTCAACGCCGGAGCTACCCCTGTTCGATCAGCATCACGGCGGTGGTCTCCGGCTCCAGCGCCTCGAAAACGTGCTCGCGATCGGCGGAGTAGCTGATGTAATCGCCGGCGCTCAGCTCCAGCGGCTGGTCCGCCGGCCCGAGGCGCGCCCGCCCGCTGCTGATGATCACATGCTCGACGGTGCCGGGGGGATGCGGCCGGGAAAGTTTGGCTTCGCCGGGCTGCACCCGCAGCCGGTAAATGTCGCGCTGCGCCCCCGGCGGGCAGGTGGCCAGCAGCGTGGCGGCGTAGTTGCCCTGCTCCGACAGCGCCGGCGTACCTTCATGGGCGCGGATCACTTGCACCTGCCTGCTCGGCTGTGAAATCAGCCGGCTGACCGGCACGTCCAGCGCCATCGCCAGCGCCCACAGCGTTTCCAGGCTGGGATTGCCGCTGCCGGCTTCCAGCTGCGACAGCGTGGATTTGGCGATGCCCGCTCGCTTCGCCAGTTCGGTCACCGACAGGTTCAACCGCTCCCGCTCGCGGCGGATTGCCGCCGACAGCAGGCCGATAGGCGTGATGTTCTGCATCCGATCGTCACTCATTGTTCGCTATGTCATCCATTTGTTCGGCTTGACGAACACTCGTGTTCGTGTTCATCATAATGTTCGATTGTTCATTTTAATGATTAAGCCGCTTCACCACAAGTACGGCCAGGCAACGAAGGAAACAACATGAAAACGAAAACGCGCGGTGCAGTGCAAATGATCCTCGCCATGACCATCTCCGGCACCGTGGGGTGGCCGGTGCTCGTTTTGGGGCAGCCGCCTGCGACGGTGGTGTTTTGGCGCTGCGCGTTCGGCGCGCTGGCCATGCTGGCGACCTGCGCCGCACTCGGTCAGTTGAAACAAGGCGCGATCAACCGCCGCCAGCTGGCCTTCGCCATTCTGGGGGGGATCGCCCTGGTGCTCAACTGGACGCTGCTGTTTGCCGCCTATCAGCATGCTTCGATCGCTGTCGCCACCGTCACCTACCACGTTCAGCCGTTCATGTTGGTGGCGCTGGGGGCGCTGCTGTTCGGCGAAAAACTGACGGCCGATCGGCTGGGCTGGCTTCTGCTGGCGTTCGCGGGGATGGTGTTGATCGTCGCCGGCCGGCAAAACGGCGGCAGCGGCGATGGCTACCTGCTCGGCGTGGCGCTGGCGCTGGGCGCAGCCCTGATGTACGCCATTGCGGCGGCGATCGTCAAACAGCTGGCCGCGCTGCCGCCGCAGCTGATCGTGTTGATTCAGCTGACCGTCGGCGCGTTGGCGCTGGCGCCGTTCGCCGGCCTGGCTACGCCGCCTGCGGCCCCCCTCGACTGGCTGCTGCTGGCGACCCTCGGCCTGGTGCATACCGGTTTGATGTCCACGTTGCTATATGGCGCCATTCAGAAGATCCCCACGGCCCTGGTCGGCGCCCTGTCGTTCATCTACCCGGCGGTGGCGATCGTGGTGGACTGGGCGGTGTTCGGCCACCGCCTCAGCCTGCTGCAGCTGCTGGGCACGCTGGCGATCCTGGGCGCCGCGGCGGGCATGATGTTTTATAAACGCCATTCAATCTCAACAGCAGCCGAGCCTGCCGTCGTGAGACAGAAAAATAAATGAGCATAAACGAATGCCGAAGGCGTTTTATGTCTAACCTTATTATCGATGCCGCCACTCAGCCTATTTAATCCATTCTAATTATTAAGCATGAAAATAATTAGAATATTTACCTTGCGCGTGGAGAAATATCAATATGAGCAATACCGGTGAGACATTAATCAATGCCATCGTCAGCAATAATTCTCTGATGGCAATAAATAATTGCCCTGGCGTCCCCGCCCAAATGAGCCGGGCCGTTTATGGCAAAACGCAGGACGATAGCGGGGCCGGAACCACGATCGAAAATAACCGTGACATGCAAAAGAATATCAATATCGCGCTGGGGTTCTCTGGGGCGAACTCGGAAACCGCCGTTTGGCATTTCATGATTGGCCCGCCCGTCCACCATTTTGTGGTGATCCCCTGGTACCAGCATACGGCGCCGCACGGACGGGTCTACACCGTATTTATGGCCTACGAGAACCGGTATTCGGTTGGCGGCTATGTTCAGCATACGCCGCCGGCGCCTTCTGCGGTGAAAGGCTACCGTACCGTCTGGAGCGTGACCGACCTGGGGCAGATGTTTAGCGATTTGTTGACCAGCGCCACGGCGTGGCAAACCTATTTCGGTGCGGTGGGCGCAGCGCAGGCCAATAAAATAACCTATTGGAAATATAAGGTAACGTCTTTAGATTCCGCCGTGGCCAACGTCAATAAATACCGCTAATCCCATCCGGCGGGCAAGCTATGCACAATAAGGCATTCGTCTTGCGCCCGGCGCGGTGCTATTTATTTAAACCGTGTAGGGTAGAAGGAGTGTTCTATGTGGCATCACCGCCTGCAACGGCGCATCCGTTTCAGCTACTGGAACGAACTGTGCGTCGCAAAAAAATAAGGGAAGGCGCAAGCCTTCCCTTTTGTCATTCACCGTTCAGATCAGAAACGGTCGGTTTTTACCACGTCGTCGAACGGCAGTTTGCCGATGCGCGGATAAGGTTGCCCCGCCGCCTTACCGATGGCGACCATCAGCGCGATCTGATAGTGCGCCGGTTTGTTGATGATTTCGCCCACGGCGTCGAAATCAAACCCGTCCATCGGGCAAGAGTCGTAGCCCTGCGCCTTGGCCGCCAGCATCAGCGTCTGGGCGAAGATCCCGCTGCTGCGCATCACTTCGTCGCGCTGCACCTGTGGCTTACCGCGATAATACTGATCGACGGCCGGGATCATGAACTGCTGTACCGGCTCCGCCGCCTCAGCCCAAACGTTTTTTACCTGTGACTCCCAGCTCGACAGATCGCCGCACAGCACGACCAGCATCGATGCGTCGGTCACCTGCGCCTGCCCCCACGCCGCCTCGCGAATTTTCTCGCGCTGAGCGCGATCTTCGATCAGCAGCGGGCGCCAGTGCTGCAGGTTAAAAGCGCTGGGTGCGCCCTGCAGCGCGATAGTCAGCAACGCTTTTTTCTCTTCGAGCGTCATCACGTGCTGCGTATCGAACTGCTTGGTGGCGCGGCGCTGGCGGATTGCGTCTAACGTATTCATTTTACTGCCTCTGTCCATGTGAAAGGCCCTATTGTCGCCAACGCGGCGCGCCTGTCCAGCCCTCGGCGGCTATTTCTGCGCGGTTTCGGCGCGCAGGCGGCCGACCTGCGCCGCCAGATCGGGCCACGGCGCCTGACCGGCGTAGTGCTGCCGCAGGTAGTTGAGCAGGATGGCGATCTGCACGTCATCCAGGTTATGGCGGAAGCCCGGCATATAGCCCAGTTCGGCGTTCGCCGGCCGCTGTATGCCATCCAGCACCACGCGAATGGCGTTGTCCGGCGTCTCGGCAAACAGGTTGGTGTTCAGCGCCAGAGACGGCCGCACTCCTGCCATCTGCGCGCCTTTTTCCTGCGCATGGCAAGCCATGCAGGCGCCGGAAAACAGCCGCGCGCCTTGCGAGCTCAGGGGCTCCACCTGCCGTTCAGCCTGAGCATTCAACGCGGCCGCCGTCGCGCTCGCCGCCGTTTCAGGATGATAGCTGCGCAGATAGACGGCGATCGCCTGCAGATCGGCCTGCGGCAAGCGGGACAACCCTTCTTCGATCACCGGCGCCATCGGGCCGGCGGCCACGCCGTGGTTGGCCGAGTAGCCGGTACGCATAAAATCGACCAGATCCTGCTGCGTCCAATCGAGCGGCGCAGGCGAGCGGCCGGTCAACGCCGGCGCCGTCCAGCCTTCCGCCACGCCGCCGGCCAGGTGGTCGCTACCGGTTTTCTCGCCGAACAGCACGTTGCGCGGCGAGTGGCAGGCGCTACAGTGCCCCAGCCCTTCGGCCAGATAAGCGCCGCGGTTCCAGGCGGCGCTTTGGGCCGGGTCTTCCTGCATCGCGCCCGGCGTCAGGAACAGCAGGTTCCAGGCGAAGATACCCTGGCGGATATTGAACGGAAAGTGCAGCTCGGTGGCCGGCGGCCGGGAGTTGACCGGCGGCTGCGACATCAGGTAAGCGTACAGCGCCTGCAGATCGTCGTCGCGGGTGCGGGTAAAGGCGGTATAGGGAAACGCCGGGTAAAGGTAGCGGCCCTGGCGATCGACGCCGTGGCGCATGGCGCGTTCAAACGCCGCATAGCTCCAGCTGCCGATGCCGGTTTCCACGTCCGGCGTGATGTTGGTGGTGTAAATGGTGCCGAAGGGGATCTCCATCGCTAACCCGCCGGCGTTGCGCTCACCGCCCGAACGGGTGTGGCACACCGCGCAATCGCCGAGATCGGCCAGCGTTTTGCCGCGCGCGATCTGCGCCTCGCTGAAACTGTGCGTCGCATCGGCGGCGAGCGGCGCGATTTCCGGTTGCCAGCTGGCGACAACGCCGGCCACCACAACGGCGATCGCCGTGAAGCCACCCCACCCGACGATTTTTTTCATCTTACTCATCTTTGCTGTCCTTGTTCGTTACGGGGGGTTAATGGCCGGCCTGAGCGCGCAGCGCGGCGAGCACCCGCGCCGGCGTAAACGGCACCTCGCGCAGGCGCACGCCGAGCGCGTCAAACAGCGCGTTGCCGATCGCCGCGGCACTCGGCACCGAGGCGGATTCTCCGGCGCCCATCGGCGCTTCCTCCGGGCGGTCGATCAGCTGGATATCGATCTGCGGCAGTTCGTCGAAGCGCAGGATCGGGTAGCCGCCCCAGTCCAATGACGTCACCCCCGTCTCGTTGAAGGTCACAAACTCTTTCAGCACCCGGCTGGCGGACTGGATAATGTTGCCGTGCACCTGATGGCGCACCCCGGCCGGGTTGATCATGCGGCCGCAGTCATGCGCCACGAAGATTTTATCGAGCGTGATCTGCCCGGAGCGGCGGTTGACGCTGAGATCGCACACCCAGGCCGCCCAGGCGGCGCCGAAGCCAGGGAACTTGCTGTGGAAATAGCGCGCGTAGGCGAAGCCCCGGCCGCTCACCACTTCGGCGCCGGCGGCGCGCGCCCGGTGCGCCGGGCCGTCTTGCCAGTTCGCCTGCCGTTTCAGGGCTTCAATCAAGGCCACCGCACGCGGATCGTTCAGATAGCGCAAACGAAACGCGATCGGATCCTCACCGGCGCGCCAGGCCAGCTCGTCGATCCAGGACTCATGGGCGAACACGTTGGGCAGCGCCGAAACGCCGCGCATCCACGAAGCCCGCACGATCGGCGCGGCGTCCTGGCAGACGACCCGCATGTGCGGATACTCGTATTGCGGAATGGCGGTGCGATCGCCCATCTGCTGCACGTCGGCCCGGTTGGCCACTTTGCCGGTCAACACCAGCGGCAAGGTCACGGCATTGTTGGAGGGATAGCTGGTTTTCAATTCGTAGGCCGCCACCCGGTTTTGCGCATCGAGGCCGCCGCGCACCCGAATCAGCTGGCCGGTGCCCTTCGGCTCCCAACCGGATTCCTGTTCGCGCATCAGCTGCACGCGCACCGGTCGGCCGGTGGCCCGTGCCAGCAGCGCCGCGTCCGCCGAGACGTCGTCGGCGCAGTTGCGGCCATAGCAGCCGGAAGCCTCCATGCGGGTGATGTGCACCTGCCCAGGCGGCAGCTCGAGCAGCCTGGCGATATCTTTGCGCAGATCGTGTGGGTTTTGCGTGCCGGACCACACCTGCGCCCGCCCGTCTTTGACCTCCGCCACCGCGCAGGAAGGGCCGATCGAGGCGTGCTGATGGTAAGGCCAGACATAGTCGGCCTGCACTTCGGTATGCAGCAATGCCAACGCGGTGTCCGTGCCCGCGTCGTCGCGCAGCACGCGGTCGGTTTTCGGATTGGCCTCCAGCGCGGCGGGCAGCGCTTCCGGCGACAGATCCGGCAATCCGGCCCAGGGTTGCCAGGTGGTTTTCAGTTGGCGCATGGCGGCGATTGCCTGCTCCTCGCGCTCGGCCACGATGCCGATGAAATCGTTGATCACCACCAGTTTCACGATGCCCGGCAGGTGCGCGATCGAGCTTTTATCCACCGACAGCAGGCCACTGCCCAACGGCGCGCTGCTGTCGGCGCCTGCGTATGGCGGGCGCACCACGCGGCCATGCAGCATGCCGGGCAAGCGCAGGTCGTGTACGTAGGTCAGCCCACCGCTGACCTTGGCCGGAATATCGACCCGGGGCACGGCGCGGCCCACATACTGGTTCTGCCGTTCACTGTTCAGCTGCACGTTTTTATCCAGCATCACGTGCAGATTTTGCCCACTCGCCAGCTGCGCATAGCTCAGCGATCGCCCTGGGTTCCCGGTCACAAATACCTGCCCCGCCGCCGCCGTCAGCTGTTCGGCCGGCAGTTCGAAGGCTTTGGCCGCCAGCGCCGTCAGCAGGTGCCGCACCTGCGCCGCCGCCTGTCGCAGCGGCACCGACGTCACCTGAAGGGTGGCGCTGGCGATGGTCGGCCCCTGATCCGGCGTGCGTTGCGTATCGCCAAGGATCATCGTGACTTGCTCGAACGGCACGCAAATTTCATCGGCGACGATCTGCGCCAGCGCGGTGCGAATGCCGGTGCCCAGATCGACGTGGCCATTGAACGCCGTCACCCGGCCGTCGGCGGTGAGGCTGATAAAGCTGTCCACCCGATCCAGCGGCAGCTCGGCGGGCGATGCAACCGCCTCGGCGGCGAAGGCGTTAAACGACGCGGGCAGCAGGCTGCTGACCATTACCACACCGCCGGCCTGCAGCAGCTGGCGGCGGGTCAGTTCGAGGCGGCTCATGCTTGCCTCCGCGCGGCCAGCAGATCGCGGGCGCGCTCGGCGGCATGCAGGATCTCGATATGCGTGCCGCAGCGGCACAGGTTGTAGGCCAGCTCTTTCTTGATGGTTTGTTCGTCCGCCTCCGGCTCGCGCTCGAACAGCGCGACCAGCGTCATGATCATGCCGTTGGTGCAGTAACCGCACTGCGCCGCCTGCTCATCGATAAACCCCTGCTGCACCGGATGCAGCGCCTCCGGTGTACTCAGGCCTTCGAGCGTGGTGACGGATTTTTTTCCTACGGCGGACAGCGGCATTGAGCAGGAGCGTGCGGCGACGCCGTCGATCAGCACCGTGCAGGCGCCGCACTCCCCCAGGCCGCAGCCGTATTTGGGGCCGTTCAATTGCAGATCGTTGCGTAAAACGTACAGCAGCGGGGTGTCGGGCGAGATATCGCCGAGTGGAACCACCCGGCCGTTAACATTGATTTCCATGGTGAAACTATCCCTTAAGCAAACGGATTTAATCCGTAACATCACTGCGATGAATAATTGTGCAGTGTGCTAATAATTATCATCAAAAGACTTGATAATGTTAAGGGAATGTAGCCGCCATGGCTTTAACGAAAAGTGGGTATTTTCTATAAATTTCCTATAGATAAGCCTGGTTTTATGATTGCGCGCCGTGATTATTGGCGTTCGCCAACGCGGCCTCGGCGCCGTCGACCAACAGCCGGAGGCCGGCTTCGAACAGCGCGTCTGCCCCCTTGTCCTGCAGCTTTTCCCAGCCTCCACACAGCAGCGGGTAGCGCCGGCGATCGGCTTCGTTCAGCGCATCATCGGGCTGCATTTGCTGCTCTTCCAGCACCCAACCCACCACGAAACGCCCGACGGCGAACAGCAGATTAACGGCGTGTTCCGGCGTAAAGCCCGCCCGGCACAGCAGCGCCACCTTGGCCTCGATGATGGCGAACTGCGGTTCCTGCGGCCGGGTGCCGGCGTGCAGGCGCGCCCCGTCGCGGTAAGCCAGCAACGCACGGCGGAAATTGATCGCATTGGCGGTCACCCAGGCCTGCCAGGGCATTTTGGCGGGCACCTCTTCGCGGTGATCCAACATGATGGTTTCCGCCATCGCCTTCAGCAGCTCGGCCTTGTTTTTGAAGTGCCAATAGAGCGTGGGGGATTGCACGCCCAGATGCTGCGCCAGGCGGCGGGTGCTCAGGGCATCGATGCCGATGTCATCCAGTAACGCCAGCGCCCCGCGCAGGACGGTTTCACGCGTTAAACGCGCCGCAGTATTTTTTTCGCTCATCTCTCTATCACTGATAGGGTAACTGTGGAATACTCCATACTCTATCACTGTTAGAGTCACAATTTTGAAAAAACCCATGCTGGTTATTTTGTTGACGGTGTTGCTGGATGCGGTGGGCATCGGTCTGATCATGCCTATTCTACCGGCGCTGTTGCGCTCGCTGGGCGGTCTCGATGCCGGCAGCGTGCATTACGGCGCCCTGCTGGCGGCCTATGCGTTGATGCAATTCCTGTTTTCGCCGATCCTCGGCGCGCTGAGCGATCGTTTCGGGCGGCGGCCGGTGCTGTTGATTTCGCTCGCCGGCGCGGCGGCCGACTACCTGCTGATGGCGTTCGCGCCGACGCTGGCCTGGCTCTATCTGGGGCGGTTGCTGGCGGGCATCACCGGTGCCAATATGGCGGTCGCCACCGCTTACGTCACAGATATTACCCCCGCCGGCCAGCGCGCGCGGCGTTTCGGCCTGGTGGGCGCGGTGTTCGGCGTCGGCTTTATCGTCGGCCCGCTGCTCGGCGGATCGCTGGGCGAATGGCATCTGCATGCACCCTTCCTGGCGGCGGCGATGATGAATGCCCTCAACCTGGTGATGGCGTTTTTCCTGCTGCCCGAATCGCGTAAATCCCGCCCCCGCGCCGCCGAGAAAATGCGCCTTAATCCCTTCTCGTCATTGCGTCGGCTGCACGGCAAGCCTGGCCTGCTGCCGCTGGCCGGCATTTACCTGATTATGGCGCTGGTTTCGCAGGCGCCGGCCACGCTGTGGATTTTATACGGTCAGGATCGTTTCGGCTGGAGCATGATGGTGGCGGGCCTGTCGCTGGCCGGCTACGGCGCCTGCCACGCGCTGTCGCAGGCCTTTGCCATCGGCCCGCTGGTCGCGCGGCTCGGCGAGCGCAAGGCGCTGCTGATCGGCCTGGCCGCCGACGCCGTGGGCCTGGCGCTGTTGTCTGTCGCCACGCGCGGCTGGGCGCCGTTCGCCCTGCTGCCGTTCTTCGCCGCGGGCGGCATGGCGTTGCCCGCACTGCAGGCGCTGATGGCGCACAAGGTGGACGACGATCATCAGGGCGAGCTGCAAGGAACGCTGGCCAGCATGGGCAGCCTGATCGGCGTCGCGGGGCCGCTGGTGGCGACGGCGCTGTATGCCGCCACGCGCGATGTCTGGCCTGGGCTGGTGTGGGCGTTGGCCGCCGCCCTGTACCTGGTGGTGCCGCCGCTGCTGGCACGCTCACGCGCCAGGGATGCGGCGCCATAACTTTGCCGTTCTTTAACTTTAGAAAGCAGAAACCGGCATTTTGCCGCCGGGATCCGCTGACCTATGCTAACCCGGTGTGATGAAACGCGTTTTCATGGCATGTCTTCCGGAACGTTTTGCTTTATTTGTTCGTCGTGAACCCTGGGCCGCGCCTGACTGGTGCGGCTTTTCTTTTTGCCCGGCAGTGCCAGCGGCGGTGAATTTTGCTATGTTAACCCGCAGATAAGCTTCCCGTTTTCAGCCGCCGGACCGACTCATGTTTACCCATAAAGCAATCGCCGAGCTCAACGCCCTGGAGCTGATGGTTTATACCTACGTCAGCAAACACAAGAATCAAGTGATGTACATGACCATCCGCGAGCTGGCCGAGGCCGCCGGCGTGTCCACCACCACCGTGCTGCGGTTTTGCAAGAAAATGGGCTGTGACGGCTATTCGGAATTTCGCATCCGTTTCAAGCTGTACCTGGAACAAACCGATGCGCCGCCGGCCGATTCCGGCATCGGCGAAATCCTCAGCTTTTTTAAAAGCGTCAGCAACGAAGAGTTTAATCAGCTGATCGATCAGGCGGTGCACCATATCGCCGCCGCCGAGCGGATTATTTTCGTCGGTATCAGCACCTCAGGCGCGTTGGGGAAATATGGCGCGCGTTTCTTTTCCAACGTCGGGAAATTCAGCACCCACATCGACGATCCTTATTATCCCGTCAACAGCGACATGTATAAAAACGCGGTGGCGATCATGCTGTCGGTCACCGGCGAGACCGAAGAGATCCTGCGGCTGGCCAGCCAGTTCAGCCTGCACCACTGCAAGATCATCAGCATCACCAACAACGAAACCTCTTCGCTGGCGCGGCTGGCGGACTTCAACCTCTCCTACCACGTTCCGCAGCATTTGATCGGCGGGCATCACAATATCACCACGCAGATCCCCGTGCTTTACATTATTGAAACCATCGGCAAACGGCTCGGGCATATTAATTCGGCAAAATAAAACAGGCTGTTTTTTTATTGTGACAAATCACTTTCCACGGTGATTTGTTATATCGTGACATTTCTTTCGGTCTTGCTACTCTATTCTCAACGCAGCGTTATTACCCTTCATTAAATAAACCGATGAGACATTGACGATGAAACAGTTGCCGAAGGATTTTCTGTGGGGGGGCGCGGTTGCCGCGCACCAGGTTGAAGGCGGTTGGGATCGGGGCGGCAAAGGGCCCAGCATTGCCGACGTGCTGTCCGGCGGCTCGCACGGCGTGGATCGCGTGATGACCGACGGCGTGCTCGAGGGCTATCGCTACCCTAACCACGAAGCGGTGGATTTCTACGGCCGCTATAAGCAGGACGTGGCGCTGTTCGCCGAGATGGGCTTCAAATGCTTCCGCACCTCGATCGCCTGGACGCGCATCTTCCCGAACGGCGATGAGGCGACGCCGAACGAGGCCGGCCTGCAGTTTTACGACGACCTGTTCGACGAACTGCTGAAATACGGCATCCAGCCGGTGATCACCCTGTCCCACTTCGAAATGCCTTACCATCTGGTGAAGGCCTACGGCGGCTGGAAAAATCGCCGGGTGGTGGAGTTCTTCGTGCGCTTCAGCGAGGTGGTGATGCGCCGCTACCGCGAAAAAGTGAAGTACTGGATGACCTTCAACGAGATCAATAACCAGAGCAACTACCGCTATCCGCTGTTCGGCTACTGCTGCTCCGGCGTGGATTACACCCAGGAAGACAACCCGGAACAGGCGCTGTACCAGGTGTTGCACCACCAGTTCGTCGCCAGCGCGCAGGTGGTCAAACTCGGCCATCAGATCAACCCGGAATTCAAGATCGGCTGCATGCTGGCCTGCGTGCCGTTCTACCCGTATTCCTGCAAGCCGGACGACGTGATGTACGCCGTCGAGGCGATGCACCAACGCTATCTGTATACCGACGTGCAGATGCGCGGCTACTACCCAAGCTACCTGCTGCGCGACTGGGAACGCAAAGGGCTGAAAATCGAGATGCAGCCGCAGGACGCGCAGATCCTGCGCGAGGGCTGCACCGACTACATCGGCTTCAGCTATTACATGAGCAACGCCCTGCAGGCTAACGCGGTGGACGGCAGCGACGGCATGTTCGGCTTCCCGGGCAACGTGCCCAACCCGCACGTCAAAGCCTCCGACTGGGGCTGGCAGATCGATCCGGTCGGGCTGCGCTATTCGCTGAACGTGCTGTATGAACGCTACCAGAAGCCGCTGTTTATCGTGGAGAACGGCTTCGGTGCCTTCGACAAGGTGGAAGCGGACGGCCGGATCAACGATGACTATCGCATCGACTATCTGCGTGCCCATATCGAAGAGATGAAGAAAGCGGTGATTGAAGACGGCGTAGACCTGATCGGCTATACGCCGTGGGGCTGCATCGACTGCGTGTCGTTCACCACCGGCGAGTACAGCAAACGCTACGGCTTCATCTACGTCGACAAGCATGACGACGGCACCGGCACGCTCGAGCGTTCGCGCAAGAAGAGCTTCGACTGGTACCGCCGGGTGATCGCCAGCAACGGCGAACAGCTGTAACCGCACGGCAGGCAATCAGGGGCGATTTTCGCCCCTTTTTACTGCGCCTTATTCCGCCGCCTGCCCGGCGGCGAGATACTTCGCCATTTCCGCCGGCGGCACCATGCCGCCACCGGTCGCCCATACCAGGTGCGTCGCCTGCGCCAGACTCTCGGCGCTGATGCCTTGCTCGCTGAGCGCCTTCGCATGGGCTGCAACGCGCCACGGCCCGGCCATGCCGGCCAACGCGGACGGCTCCAGCTGAAGATGCTCGTGCTTGTCCAACAGCCCGAGCAGCGCAAACATCTCTTCGTCGCTCAGGGTGTAAAACGCGCTCAGCAGGCGCTCCATCGCCCGGCCGACAAAGCCGGAGGCGCGCCCCACCGCCAGCCCGTCCGCCGCGGTGCGGTTGTCGATGCCGAGATCTTGCACCGCAATGCCGTCATGCAGCCCGCTGTAGACGCCCAGCAGCATGCAGGGCGAATGGGTCGGTTCGGCGAAAATACAGTGAACGTGATCGCCGAACGCCAGCTTAAGGCCAAAGGCCACGCCGCCCGGCCCGCCGCCGACGCCGCACGGCAGATACACGAACAGCGGGTGCTGCGCGTCCACCACGATGCCCTGCTCCGCGAACTGCCGCTTCAGGCGGCCGCCGGCCACCGCGTAGCCGAGGAACAGAGTTTGCGAGTTTTCATCGTCGATAAAGAAACAACGCGGATCGTTCGCCGCCTGCTTGCGCCCCTGCTCGACCGCCACGCCGTAATCTTCGGCGTACTCCACCACCGTGACGCCGTTATCGCGCAACTTTTGCTTCTTCCACGCCCGCGCATCCGCCGACATGTGCACGCTGACGTCAAACCCCAGCCGGGCGCTGATGATGCCGATGGATAATCCCAGATTGCCGGTCGATCCGACGGCGATGCGGTACTGGCTGAAGAACTGACGAAATTCGTCGGAAAACAGCCGGGCGTAGTCGTCGCCGGTCTGCAGCAGCCCCGCCTCCAGCGCCAGCGTCTCCGCGTGCGTCAGCACCTCGTAGATGCCGCCGCGCGCCTTGATTGAGCCGGAGATCGGCAGATGGCTGTCCTTTTTCAGCAGCAGCTTCCCGCCAAGCCGCAGCCCATAGCGCCGATCCAACGCCTGCTGCATGGCGGGGATCGCCACCAGCTCGGATTCGATGATCCCCCTAGTGGGCTGGGTTTCGGGAAAGGCCGCGGCGAGATAAGGCGCGAAGCGCGCCAGGCGCTGCTCCGCTGCGGCGACGTCGGCGGCGGTCAGGCCGACATGGGGCAAGCCTGCGGCCAGCGTTGTCGCACGCGGATTGAACCAGGTGATAGGCTCGAGGGCGACCAGTCGTTGCAACAGCGGATGTTGCGCAACCCACGGTTGAATCTGTGATTTTTGCATAAATGTCCCTGACTGATTTGGCGTTGCCGTCACCATGCCGCGAACGCCGGCGGCTGACAAATGATAAATACTGAACTTGAGGTGCAACAGATTGATGCAAGCGCGGCGCTAGCCGGCCGCGACGCCAAACAGCATGCCGACGCCGGAGGAAACCGCCATCGCCAGGGCGCTCCAGATCAGGATACGCGCCACGCCCGGCAAGATCGGCGCACCCCCGGTTTTCGCGGCGATACCGCCGAGAATGCCAAGGGAAATCAGCGCCGATGCCACCAGCGCCGGCCGCGTCCAGGCAACCGGCACCCACAGCGCCACCAGCAGCGGCAACAGCGCGCCGAGAGAGAAACTGAGGGCCGATGCCAACGCGGCTTGCAGCGGCCGGGCGCGCGTGGCGGCGGAAATGCCCAGTTCGTCGCGCGCGTGGGCCTCCAGCGCATCATGCGCCATCAGCTTTTCCGCCACCTGCCGGGCCAGCGCCGGGTCCAGCCCGCGATGCACGTAGATAGACGTCAGTTCGCGGAACTCCCCCGGATAGTCTTCGAGCAGCTCCGCCTGTTCCTCGGCCAGCGCGGCCTTCTCGGTGTCCGCCTGCGACGACACCGACACGTACTCGCCGGTGGCCATCGACATCGCGCCCGCCACCCACCCGGCGACGCCGGCGATCATCAGCGCGGAATGCGAGGCGCTGGCCGCCGCCACGCCCAGCAGCAGGCTGGCCGTTGAGACGATGCCGTCGTTGGCGCCGAGCACCGCCGCCCGCAGCCAGCCGATGCGTTCAATACTGTGCCGCTCTCGATGCATCCTTTCTCTCCCACGTTCTCTTTCCGCTAGTCCCGCGCCGCCGCTTCCAGGCCGGCGATGTCGATTTTGCCCATCAGCAGCATCGCTTCCGTGACCCGCCGCACGCGCGCGGCGTCGGGGTCGTTCATCAGCTCGGTCAGGCGCCGCGGCACGATCTGCCAGCACAGCCCCCAGCGATCGCGCAGCCAGCCGCACTGCTCCGCCTCGCCGCCCTCGCTCAACGCATCCAACAGCCGGTCAACCTCCGCCTGATCGTCGCATTCCACCATCACGGAAAAGCTGTGATTGAACGGATCCAACGGCCCGGCCTCGATCGCCGCATAGCGCTGGTCACCCAGGGTGAAGGAGGCCAGCTTCACGCTGCCGGCCGGGCCGCTCGGCGTATCCGCCGGCAGATCGGAAAACCAGTTCACGGACGAACCGGGGATCAGCGCGACGTAGCAATTCAGCGCCGCCTCCATGTCTTTTTCAAACCACAGATGTTGCGTAATTCTGGCCATCGGCGCCTCCTTCAGGCATCGAGGATCGGCGCGAACCCGCCAAAGATCATGCGTTTGCCGTCAAACGGCATCTCGCCCAGCGCCTTCATGCGCGGATCGTTCATCATTTTCTGGTTGGCGGCGTCGCGCACCGCCTTGGAGGGGTACTCTATCCAGCTAAACACCACCACTTCGCCCTCCTGCGCCTTTACCGCGCCGCGAAAGTCGGTGAGTTTGCCGTCGGGCACGTCATCGCCCCAACACTCCACGATGCGCGTGGCGCCAAACTCTTTGAACAGCGGCGCCGCAGCGGCCGCCAGCCGGTGATAAGCCTCCTTGTTGGCGGCCGGCACCGCCACCACAAACCCGTCTACGTATTTCATCCTGGTATCCTCTTGTCTGATTAAGGACAGTCGGTTCAGCACGGGCGACGTTGCCCGTGCCCCCTACCAGTTTAGACGGCGGGCGCGCGGCCCGGATCGGAAGTTCAGCGGCCCGGATCGTTCGGCGGGTAAGATTCCGGCGTGGCGACCCGATTACGGCCGGCATTTTTTGCTTTGTATACCGCCAGATCCGCCAGTTTGAGCAGGTCGGCCAGGCTATGGCCGGAACCGCCCGGGCAGGTCACCATGCCGATGCTGACGGTGATCTGCAGCGGATGGCCGGCCGGCATGGTGATCGATTCCGCCTCAATGCGTTGCCGCAGCCGTTCGGCCAGCTGCAACCCCTGCTGCGGCTGGCCGAGCGTCGAGACGATGGCGAACTCTTCGCCGCCCATGCGGCCGAACAGATCGTTGACGTTCAGATCGGCGGCGATCGCACGGGTAAACGCCATCAGCGCCTGATCGCCACCGGCGTGGCCGAAACGGTCATTGATCGATTTGAAATAGTCGATGTCGAGCATCATGACGCACACCAGCTCGCCTTTCTGATCGATCACCCGCTCGCCGCGCTGCATAAACGCATTGCGCGTCAGCACGTGGGTCAACGCATCGTGATTCGCCACGTGCTCCAGCGTGCGCAACAACGCGTTGCGCGCATAGTTCATGCTGGCGACGGCGATCGGCCCCAGCGCCAGCAGCGCGATGCCCAGGCGCATGGATACCGCGTTCTGCAGCACCTTCATGTCGAGCGTGGTGCTAAGCAACCCGAAATCGATCGCCAGATGGCACCACAGCACGTAAACCAGCACCGCGATCATGGTGCTGAACAACGAAAAGGACATCGCCAGCCACAGCAGCACCGGCATCGGGAAGATCACCGCGCCGGGGCCGCCGATCAGCACGCTGCAGACCGCCGCCAGCGCCAGCAGCGCCAACACCGCCAGTTTCCCCCCCGCCTGCGGCCATTGGCTGCGCTGTATCAACATGGCGCAGGCCGCGCGCAGGCGATGTCGCCAATCGGCGGGAAACACCAGAATGAACGGCATCAGCGTGACGTAGTTGGTGAATTCAGATGAGAACCACAGCGCCAGGGAGGTCAAATAGGGCCTGCCGAACAACCACTGCGAGGCAACGGCCCCCACCAAGCCGGTAGCGGCGGCGGCGGCCAGGCAGATACCGAACAGATACATGCTGGACGCGCCGCGTTGCAACATGCGCGCCGGCGGCGACAGCCGCATGAACAGCAGATAGCCCACCACCACGCCGGCCAGATTGGCGGCGTTCAGCAGCAGCGCTTTCTCCAACGCACTGCCGGTCAACAGATCCGCCGCCAGGTAGCCCAGCACCGCCATCCCCCAGCCGGCGCGCGTCGCCCACTGCGGGCGGCGCACCAAAACGGCCAGCAGCACGGCGTTAGCCGGCCAGAATATCGCCAGAAAACTGCCGGGCCGGCTCACGATGCCCAGCAGACACAGCGCGAACACCAGCAAAAAAATGCTGAGCGCGGGCCAGATTTTCCGGGTATCGGACAACGAGGTGGTTTGCATCTTGGATCCAGAGACTTCCGCTAGCGTAAGGTGACAGTCTTTGCGTGTCACAACCGTCGACGATGAGGAGAAGATAAACGGCCGACCCGCCTATTATTGCCAGTTTTGCCGGTCCGGACACCTGTTTATTCATCAAGGAAAAATATATTTGTGTATCAATATATTGACGACATTCGCCTATCTGGCGCAGAAACTGCCAAGGCATCCCGGCCGTCTTGATCATTATGGTCAATTCGTCGGATTTTTACCGGTAAAACCGCCGTCTTTTTCCTTGATGACAAAATATAATCGGGCAATGCGCGGATCTCTCCTTTGCCCTCTATCCAAGCCCATTAAACGATAATTATAATGATAATCGTTATTATTTATTATTTACCATGGAATGATATGCACCAGTCAGTTCTTCGCCGCCCCAACAAAAACAAAAAAAATCACGTTTTCCGCTCGCTGCCCCTGATCGCCGGCCTGTTTCCCGCCCTGACGATCGCCGCCGCGCCCGACGCAAAAAAGGAAGACGCCATCACGGTGACCGCCACCGCCCTGCCTGCCGGCAGCTATAGCGCCGATACCGCCTCAACCGGCAGCAAAACCGCCACGCCAATCGGTGAACTGCCGCAATCGGTCAGCGTCGTCACCTCACAGGTGATTGACGACTTCCAGGTCAAAAGCGTCAATGACGCGATGAAATTCGTCAGCGGCGTCACCCAGGGCAACACGCTCGGCGGCACCGAGGATGGCTTCGTCAAACGCGGCTTTGGGGTTAACTCCGACGGTTCGGTGTTCATCGACGGCGTGCGCAGCAACCAAGGGCTGAGCATGGACGCCACCACCGATCGCGTCGAGGTGCTGAAAGGTTCCGCTTCGCTGCTGTATGGCATCCTCAGCCCCGGCGGCGTCATCAACCTGATCAGCAAAAAACCGCAGTATGACTGGAACACCCGCATTAGCGGCGCCACCAACAGCTTCGGCGGCGGCAGCGGCAGCGTCGATGTGACCGGCCCGCTGGGCGGCGGCTTCGCCTTCCGCCTGATCGCCGAGCGACAGCACGAGGATTACTGGCGTAACTTCGGCAGCGACGAACACACGCTGATCGCTCCTTCACTCAGCTGGTTCGGCGACCAGGCTTCCTTTAACATCGCCTACAGCGAGTACAAATACGACATTCCTTACGATCGCGGCACCGCGTTTATCGACGGCAAACCGGTCGATGTGCCCTATAACCGCCGGCTGGATGACTACGCCAACCGCGCCTGGGGCAAGAACAAACGCCTGAACGCCCATTATGAATATGCGCTGGATCCGATCTGGACCACCCGCCTCAACTACGCCTGGCTGCAACGCCGTTACGACAGCAACGAAGTGCGCGCCACCGCGATCGACACCGCGACCGGCATCGTTTCGCGCCGCGCCGACGCCAACCGCGGCTTCAATCACCAGACCGATTATTATTCCTGGGATGTGACCGGTTCGCCGGAGGTGTTCGGCATGCAACACGACCTGCTGCTGGGCGTGGACTACGAAAAGAACCAGACTTACAAGGCCTACTCCTATCGCGGCAAAGTGTCGAAGACGTTCAACATGTACGATCCGGCGTATGGCGAAGCGCCCGTCACCGACAGCACCACCTACAACGACGCATTGAGCAACCTGCGCACGACGCTGTTCAGCCGCTCCCTGTACGCCAAGGACAGCATTCATCTCTCCGACCGGTGGATTGCGGTGCTCGGCGCACGCTATCAGTCGTATTACCAGAACAACAGCAACGGTTTCCAGAAGCCGAAAAATACGCTCAATGACAAAGACGATCAGTTTTTGCCGCAGGCGGGGCTGGTGTATAAGCTGACGCCGAACCTGTCTCTGTACGGTAACTACAGCCGTTCCTTCACGCCGTCCACCGCCATCGACGATAACGGCAACGTCGCCACGCCGGAAACCGGCACCACCTATGAGGTGGGCGGCAAATGGCAGATCGCCCCGGCGTTCGACGCCACGCTGGCGCTCTATCGTATTGATGAAAGCAATATGTCGATCTTTATCAACGGCGTGACCCGCAGCATTCCCAAGGCGCGATCCACCGGTGCTGAACTGGAGTTGAACGGCGAAGTGGCGCCCAACTGGGATCTCACCGCCAACTACAGCTACGACAAAACCGAGATCGTCGAAGACAACCTCAATCCGGCCAACGTCGGCAACCGGCTGGTCAACGCCCCGACCAACATGGGCGGCCTGTATCTCAGCCACCGCATGACGCTGCCGGTGGTGCCCGGCGAGGTGCGCGTGGGCGGCGGTGCGCGCTATGTCGGCCGCCGCGCCGGCGATCCGGAGAACAGCTTCACCATGCCGGCCTACACCGTGGCGGATGCCTTTGTCGCTTGGGACAGCAAGCTGCTTGGCAAACATACTCAGCTGAAACTGAATGTGAAAAACCTGTTTAACCGCGAATACTACGCCTCCAGCGCCGGTAACCTGCGCGTGATTGAAGGCGAACCGCGCAGCCTCAGCCTGCAGGCGACGGTCGATTTCTAACCCCCCATCTCCGGGCGCCGTTTGGCGCCCGTTTTCTTTTCGCCCGGCGTCAAAGCGCCTTGCGGTACATCACGAAACCGGGGCGCTCCGCCACCTTGTCATACAGCCGCATGGCGGTCTGGTTGGTTTCGTGGGTATTCCAATAAACCCGCGGCAACCCCAGCTGCTGCGCACGCTCGTAGACCGCCGCGATCAGCGCTCTCGCTACGCCTTTGCCGCGCACCGTCTCCGCAGTGAACAGATCCTGCAGATAACAGTTAGGCTGCAGCTGGGTGGTGCTGCGGTGCAGGAGGTAGTGCGTCAACCCGACCACCTGGCCCTGATGCTCCGCGACCAGCGCAAACATCGGTTCGTAGGCGTCGAAAAAACGCCGCCAGGTGGTCTGCGTCACCTCGTCCGGCAGCGCCGTTGCCCCCTCACGGCCGTAAAATGCGTTATACCCTTGCCACAGCGCCAGCCAGGCGGCGTAATCCCGCGCTTCCAGCGGCCTGACCACGATGCTTTCGCTCATGATGTCCTCTTCGATGATGTCAAAATACCCCGCCTCCAGCATAGAACAACGCACGTCAACGCGCAGGCGGCGGCATCACATCGGCGAGAAAATCCAACAGCGCGCGGTTGAACACCGCCGGCCGCTGCAGCGGCGCGAAGTGGCTGACGCCCGGCAGCGTCACCAGACGGGCGCCGGGAATGCTGCCGCTCAGGTAGGCAGCATGCTCGGCGCGGATAAACTCATCGTGTTCGCTGTGAACGATCGTCACCGGCACACGAATGGCCGCCAATTCCTGCGCGGTGTAGTTCGGCTGGCTGCTCATCATCAGGCTCACGGCGGCGACAAATTCATCGAACTCCTGCGGCGTAGGCGACAGCGCGGCATAGTCCTGCACGTGGCGGGCGAAGCAGCGCTCGACGATCGGGTTGGCGGCCGGCGGTTTAACGCCGCTGGGATCCATATTGCAGCCGAAGAAAAAGACGCCGTCCACCCGCTGCGGCGCCCGATGGGCGGCGATAAGCGCGACGCAGGCGCCGTCGCTCCAGCCCGCCAGCGCGGCGTGCGGGATCCGCAACGCGTCCATCACCGCCAACAGATCATCGGCCATGCGATCGTAACGGTAAGGCCGGGCGTCGCGCGTGCTGCGCCCGTGCCCGCGGCTGTCGATGACCAGCGCGCCATACCCGGCGGCCAGCAGCGCCGGCAGCTGATACCCCCAGTTGCCGCTGTGGCCCAGGCCGCCGTGCAGCAGGATCACCGTCGGCGCCACGCCATAGGCGGCATACCAGATGCGCGCCCCGTCATGTTCGACAAATCCCTGCCTGGACGTGGGCGGCAACGGCGGCGCGCCCTGCGCGGCAAAGCGGGTCAACTCGTCGTCGGTTTGCATCTTTTCCTCCTCATTCGCCGACGTTGTGCGCCAACAAGGCATCAAAGGAGTATAGATCGCCCCGGCGAGCGGTGCCGTTCGCTTTCCCGACATATACTTAAGGGAAGAATCGCAATGGAGGACGGTGAGATGAAGAAAATAATTCTCGTGTTTTTGATGCTGATGCTGAGCGGGTGTATCGGCGGCGGCGGCGGCCCGTCGAATGCGCCGTCGGCATCGCCGAATGAGCCTTATACCTGCACCAAATCCAGCGCCAACAGCGACTGCTCGCAATCGGTGGAGCCGTCGATGTACTAGCCGCGTTCGGCGGGCCGTCGCGTAGAGGCCCGCCGCCTTAGGGGGACTAGGAGGAGTGCTCCTCTTCGTTGGCCTGATATCGCGTCGCCTGCTGCTTCATAAACACCACTTCCTGCGGGCTGGACAGGCTCACTTCCTGCGCGCGCAGCAGCTTGAGGATATTGAACAGCAGTTCGCTCTTGGTGGCGCCGACCATGCGCGGGCTCGGCACGTAGCCGGTCACGCTCAGGATAATGCCGTCCGGCCCCAGCTGGCTGAAGCGCACGTAAGGCGCCGGCGTTTCCAGAATGGTTTCGTACTCGTTATAGGCGCTGAGCAAGATATTGCGCACCTGCTCCGGATCGATGGAGGTCGGGAACGTCAGCGCAATGGTCACCACCCCTTGCGCGTTGCCCATGGTGGCGTTGCGCACGTTCTGCGAGATCAGCTGCGAGTTCGGTACGATCATGGTGGAACGGTCGCTGAGCTGAATTTCGGTGGCGCGCACGTTGATGCGCCGCACGTCGCCTTCCACGCCGCCGATGCCGATCATATCCCCCACCTTCACCGGGCGTTCGGTCAGCAGGATCAGGCCGGAAATAAAGTTCTTCACGATCTCCTGCAAACCGAAACCAATACCAACCGACAGGGCGCTGACGATCCACGCCAGGTTGCTCCACTGGATGCCCAGCGCCGCCAGGGTGATCAGAATCACCAGCACATAGCCGATATTGCTGAACAGCGTCACCAGCGAGGCGCGAATGCCGACGTCCGAGATGGTTTTCGGCAGCAGTTCAGACCCCAGCCAGCGCCGCACCGCACGCAAAATATAGATGCCGATCGCCAGGCAGATCACGGCGTTGAGCAGGTTGCCGGGCACGATGTTGAAACGCTGCAGCCCTTCACCGGTCAGGATGGAGACGATTTTCTCCATCAGCGAGCCCGGCGTGGTGCTGCCGAATGAGCCGTTGAACAGCGCGACGATCATCAACAGCAACAGGGAGCATTTGGCCAGCGCGGTGGTGATGATCGACATCTGTTCCAGATGGCGATCCTTGAAGCTGAGCGTTTTCTTCAGCATCTTGCCGCTGACGGTCTGCGGCGAAAACAGCGCGGCGCACAAATCGGTGGCGAACAGCACCATAAAATAGAACGCCATCAGCACCAGCACCACCCAGATCAGCTGGTAGGTCAGGAAGCGGGCGAAGGCGATGTAGCCGATGAGCAGGGAAAACAGAATCACCATCGAACAGACCAGGGTGACGAGGTGCACCAGCCCGCCGATCAGCGTGCGTTTTTCCAGGTGCGCGCCCTGCTGTTCCAGACGGCGACGAATGCGCTGGCCGCGCAGCGGCGCCGCCAGCAGTACCATGCCGATCAACCCCGCCACTAGGCCGTTGCCGAAAATGGTGGTGGCCAATGAAGCGCTGACGACGTTGTTGATCAGCTCTACGGTGCCGAACGCCAGCGCCAGGCCGGCCAGCAGCGGCGAGAAGTAACGCAGCCCGGCGGCCACGTCGTTATCCATGGACGCCAGACGCCACGACGGGCGATTCAGAGACAACGCCGCACGCCCCAGCCCGGCGATCAGCGCGCAGAAAATCCCCAGACGGTTGAAACCTTCCGCGAAATCCTCCAGCGTCACCGGCAGCGGCTGCACGCGGACAAAGACGTAATACAGCAGGTTCAGCGCGATGGAGGTGGTGATCACCGTCACCGCCACGGTAACGATCGCCATAAAGCTGCGGCGCAGTCGCCCGTCCGGCAGAAAACGGATGCTGACCCAGGCGAGGAAACGCTCGGAGAAATAGCGCCCCCAGGACCAGACAATCACCGCCAGCGCCAGCAACGCCAGCGTGCCGTACCGCCATTCGTCCTGCCAACTGGCGTCCCAGGCCGCTTTCATCTCGGCGTTGAACTGATCCAGCCGCTGTACGTCATCCTCTGACGGCTGCAGCACCGGCGCCCAGAATTTGATGCCCAAAATGCTGCCGGTATTCAGCGCCAGCTGGGTTTTAAACGCCACCCGGCGCAGATCGCCAATCTGCTGCCCCAGATCGAAGGCGCTGCTCTTGATGGCCTGCGCGCGTTTCACCGCGTCATCCAGCTGCTTTTTGCTGTTGTTCAGCGCGTTGCGCTGCTGGGCCACCGCCGGGGTTTCCGGCAGTGCACCGGCCGCCGGGGCCGGCCCCAGGACGTCCAGCTGCGCTTTCAGTTTGTCCTGCTCGGGCTGCAGATCGGTGGCAAGTTTTTCCATGCCGGCGACCAGATCGTCAGTCGCCAGCCGCAGTTTGCTGAGCTGGGTATCGGTGGTCGCTTTGGAAACCAGCTGCTTCATGCTGTCCAACTGCTTTTGCGCGGCTTTCAGCTGCGTGGCGGGATCGGGCGCGCTTTCGGCGGCGGGATCATCCTGGGTAGCGGCGACGGCGGCGAGCGGCGTCAGCTGCAAACCCAACAGCAATAACAACAACAGCAGGAACGGGCGAGGCTTTAACATAAATTCAGTGCTCAGCATCATTATCTGATAGACAGACGAACAGGCGGCGGATGAACCGTCGCTTAACCATAAACGCTAATTATAATAGCTGCTTAATGTCGGCCGAAATACAGTAATTATTCCCATTGTGTGCCAAGCGCGCCCACCGGACTTAGCCTGCTGATTATTCAGGCGCTTTTACACTGGCGGCGCGGCGCAAAGCGCTCTATACTCCTGCCACCGATTAACCTGCAACCAATAAAAGGAGACTTACTATGCTGACGTGTGAATTGTTTTTTCACTCACACTTCTTTGGTAATCGTCGCCGCTCAAGCATTACCGTTATCGTGCTGCGATAACCCAGCTTGAGCGAAGCTTACTAAAATCCAGGATCTTCCCTCCGGCTTACCGGGTTGTCGTCAGCGATGTTTGACGATAGGCATTGTCATGCCTGTAACTCTTGAGTAAGCAATGAGCACACTACTGTCTGCACAATCTGTCGGTTACGACAACGCGTTCGGCGTCCTGCTGAGCGAGATTTCCTTCAGCCTGAAAAAAGGCGATCGCATCGGTTTGATCGGCGACAACGGCTGCGGCAAAAGCACCCTGCTGCAACTGCTCAGCGGCGCCCAGCCCATCCACAGCGGAACGGTGACATTGTCACACCAATGCCTGATGGCGCGCATCGAACAACACCTGCCGCCTGAGCTGCACGCCAGCACCCTGCTGGATGCGGTACTGGCGCAATTGCCCGCGGGCCAACACCTCAGCGAACGCTGGCGCTGTGAAGCGCTGCTTGCCGAGCTGGGGTTTGAACCGGGGAGCTGGACGTTGACCGCCGGCACCCTCAGCGGCGGCCAGCACACCCGCCTGCTGCTGGCGCGCGCGCTGATCCGCCAGCCCGATCTGCTGCTGCTCGACGAACCCAGCAACCACCTGGATCTGCCCACGCTGCTGTGGCTGGAGCAGTTCTTGCGCAGCTGGAGCGGCAGCTTCGTGCTGGTATCGCACGATCGCTATCTGCTCGATCAGGTGACCAACTGTACCTGGATCCTGCGCGATAAAACGCTGCAGTTCTACCGTTTGCCCTGCTCCGCTGCGCGCGCCGCACTGGCGGAACAGGACGCTGCGGACGAGCATCGGCGCCAGGCCGAGCAAAAAGAGATAGACCGGGTGGAAAAAAGCGCCAAACGCCTGGCGACCTGGGGCAAGGTCTATGACAACGAAGATCTGGCGCGCAAAGCCAAGCAAATGGAAAAGCGCGTCGATCGGTTGAAGTAAGAACAGACCACCCTGACCGCCGGTAGCCCGTGGCGGCTGCGATTACAGGGAGAGGCGCTGGACGCCGATCGCCTGCTGGCGCTGCCGCAATGGACCGTGCGCCCGGCGCCGGATGCGCCGGTGCTGTTCAGCCTGGAGCATCTGCGCGTCAAAAGCGGCGATCGCATCGCCATCGTCGGGCGCAACGGCTGCGGGAAATCGTCGCTGCTGCGCTTGCTGTGGCAGGCGTATCAGCACCCCGCGGAACGCCCGGCGATCTTCCACCCGCGCGTGCGCATCGGCTATTACGATCAGAGCCTGCAACAGCTGCGCGATGAAGACACGTTGAGCGAAGCGCTGGCGCAGTTTGCGCCGCTGACCGAGGAACAGCGGAAAATGGCGCTGATCGGCGCCGGTTTCCCTTACCTGCGCCACCATCAGCAGATCCGTTCGCTGAGCGGCGGCGAGCGTTCGCGGCTGCTGTTCGTCGGCCTGACGCTGGCCAACCATTCGCTGCTGCTGCTGGACGAGCCCACCAACCACCTGGACATGGCAGGCAAAGAAGAGCTGGCGGAAACGCTGCGCCAGTTCGCCGGCGCCGTCATATTGATCACCCATGACCGGATGCTGATCGAACAGAGCTGCAACCGCTTTTGGCTGATCGACCAGCAAAAACTGGAGGAGTGGCACGATCTGGCGCCGGTGTATCAGCGCCTGGCGGGCGAAGCGCCGGCGCTGCCGACGGCGGGCAAGGCCAACGCAGGCGGCCCGACGCCAGATGAGCGCTTGGAAGGCGAAGAAGCGCTGCTAACCGCCCTGTTTGCCCTCGAAAGCAAACTGGAGGACGACCTGGCGCGCAAGCCGAAGCACCAGAAACCGGCGCTTCAGGCGCGCTGGCGCCGCGAGATTGCCGACATCACCGCCCGGTTGAATCTGGGCTAACCTTGACAGGCCGCCCTCCGGCGGCCTGTTTTTTTGACGGAGTGCGACATGGCATTTTCCCTTGAGCAGGCTACACACGCGCAGCGGCCACTGCTGGCGGTCATGCTGTCCGATTGCCTTCGCGAGCTGGGCGCCGATGGCGATTACCCCTATATGCCGCTCTACTGGCGCGAGGTCGGCCGCTACCCCTATTTGATTTTGAGCGATCGGCAAACGGCCGGTTTCGCGTTGGTCCGGCGCCTGGACAGCGCCACCGTCGAAATGGCGGAGTTCTACGTCAAGCCCGAGTGGCGGCGCACCGGGCTGGGGCAACGGGCCGCCCACGCCTTGTTCGCGCAACATCCCGGCGGCTGGTCGCTGTCGGTCAGCCCGGATAATCCGCGCGGGCTGGCGTTTTGGCGCGCGGTAATACCGGCCGGGGCCACGACCGAACCGCTATCGGCCCCCGATGCCATAATGCAGCTGCGTTTTTCATCCCCGCCGCGCTGAGCGACACATTACCTTCATCCTTTTATGGCAGGGTAACACGATTCGTCCTTTGCTATCGAGCCTGCCATGACTTCACTTTACCCACGGGACATCGAGGCGCGCTACCGCTTTGCGCGTGAGATCGCCCGCGCCGCCGCCGATCTCGCTTTCAGCTTTTATCAACGGCGGCAAACTCTGGCTGTCGACTTCAAACAGGGGCTGCAGGACGTGGTCAGCGAGGCCGATCGCCGCGTCGAAGCGCTGATCCGCCGCATGATCAGCCGGCGCTTTCCTCAGGACGGGTTTCTCGGCGAGGAAAGCGGCAGCACCGGCGAAAACGCCGCCTGCGTTTGGGTCGTCGATCCGATTGACGGCACCGCCTGCTTCCTGAACGGATTGCATACCTGGTGTATCGCGATAGGCGTGGTGATCGACGGCGAGCCGACGATAGGCGTAGTCTACGATCCCAACCACCGCGAGATGTTCCGCGCCTGTCGCGGCCACGGCGCCTTTCTCAACGGGGAACCGATCGGCGTGCATGCCGGGCGCAGCGTCGCGGATGGCGTGATGGGCGTCGGGATTTCACCGCGCGCTTCAGCGGCGGAATTCAGCGGCTTTCTCTGTCGCCTGCTGCAGGCGGGAGGGATGTTTGTGCGCAGCGGCTCCGGCGCGTTGATGACCGCCCAGGTGGCCGCCGGTCGGCTGCTGGGCTATTACGAACCGCACATGAATGCCTGGGACAGCCTGCCTGGCTGGGTGCTGACGCGCGAAGCCGGCGGCGTGGCGAATGACTTTATGCACAACGACGGGTTGCGGCGCGGCAACCCGCTGCTGCTGGCCAACGCGGCGCTCTATCCGCAGTTGGTCGAACTGATTCAAATGCCAGGCTTGATCGGCTCGACGTGCCCTATCGCGCGCGTGATGGCAGGATAAAGCGAGCGCAGCCGGCGCTCGACCCGATCGACCGCATCGTGCGCGGCGGCGATGGTGACCGCCGGCGACACCCGGCAGTGGAAGTTGACGATGATGCCCCCGTCGGTCTTGCGCGCGCGGACGTTGTGTACGTCTTGCACGCTCTCTCCCTGCTCCAGCGCCGACTGCAGGATGCGGCGAATATCGGCCAGCTCCGTCGCATCGACATCCTCGCTGGTCAGCCAATGTGGCGTCTGCGGCTCCAGGTGCGTCTCTATCTCGGTGTCTTCACCGATCGCCTGGCGCAGGATCCCCTCTATCTCCGTGGCAATGTCATGCGCCTGCGCCACGCTGGCGTTGGCCGGCACCGCCAAATCCATGCCGATCGCCATGCGCGTCGGCAGCTGCTGCAAGGTCACATTCTGCACCTGCGCGCCGTGGTTGGCGGCGATCGCCCGAATGCGCGTCGCCATGTCTTCATCGCTGCGGGTTTGCGGCACCGCGATGACGGTAAATTCCGCGCTGGCGTACAGCTCCCGCAGCCGCTCGACGATCTCTCGCTTCAGCGCGTCGATGCGTTCCAGCGGCAAGGTGCGGCACACCGCAACCGTGATTTCGACAAACAGCACCGCGCCGGCGTTGCGAATGCGCACGCTGTCGCAGGCCAGCACCGCCGGAAAACTTGCCAGCGTGGCGCGGATCGCCTCAGTAGCCCCGGCCGGCGCGGCATCCATCAACGAGTCGAAGGAGCGTTTGCCCAGTTTGATCGCGGCGACAAAGATAAAGCCGGCGACGATCAGCGCGGCGATGGCGTCCGCACGGCCAAAGCCCAGCAGCACAAACACCATGCCCAGCAGCACCACGCCGGACGAAAGCATATCGGAGAAGAAATGCAGCGCATCCGCTTCCAGCGCCGCGCTGTCGGTCGCTTTGGCGACGCGGTTGAGCGCCCGCACGCGGAAGAAATCGACGCAGATGGAAATGAGCAGCACCGCAATCACCACCGGCGCGGCGACGATCTCATGCGGTTGCCCGAGCAGGCTGCTGCCGGCCTCATAAACGATCCAGCCGGCGGCGCCCAGCAACAGCAGCACCTCGAACAGCGCCGCCAGGTTTTCCACCTTGCCGTGGCCGAAGTGATGATCGTCATCGGCGGGCTTATCGCTGATGCGCACCGCCAGCCAGGTGATGCTGGTGGCAATAAAATCGGTAAAAGAGTGGATCCCTTCGGATATCAGGCCAATACTGCCGGTAAAAATACCGGCGACGAACTTGCCCGTAGCCAGTAACCCGCTGGCAATCATCGAGTTTCTGGCCACGGCCTGTTTTTCATTCTGCATTATGCTGCTCACATTCGGACGGTGATTTATTTTTTTACTTTAGAGGATAATTGCCAGACAAAGGCGATCAGCAGCATACTGCCAGAAAATGTCAGCATGAGGCTAGTAAGAAAATTGGATTTTCCGGTGGAATAAAAATAAATCTCATTAACGCCCACCGAGATCATTAAAATGGCGTAGAGCAATCCCAGAATAAGAATCGTCATTATTATCAACTCCCGTATCAGGCCGCGCGTTCGGCGCGCCGCTAAAAATCCTCCCCATAATAAATAGCGGTTACGGGGAGGATGCATCTAGGCGGATCTTTTGCGTTCATCAATCATCCCATTTGGTGCTCATATAGGCCGCTAACAGGCCCAGTGAGCTGATCATTGCCAGGAATCCCATAAAAATAGTCATGTTTCCCATTATTTTGTCCTCAGGTTAAATGTTATCGATAAAAGCCCCTTGCGTTAAATATCGGGGTTGGTCGGTATCCATGTTTTTTAACGTCCTCCTCATTAAGGCTTTACATTTCCGCCCGCAACATCGGGCGGAGCGCGGTTAAATACCCAATACCTGCTGGGCAATTTTGAAATAAATAATCAGGCCGGTGCCGTCGATAAAGGTAGCAATAAATGGCGCCGATACCACCGCCGGATCGATGCCGAGACGTTTCAACAGCATCGGAATGATCGACGAGACAATCGCGCTCCACACGGTGATTGCCACCAGCGACAGGCTGACCACCAACGTCACCTCCATGCCGACGCCCATGATCCAGGCGCGTACCCAGGCCGCCAGGCCAATGGTGACGGCAATCAGCAGCGAGGTCGTCACTTCCTTGCGGATCACCGCGCCCAGGTTGCGCAGGCTGACCTCACCCAGCGCCATGGCGCGCACCAGCGTCGAGGTGATCTGGGTGCCGCTGTTGCCGCCGGTGCCGATCAGCAGCGGGATGAAGAACGCCAACGCAATGGCCGCTTCGAGCTGATCTTCAAACGCCTTCAGCACGTTGCCGGTGTAAGCTTCGGCGACGAACAGCATCAGCAGCCACACCGAACGTTTACGCCACAGCGCCCACGGGCTGGTCTCCAGATAAGGCTTGTCCAGCGGCAGGCTCGCGCCTTGGCGCTGCGCGTCTTCGGTGTTTTCATCCTCGACCAGGCGGGCGATCTCTCGCTCCCCCAGCACGCCAACCAGCGTGTTGTTCGCCACGACCGGCACCACGTCCAGGCCGCCCTTGCCGAGTAGATGCGCCACGTCGTTGCGATCGTCGTCGGGCGAAACCTGAAAATAGCTGTGGTCCATCATCACGCCGACCGCTTTATCCTGCTCGTCGCACTGCAGCAGTTTTTTCACCGACAGCGTGCCGCGCAGATGATAATCGTCCGCGGTAATAAATACCCGGGTGGGTATTTCGTCCGTTTTAAGCTGTGAAAGTAAATATTCCCGGGCATGATTGACCGTCATCGTCGCGGGAACAGTAATAAAATCGGCGTTCATATAGCCGGCGACCGAGGTCTCGTCGAGAGTTTCAGTCGCGCTCAGCGCCGGAGAAGAATAATGTTGATGTGACTTGATCATTGTCAGTCCCTATTTCTGTTTTGAACTTCAACAGCGAATCGCATAGGGGCGTAACCACAGAGGGAGTGCAGACTGCCTATCTCCGCGTCCAGGTTTTAGCACTATACAACGTATCCGAATTGTTGCTCGGAAGTTACTTTGGGCTGAACCTTAATCCGATAAAGCCTGTCTTAACCTTGGGCATCTCTCGATGTCGTCAGATCAGTAACCTGTGTTTGTATAGGAGCCTCGCCAAACGAGATACTGCATATAAACTACCGGCGCAGTATAGGCGGTGTTTTCTTCAGCGGGAAGAAAAGATTGCCCGTCGTTTATGGAGTATTTAGGATAATGTTATTAAACACGAATCTATAAAAACGGCTGATATAAATCAGCCGTTTTTTATTTCTCAGTGCTCGAGAAGATAGACGTTTTTATCATACAAGGCGCCCTGACGGGTAAAGTCGATCCCCTTCACGTAAGGTTTAATGAGCGTGGCGTTAGCCTCGTAGTACACCGGTGCCACCGGCGTATCGGCGGCCAGCACCGCCTCAGCCTGCTGGAAATATTGTTGCACCTGCTGCGGCGTCTGCGCCGCCGTCGCCTGATGCAGAATGCGGTCATAGTCCGGGTTATGGTATTTGGGGCTGTTCTCGCTGCTGTCGGAACGGAACACGTTCAGGAAGGTGGATGGATCGTTGTAATCGGCCAGCCAGCGGGTAAAGGCCACGCCGTACTGCCCGCGGTTGATATTATCCAGCGTCACTTTACGCTCCTGGCTTTGCAAGCTGGCCTCTACCCCTAGGTTCTTTTTCCACATGGCGGCGGCGGCGATGACGATCTTCTTGATGGTGGCGTCATTGCTGTACAGCACGGTAAACCGCAGCGGGTTCTCGGCGTTGAAACCGGCCTGCGCCAGCAGTTGCTTCGCCTGGGCGTGCCGTTGTTCCGGCGTCCAGCCGGCCGCCGCGCCGGGCTGCAGGCTATAGCCGCCCGCCCCCGTTGGGGTAAAGGTCCAGGCCGGCTGTTGGCCGTATCCCAGCACCTTGCCGGCGATAATCTCTTTGTCCAGCGCCAGATTCAGCGCCTGGCGCACCCGCAGGTCGTTAAACGGCGCCTGGCGGTTGTTGAAGGCAAAATAACTGGTGGAGAGCAGCGGATAGGTCACCAGCTGTTGCTCACCGAGCGTTTTTTTCAGCTGCTGATACAGCTCCGGCGGCGTGGTATACCCCAACTCAACCTCGCCGGCGCGAAAACGCGCCACTTCCGGGAAGCCCTGTATCGGCAAGAACGTCACCTTGTTGAGCACGGTGTTGGCGTTGTCCCAATACTGCGGGTTACGCTCCACCACCACCTTTTCGTTCACCACCCACTGGCTGAGACGGAATGCGCCGTTGCCGACAAAATGCGCCGGTTGAGTCCAGTTCTTGCCGTACTGTTCCACCACCTTGCGGTTAACCGGCAAGACCGGAAAATGTACCAGCTGCTTGAGCAGGTAGGAGTTGGGCTCCGACAGCGTCACCTGCAGGGTATGCGCGTCCAGTGCCTTGACGCCCAGCTCGCTCGGCGGTTTGCTGCCGGCGTTGATCGCCGCCGCATTAAGCACGTAGGCCGAAGCCAGATAGCTGCCGTACGGCGACGCGGTTTTCGGATCGGTGAGGCGCCGCCAGCTGTAGACGAAATCGTCGGCGGTTACCGGATCGCCGTTCGACCATTTGGCCTGCGGCCGCAGATGGAAGGTCCAGACGTTGCCCTGATGCTCCCATTTCTGCGCCAGCGCCGGGATCGCTTCGCCGTCTTTACCGACGCGCAGCAAACCTTCGAACAAATCGTTGAATATGTAGAACTCCACATTGCTCTCGGCCAGGTTCGGATCCAGCGTCGCCGGTTCATAGCCGTTGGCGCGCACCAATTCCTGTACCGGCGCCAGTTTAGCGCCCGCCGGTACGTCGGCCGCCTGAGCTGCCGTCGCGTTAAAAGCCAGGAGGATTAAACCAGCCAGTTTCTTGCCATTAAATGAATATTTCACGTCGATATCCCTGATTAGTGTTTTATCGCGTTCAATATGCAATGTGGCAGTGGAATAAATTAAATCATTAATCGCTATGAGTCATAACCAAAAGCGGTGTTGAATTTCTTTCATTATCAAAGGAATACCCCTCACCGCGCTTCCCGCTTTCAACACAATGCGCGTTGCCGTCCCCTACTTGATGTTCACGGTCGTGATACCAAACAGCGGCAGGCCTTTAACCGGTTCCGGGCCGGGCTCCCCCCACACCATTAATGATTTACCGCTCGCTTGCGCCTGGATCGCCAGATTCACCAGCAATTTCGGATAGGGTTCATTAGCCGCTACCGATAACGGAAATACGTTTTCGTATAGTCCTCCATCGATCGCCATCTCCACATGCACGCAATCATTAGCTACATCGATAACCACGATCGGATTGGTATAAAACGGTCCATTAGACATAGACACCTCTCTCACTATTTTTTGGTGAATATAATTCTTAATTCGCGTTGGCGGCCCGTGTTATTAATGCCTGTGCGAAACGCTGAAGAACGACATGAAAAGACTGAAGAAAAAGATCGCCAGTCGATAACAAGCCGTCAATATTGAAACAGGTTAATAACCATTACAGATTCGACAAAGAACTGATATAAGTCAAATGCAAACCCGCGTTTACCCGTTACCTCAATGAATATATTAAGAATATTCACAAAAAATATAACTACAACTTAACTTCATAAAAATCAATTAATTAAAAAACACCCTCACTTACCCCATATTAATTAATCGGGTACGAAAAAGGTTAAAATCAAAATAATGGACATGCTAAATAAGTTGCTTTTCAATGTAAAAATAACAGTAGAAAACCCACTTGATATCTCTGTGACACCTAACTACCTTTAAATGGCTTCGAGACTAACACGAGGCCGCCGTTGGTTATCAAACCAATAACTGGCGAATGATTTAATAAGAGATAATTACCAGAAGACAAATCCAAATATATAAACGCGTGCCGAAAGGATAGGATGTAACGGTTTGGTTGCCATACCGTTTTTCTGCCAACGGCAATAACTATTTCCATTCAGATGCAATTACCTGTCTGGTGGCTAACCGGATTCAGCGTGATATGCATTTCAGACTAACTCAGCAAAAATCATAGGGGTTTACATATGCCTTCACTGCAAGATATTACGCCTGAACAGGCTAACGCATTGAATAAACAATCACGTGACGCTTATAACGCGGAAGTGCAGAGCCGTCAGGCGCTGCTCAACCAACATCCGCAATTGAAACCGGCGTTCAACCAGCAAGTGCATCCGCAATCCTTGTGTGGATGCGGGTGCCAACAAAATATCTGCGGCTACTTCAGCTTCCAGGGCTGTGGCTGTGGGTGTGGCTGCGCGCCACATGCGGAGACCGTGCAAATTTCCGCACAGCCTGCCAATATTGGTCCCAATGCCCCATCAAACGGTACATCGGTGCGTTTTGTCGGCCAGGCCACTGGCACTGGCTCAGACGGTAACATCAACATCCCGACGATTTATTTGCAAGGCACCGTACCCGATGCCGAAAATCTGATCGGCGTTCCGTTAACCCTGCAATTGGCCATCAACCCCGGTTCGATCGTCCTGACGCTGCTGGAGAATGGCCGGGTGCTGGCCTCTTTGGTTCATCCGCCGCAGTGGGCGAGCAGCATCAACGGGCAGTTCTTCGGCGTTGGCAACGGTGAGTTTGTGCTGGCGTGACAAGAAGCAAGCCTGACGGGCGGCTGCCTGCGATGGCAGGTGGCCGCTCACTGTGAGGTAACGCGCCCCAATTCTATTCAGACAATCAATACAGATTATTCCAGCCGAAACTTAACTTATCCTTAGGGCAATTCACTTTGTGAGCGATCGTCAAAAATAATTTAATACGAATCGTTTTCACTATCATTATTGATGTTCTTGGCTAAAATCGGCCTGCTTGCGCTTGCCAGGCGATATTCGTTTTCCTCATTCGAACGCTAAAAGGATAACTGCATGAAGCTGCGTATTTCATCTCTCGGCCCCGTCGCCCTGCTCGCCTCCTCGATGATGCTGGCCTTCGGCGCTCAGGCGGCCTCGGCCGATCAGGGCATCGTCATTTACAACGCCCAACATGAAAACCTGGTCAAATCCTGGGTCGACGGGTTTACCAAAGACACCGGCATCAAGGTCACGCTGCGCAACGGCGGCGACAGCGAGCTGGGCAATCAGCTGGTGCAGGAAGGCAGCGCCTCGCCTGCCGACGTGTTCCTGACGGAAAACTCCCCGGCGATGGTGTTGGTGGATAACGCCAAGCTGTTCGCCCCGCTGGACGCCGCGACGCTGGCCCAGGTGGAACCGCAGTATCGCCCAAGCCACGGCCGCTGGACCGGCATCGCCGCCCGCTCTACCGTGTTCGTCTACAACCCGGCCAAACTGACCGAAGCACAGCTGCCGAAGTCGCTGCTGGACCTGGCCAAGCCGGAATGGAAAGGCCGCTGGGCCGCCTCGCCGTCGGGCGCCGATTTCCAGGCGATCGTCAGCGCGCTGCTGGCGCTGAAAGGCGAGAAAGCGACGCTGGAATGGCTGAAAGCGATGAAAACCAATTTCACCGCCTATAAGGGCAACAGCACGGTGATGAAAGCGGTCAATGCCGGCCAGGTCGACAGCGGCGTGATCTATCACTACTACCCGTTCGTGGATGGCGCTAAAACCGGCGAGAACAGCAACAACATCAAGCTGTACTACTTCAAACATCAGGATCCGGGCGCGTTCGTCAGCATCTCCGGCGGCGGCGTGCTGGCTTCCAGCAAGCATCAGCAGCAGGCTCAGGCGTTCATCAAGTGGATCACCGGCAAACAGGGCCAGGAGATCCTGCGCACCAACAATGCTTTCGAGTACGCCGTCGGCGTCGGCGCGGCCTCCAACCCGAAACTGGTGCCGCTGAAAGATCTGGACGCACCGAAAGTAGATGCCGCGCAGCTGAACAGTAAAAAAGTGGTCGAACTGATGACCGAAGCCGGCCTGCTGTAAGGCCCGCCGGCAAACCGAGAGTTTTTGATCGTTATGTCAAACCTGAGTACCCACGCCGCGCAGACCGCGCGGCGTTATTCTGTTATCCCCCGTCATCAGCGGCCGGGGGCGATCGTAGTGGCCAGCGCCGTGCTGCTGTCGCTGCTGGCGCTGTTGCCGCTGGGATTCGTTATCGGCGTGGCGTTTGAAACCGGCTGGCAAACGGTCAACGCTCTGGTTTTCCGCCCGCGCGTGGCGGAACTGCTGTTGAACACCCTGCTGTTGGTGGTGCTGACGCTGCCGATCTGCGCCGTGCTGGGCGTGGCCCTGGCCTGGTTGACCGAGCGCACCACGCTGCCGGGCCGCCGTCTCTGGGCGGTACTGGCCACCGCGCCGCTGGCGGTGCCGGCCTTTGTGCAAAGCTATGCCTGGATCAGCCTGGTGCCGTCGATGCACGGCCTGGGCGCCGGGGTCTTCATCTCGGTGCTCGCCTATTTCCCGTTTATTTACCTACCGGCCGCCGCCGTGCTGCGCCGTCTGGATCCCGGTATCGAAGACGTCGCCACCTCGCTCGGTTCCCGGCCGCTGGCGGTCTTTTTCCGCGTGGTGCTGCCGCAGCTGAAGCTGGCGGTCTGGGGCGGTTCCCTGCTGATCGCATTGCACCTGCTGGCGGAGTATGGCCTGTATGCCATGATCCGCTTCGATACCTTCACCACCGCGATCTTCGATCAGTTCCAATCGACCTTCAACGGCCCGGCGGCCAACATGCTGGCCGGCGTATTGGTATTGTGCTGCCTCGGGTTACTGCTGCTTGAGGCTCTCAGCCGCGGCCGCGCGCGCTATGCCCGCGTCGGTTCCGGCAGCGCCCGCAGCCAAACGCCGCGTCGCCTTTCGCTGCCGCTCGCCGCGCTGGCGCTGCTGCTGCCGATTTCGCTGACCGCGCTGGCGCTGGGCGTGCCTTTCATTACCCTGGCCCGCTGGCTGTGGCTGGGGGGATTCGAGGTGTGGCGCAACGCCGAGCTGTGGCCTGCGCTGTGGCAAACGCTGTCGCTGTCCGCCGTCGGCGCGTTGCTGATCACGCTGTGCGCCATTCCGATGGCCTGGCTGTCGGTGCGCTATCCGGCCCGGCTGTACCGCGTGCTGGAAGGCTGTAACTACATGACCAGCTCGCTGCCCGGCATCGTGGTGGCGCTGGCCCTGGTGACCATCACCATTCACAGCTTCCGGCCGATTTACCAAACCGAAATCACCCTGCTGCTGGCGTATTTGCTGATGTTTATGCCGCGGGCGCTGATCAACCTGCGCGCCGGCATCGCACAGGCGCCGGTGGAATTGGAAAACGTGGCGCGCAGCCTCGGCAAATCGCCGGCGCAGGCGCTGTGGAGCACTACGCTGCGGCTGGCGGCGCCGGGTGCCGCGGCGGGCGCGGCGCTGGTGTTCCTGGCGATCGCCAATGAACTGACCGCCACGCTGTTGCTGGCGCCGAACGGCACTCGCACGCTGGCCACCGGATTTTGGGCGCTGACCAGCGAGATAGACTACGTCGCCGCCGCGCCTTATGCGCTGATTATGGTGGCGCTGTCATTGCCGCTCACCTGGCTTCTTTATTCTCAATCTAAACGCACGGCGGGACTATGAGGACGCTCGAACTGCACGGTATCGAAAAATCTTATAACGCCATCAGGGTGCTGGAACACATCGACCTGCAGGTTGCCGCCGGCAGCCGCACGGCGATCGTCGGCCCTTCCGGCTCCGGCAAAACCACCCTGCTGCGCATCATCGCCGGCTTTGAAATTCCTGACGGCGGCCAGATCCTGCTGCAGGGGCAAGCCATGGGCAACGGCGGCGGCTGGGTGCCGGCGCATCTGCGCGGCATAGGCTTCGTCCCGCAGGATGGCGCGCTGTTCCCGCACTTTACCGTCGCCGGCAACATCGGTTTTGGCCTTAAAGGCAGCAAGCGTGAGAAACAGCGGCGCATCGAGGCGCTGATGGAGATGGTGGCGCTGGATCGCCGTCTGGCCGCGCTGTGGCCGCACGAGTTGTCCGGCGGGCAGCAACAACGGGTCGCGCTGGCGCGTGCCCTGTCGCAGCAACCCCGGCTGATGCTGCTGGACGAACCGTTCTCGGCGCTGGATACCGGCCTGCGCGCCGCCACCCGCAAAGCGGTCGCCGAACTGCTGACGGAGGCCAAGGTGGCGTCGATTCTGGTCACTCACGATCAAAGCGAAGCGCTGTCGTTCGCCGATCAGGTAGCGGTGATGCGCAACGGCCGGCTGGCGCAGGTGGGCGCGCCGCAAGATCTCTATCTGCGGCCGGTCGATGAGCCGACCGCCAGCTTCCTTGGCGAAACGCTGGTGTTGACCGCCGAACTGGCGCACGGTTGGGCCGACTGCGCATTGGGGCGTATCGCCGTCGACGATCGGCAACGCAGCGGCCCGGCGCGCATCATGCTGCGCCCGGAGCAGATTCAAATCGGTTTGTCAGATCCGGCGCAGCACGGCCAGGCGGTGATCACCGGCATCGATTTCGCCGGCTTCGTCTCTACGCTCAACCTGCAAATGGCCGCCGGCGGCGCGCAAATCGAGATCAAAACCGTCAGCCGCGAAGGCCTGCAGCCCGGTTCTCAGGTCACTCTCAACGTGATGGGCCAGGCGCATATTTTCGCCGGTTGACATGGCGGGGGGAGCCTCTTGACGTCCCCCTCACCACCGCGCATTATCAACGCTATGAAACGCTTCGCGCACGTCCTCACCACCACCGCAACCGCCACGCAATGGCGGGCTGCACGGGTGCGCATCAGCTAACAACGTATCCAAGCCCCGCCAGCCATGGCCGGGGTTTTTTATTTCTCCGTGCCCGCCGGCAATTTCATTACGGAGAAGACCTATGCCAACTATCCCCGCACCGCGCAGCGCCCTGCTGATTATCGACATGCAAGTCGGCCTGTTCGCCTCGCCGGACGATCCGCCGGGCGCCGCCGAAACCCTTCTGGTGAAGACCAATGCGTTGATTCGCGCCGCACGCGTGGCGAATGCGCTCGTAGTGTTTATTCGCCACACCGGCCCGACAGGTTCGCCTATCGCCGCAAACAGTCCGCGGTGGCAAGTTCACCCCGATCTCGACACCGATGCGGAAACCGACTGGTTCATCGATAAAACCCATCCCAGCTGTTTTTACCAGACTAGCCTGGCTGAGCGGCTTAAGCAAGCCGGCATCGGTCGGTTGGTGATTTCGGGAATGAAAACGCAATACTGCGTAGACACCGCGTGTCGGCGCGGTGCAGAGTTGGGATTTGACATGGTGTTGGCCGCCGACGCCCATAGCTGTTCAGACACGGCGGAACTCGGTGCCGAAGCCATTATCCGTCACCATAACCAGACCCTGTCGGGGCCATTCGTGACGCTGGCATTGGCGGAAGAGGTGAAATTCTAAAACGCAGGCGACTTGGCTGTCAGGCCGGGCTTCCGCCCGGCCTCCTCAACGGCAAGTCTTGTCGTGGCGCGGCTTTTTCGGCGCCAGCAGATAATCCACCACGCTTTCGTCAACGCAGCTGTCGATGCCGTTCAGCACCAGCGTATGCCCGTCGCGTTCGCGGGTGATCAGCGGGCTTTTAAAGGCGGCGGCCATCACCTGCGCGTTGCGGTACGGCGTGGTCGGATCGTAGCGCTGCGCGACGAACAGCAGCGGCGGCAACGCGGCAGATTCCACCGGCGTGTGCGGCCGATCTTTGCCGCGGTACGGCCACAGATCGCACATTTCCAGCGGGTATTCGTGCAGCGGCAGATAGTGGGCATACATAGCGGCGGTATTGATCTCCTGCCGCTGCCGGCGCAACAGCTGCGGATCGGCCGTCGGGTTGGCGACGTCGGCGCAGGTGATGACGTTCAGCGCGTCATCGGCATCCGGCGAATAGCTTTCGTCGATCAGATCGGAAACCTGCTGCCCGGCGATCCCGGCATCGAGCTGGCGCAGCACGGTCGCCAGCTCGTGCCAGCGCTCCGGCCACAGCAGCAGCGAACGCGTGACCGTCAGCACGTCGTCGGCGGAGATTTCATACCCCGCCGCGGTGACGAACGGCTGCTCATGCAGCTTGCGCAGCAAGGCATGATAACGCTGCAGCGCCTGATTGGCGCCGCCGCCCAGCTGGCAGCTGTCGGTTTTGCCGCAGTAGGCGGCGAAGCGCAGGAAGCTTTGCTGGAAGCCCCGCTCCTGGTTCAGCCGCTGGGTGAAATCGTCTTCCGCCAGATCCACCACCCCGTCGAGCACCAGCGCGCGCGTTTTCTTCGGAAAACGTTCGGCATACAGCGCCGCCACCTTGGTGCCGTAAGAGTACGCCACCGCCGTCAGCCCCGGTTCGCCCAGCGCGTGGCGGATCGCGTTCAGATCGTTGACCGCTTCGTCGGTGCCGATATGTTGCAGCACGTCCGCGCCGGTCTGTTTGATGCAGGCGGCAATCAGGGTGCGCGTCTGGTTCTCCGCACCGGCCACGTCGTTGTCGTCCGGTGACGGGGTTTCGTCGCCTTCGGCCACCTGACAGGAGATTTTCGGCGTCGATTGGCCGACGCCGCGCGGATCGTAACCGATGATATCGTAGGATTTACGCAGCCTGGCGACGTGACCATCATTGCCCAAATAAGGATTGATGCCCGGCAGGCCCGGCCCGCCGCTGATCATCACCACGCTGCCCTTTTTCGGCCCGGTGGCGGGCAGCAGGGTCAGCGCCAAACGCACGGTCTGTTCGCCCGCCTGCGCCGCATGAGCGGGCGGCGTGGCGTAGGCTAACGGCACCTCAAGGTAACCGCAGCGCAGCCCCGGCGGTGGCGGCTCATCGAACCAGCGCTGAAAACCGCTGTTGAGACATGATTGCCAACGAATGCCGTTCTCGGCCGCCGCGCCGTGGAGCACAGGCTTGGCCTGGGCGGGCAACGCGGCGGCGGTCGCGGCGAGCAGCGCCAGAATACGCAGTACTGACATGGGGAGTCCTTTCAACTCAACGAATCGGTCAAAGGTTAACGATACCCGGTTAAACAGCTAGCCAATAGAACACAAAAAGCCGCGCGGGTGAAGCCGTCACCGCGCGCCCGGCAAGATTTTTCTCTGCTCGGATTGCTCTTATAACGCACAGAATGCTGCAAAAAACGGCGTCTACCTGCTAGGCTTAGGATTCGTTAACCCATAAGGATCAGGAGAGCAGCATGTTTGGTAAAGCGGAAGACAAAGCCAATGAAGCCGCAGGCGCGGTAGAAGAAGCGTTCGGCAAAGCCGTGGATTCACCGGAGCATCAGGTGCGCGGCGCGGCGCGCAAATACGCCTCCCAGGCCAGCTATGCCGCCCGAGACGCAGCGGACAGCGTAAGAACCCAGGTGGAAGCCAACCCGCTGGCCGGCGTGGCCGTTGCGGCGGCGGTCGGCATCGTTTTCGGCTTCTTGCTGGGACGCAAATAAGCGGCGAATGCGCCGCTCGACAACAGGCCCGTTACGGGCCTTTTTTTTCGCCCTTTTCTCCCCCTGCGCGCAAACTTTCATCTATCACAGCCATCGCTTATAAAAACCAACGCCTTCAACTACGATTAGTTTGTGACCAGAGCGAGGCTCTGCGATCCGGCAGATAACCCTATGAGGATTATCACCATTATCCATGCTGTTTAAGCCGCTCTCCTTCACGCGGCTAAGAAAGGTTGATTATGGCTCGCACCACCCCTATCGAACGTTACCGCAACATCGGCATCTCCGCGCATATCGATGCCGGCAAGACCACCACCACCGAGCGGATTCTGTTTTACACCGGGGTCAGCCACAAGCTGGGTGAAGTGCATGACGGCGCGGCGACCATGGACTGGATGGCGCAGGAACAGGAGCGCGGCATCACCATCACCTCGGCGGCCACCACCTGCTTTTGGAACGGCATGCAGCATAATTATCCGCAGCACCGCATCAATATCATCGACACCCCCGGGCACGTCGATTTTACCATTGAAGTGGAGCGCTCGATGCGCGTGCTGGACGGCGCCGTGATGGTTTATGACTCGGTGGGCGGCGTGCAGCCGCAGTCGGAAACCGTTTGGCGCCAGGCCAACAAATACAAGGTGCCGCGGCTGGCGTTCGTCAACAAGATGGACCGCATCGGCGCGGACTTTTTCCGCGTGCGCAAAATGATGATCGAGCGCCTGAAAGCCAACCCGGTGCCGATCGTCATTCCGATCGGCGCCGAAGACCACTTCAGCGGCGTGGTGGATCTGGTGCGGATGAAAGCCATTCTGTGGGACGAAGCCTCGCAGGGCATGAACTTCAGCTTCGAAGAGATCCCGGCCGAGCTGCGCGATTCGGCGCAGGAGTGGCGCGAAAACATGATTGAGGCCGCCGCCGAAGCCTCGGAAGAGCTGATGGAGAAATACCTCAACCAGGTACCGCTGAGCGAAGAGGAGATCGTCCACGGGCTGCGGGTGCGCACCGTCGCCGGCGAAATCCAGCCGATGCTGTGCGGATCGGCGTTCCGCAACAAAGGGGTGCAGCGCATGCTGGATGCGGTGATCGAGCTGATGCCCTCGCCGCTCGACGTGCCGCCGATGGAGGGCCACGGCGAACACGATGAAATCATCACCCGCAAAGCCGACGACAACGAAAAATTCTCGGCGCTGGCGTTCAAGCTGATGACCGACCCGTTCGTCGGCCAGCTGACCTTCGTGCGCGTCTACTCCGGGGTGCTGGCCAAAGGCAGCAGCGTTTACAATCCGATCAAGGGCAAAAAGGAGCGCATCGGCCGCATCGTGCAGATGCACGCCAACGATCGTAAGGACATCGACGAGCTGCACGCCGGCGACATCGCCGCCTGCGTCGGCCTGAAGGACGTCACCACGGGCGATACGCTGTGCGACCCCGGCGCCATCATCACGCTGGAACGCATGACCTTCCCCGAGCCGGTGATCGCCCAGGCGATCGAGCCGAAGACCAAGGGCGACCAGGAGAAAATGGGCATCGCGCTGCAGCGCCTCTCTTCGGAAGATCCGTCGTTCCGCGTGCGCACCGATGAAGAATCCGGCCAAACCATCATCTACGGCATGGGCGAGCTGCACCTGGAGATCATCGTCGATCGCATGCGCCGCGAATTCGGGGTGGAGACCACCACCGGCAAGCCGCAGGTATCGTACCGCGAAACCATCCGCAAGCGGGTGGCCGACGTGGAAGGCAAGTTCGTGCGCCAGTCCGGCGGTAAAGGGCAATACGGCCACGTGGTGCTGACCGTCGAACCCAACGAACCCGGCAAAGGCTTCGAATTCTTCGATGAGATCAAGGGCGGCGTCATTCCGGGCGAATTTATCCCGGCGGTGAAAAAAGGCGTGCTCGAGGCGCTGAACAACGGCGTGCTGGCCGGTTATCAGGTGGTGGACGTCAAGGTGCACCTGACCTTCGGTTCTTACCATGACGTCGACTCGTCGGAACAGGCGTTCCGCATGGCGGCGATTTTCGGCTTCAAGGAAGCCTGCCGCCTGGCGGATCCGGTGATCCTTGAGCCGATCATGTCGGTGGAGGTGGAAACACCGGAAGATTACGCCGGCAACGTGATGGGCGACCTCTCCTCACGCCGCGGCCTGGTGCAGGGCATGGAAGAGATACCGGGCGGCGGCGGCAAGGAAATTCGTGCCAAGGTGCCGCTGTCCGAGATGTTCGGCTACTCGACGACCCTGCGTTCGATGTCGCAGGGACGCGCCACCTACACCATGGAATTCAGCCACTACGCCGAAGCGCCGCGCAACGTGGCCGAAGAGATCATTCACCACAGCAAGCGTTAACCCTCGCGCCCGCCTTCGCGGCGGGCGTCACCCCTGCTTGTCCTCCAGCGCCACCACCACCGGCTGCGGCTTGATGCGCATGGCGTACACCACGCCGGCGATCAGGCAGACGATGCCGGCCAGCGTCAGCAGCGGCGGCCAGGCCTGGCGCAGCAGAAAGGTATAGGCCAACCCCGCCAGAATTTCGAACACGATGAGCGGCCCCACCAATACCGTCGGCAGGCGCTGGCTGGCTTCGTTCCAGCATAGCGCCCCCAGCCAGGAGCAGAACACGCCGATGACCAGCATCAGCGGGATAAACACCTCAGGGCGCGGGCCGAACGGCAAGGCGAACGCCGGTTCGCTCAGCGCCAATTGGCCGCAGACCGCCAGATAGCCCAGCAGCGCCAGCGGCAGCGTCACCAGCCCCTGCGCCGTGGCCCAGGTGGCCGGCCGCTGCGTCGGGTTCTCCCGCAGCCAGCGCGAGTTGCGCAGCGGGAACCAGGTCCAGCACGCCACCGCCAACACGGCCAGCCCCAGGCCGCTGAGATAGCGCCAGCCGTCGATCGGCAGCGCGTTGCCGCGCAGCTCGGCGACGTTCACGCACGCTAACCCGCAGACGATCAGCAGCAGTGCCGGCGCCAGCTTGCCCCAGGCCAGCCGCCCGTCGTGCCGGCCGTAAAACAGATTGGCGCAGATGGCGATCACCACCGGCAAGGTACCGATGATCATGGTCGATACCGGTGCGCCGGTACGCTGAATGGCGCTGGCCAGGCACAGGTAGTACAGCAGGTTACCGATGGCCGTCAGCTTGAGCGCCTCCAGCCAATCCTGGCGCCGCAGCTTGCGCAGGCGGCGGCGATCGAACCACGCCAGCGGCAAGGTGATCAGCCCGAAGGCCAGATAGCGCCCGGTGGACTGCAGCGCGGCGGGATAATCCGGCACCAGCAGCGGGCCGACGAAGATCAATCCCCACATCAGCCCGGCGGCCAGGGCAAACACAACGCCAATGAACATAACGACTCCGACAAACGGCCGGTGCGGCCAACCCGCCCGACAAGACAGCGGCAGAGTAGCGAAAACGCGGGAAGGAATTATTGTAGCAGGTTGCTGTTTTAGCCCAATTTCACCTGTTTCTGGAAACGCACTGGCGTGACGCCGTAACGATTGGCGAAGGCGCGCGTCAGGTGTGCCTGATCGGTCAGCCCCGCCGCCGCCGCCACCTGTGCGGCGGGCATGCCGCGCTCCAGCATGCGTTTGGCCTGCGACAGCCGGATCGCCATCAGCATCTGCTGCGGCGAAACGTGGTATTCGGCCTTGAACTTGCGCAGAAAATGGTACGGGCTGAGCGACACCAGCTCGGCCAGCTGATTGAGGGTCACCGCCTCGGCGAAGTTGTCGTGCAGGTAGCTTTTCACCACCTCAAAACGGTGCGCCGCCTCGGCTTTTTCCCGCTGCCCGGTGCGAATGTGCGGGTGCAACAGCTCGACCGCCTCCAACAGCAGGCCGTCCAGCGTGAGGGGATCGTCGGTTTGCCACAGCGTGGCGAGAATGGCGGACAGGCGCTGCGCCGCCCGCGGATCGTGGCGCACCGCATCGGTGAACCACTGGCTCCGATCGCCGGACAGCTGCTCCAGCGCCTCGGGCGCCAGATAGAGCATGCGGTAACACCGGCCGCCCGGCGTTTCGGCTTCGCCGGTATGCAGCTCATCGGGGTTCATCAGCACCAGCGCGCCCGGCGCCGCCAGATGCTGCGCGCCGCGATAGCGGAAACGCTCCGCCCCGGTGTCTACGGTGCCGATAGCAAAGGCGTCGTGGGTATGCGGCTCGAAGGCATAGCGTTCGATATGCGCCTGATAAAGTTCGACGCCCGGCAGATGCGACAAATGCCGGAACTGCGCGCAATCCTTCTCGAACGGAAACTGTTGTGGTACCCCTTGCACCCGACCTCCTCGTCCGTGCTGACAATCTGCTCAGCATAGCCAAAACATCGCCGGTTGAGTAGCCGCCCTGGCGCTTTCGTGCCCCTCGCCTGGACGATCGCCGCCATTCGGCGTAGGGTTAAGGTCCCTGTCCCTTTCAGGCGCGCCGCATCGCGAAGCTCATCGGCCCCTGACACTCCGCAAACAAGAGGCAACAATGTATCCGGATACTCAACTGTATATCGATGGACAATGGCGCAACGCGCTGGCCGGGAAAACCCTGCCGGTCACCAACCCCGCCACCGACGAGATATTCGGTCAAGTGGCGCACGCTGCCACAGAGGATCTCGATCTGGCGCTGGCCGCCACCGAGCGCGGATTTAACGTCTGGCGCGACACCGCCGCGCACCAGCGCGCCAACCTGATGCGCAAAGCGGCGGCGCTGCTGCGCGAACGCGCTAACGCCATCGCCGCCGTCATGACGCAGGAACAGGGCAAACCGGTGGCGCAGGCCAAAGTCGAAATTCTCAACGCCGCCGACGTCATCGACTGGTTCGCCGGCGAAGCCACCCGCACCTACGGGCAGATCATTCCGTCCCGCGCCCGCGACGTGCAGCAGCAAACCCTCAAGCTGCCGGTCGGCCCGGTGGCCGCCTTCACGCCGTGGAACTTCCCGATCAACCAGATCGTGCGCAAGCTGTCCGCCGCGCTGGCGGCGGGGTGTTCCATCATCGTCAAAGGCCCGGAAGAAACGCCGGCCTCGCCGGCTGAGCTGATCAAAGCCTTCGCCGACGCCGGGATCCCGGCCGGGGTGATCGCGCTGGTGTACGGCACCCCGGCGGAAATCTCGGAATACCTGATCCCGCATCCGACCATTCGCAAGATCTCCTTCACCGGCTCCACCCGCGTGGGCAAGCATCTGGCGGCGCTGGCCGGCCAGCATATGAAAAAGGCCACCATGGAGCTGGGCGGCCACGCGCCGGTGTTGATCTTCGACGACGCCGATCTCGACGCGGCGGCCAAAGAGCTGGCGCAGTCCAAGTTCCGCAACGCCGGCCAGGTCTGTATCGCTCCGACCCGCTTCCTGATCCAGCAAGGCGTTTATGAAGCCTTCGTGGAGAAATTCACCGCCGCCGTGCGTGAGCTCAAGCTCGGCAACGGGCTGGAAGACGGCGTGACCATGGGGCCGATGGTGCTGGGCCGCAGCGTCGACAATATCGAGGCGCTGGTGCAGGATGCCGTCGCCCACGGGGCAAAAGCCAGCACCGGCGGCAAGCGCGTGGCGGGCAAAGGCAACTTCTTCGAGCCGACGGTGCTGCGCGACGTGCCGCTGAGCGCGCGCGCCATGTCAGAAGAGCCGTTTGGCCCGGTCGCCCTGCTGCGCCCGTTCGCCACCTATGACGAGGCGATCGCCGAAGCCAACCGCCTGCCGTACGGGCTGGCCGCCTACGCTTACAGCCGCAACATCGCCACCGTCAATGCGCTGGGGCGCGACGTGGAGAGCGGTATGCTGAGCATCAACCACATCGGTTTCGGCCTGCCGGAAACGCCGTTTGGCGGCGTGAAAGACTCCGGTCACGGCACCGAAGGCGGCAGCGAAGCGATCGAGTCCTACCTGGAAACCCGCTTCGTCACCGTCGCCGGCCGTTAATCGCGCGTCGGATGAATAGCCAAAAGCCCCGCAGTGCGGGGCTTTTTTTTACTCGCGAGCCAGTTCGAACAGCCGCCGCGCCGCCGGGGTCAGCCCCAGCATGTGAATGCAGGCATGCACCATGCCCGGCAACCGTTCGCAGCGCACCGGCACACCCGCCTCGCGCAGTCGCTGCGCATACTGCTCGGCCTCATCGCGCAGCGGATCATATTCGCAGCTCAGGATGGTGGCCGGCGGTAACCCGCGCAGCGTGGCGACGTGCAGCGGCTCGGCGCCGGGATCGCGCCGCTGGGCCAGATACTGCTGCCAACAAAATACCATCGCGTCGCGCGTCAGAAAGTGCCCCTCGGCAAACTCGCGATAGCTCGTCGTCGTCATCTCGCGGCTGAGCGCCGGGTACAGCAGCAGCTGGCGCTCGATGTGCGGGCCGCCGCGATCCCGCGCCAGCAGCGCGACGGCGGCCGCCAGGTTGCCCCCGGCGCTGTCGCCGCCCACTGCCAGGCGCTGCGCGTCGATCCCCAACTGCGGCGCCTGTTGCGCCACCCAGCAGAGCGCCTGGTACACATCTTCCAGCGGCTGCGGAAACGGGTATTCCGGCGCTAGACGGTAGTCGACCGACAGGATCACCCGGCCGGTGGCGTTGGCCAGCGCCTGACAAGGCCGATCGTACAGCGCCAGCGAACCGAGGCACCAGCCGCCGCCGTGGGCGAACAGCATCGCCGGCTGCGCGTTTGCGCGGTTTTCCCCTGCCGGTAAATAAGTACGCAGCGCAATCCTGTGTCCATCGGCGGCGACCACCGTATAGTCCCTGACGCCGCCGCTCGGTTCCGCCTCGCCCTGCAGCCGGCGTAAACCGGTTTCCGTGGCCGCGCGCATTTCCGCCAGCGACGCGGGGGGCGGCGCATCGGCCGACGCCGTCAAAAAGGCGGCGATGCGTTCATCGAGCGGCATGGGGTTCTCCTGCCAGGAACGGCGTAATCAGGGCAATAAATTCCTCATGGCACTCCTCGGTAATGAAATGCCCGCAGCCGGCGACCGTTTCGCCCCGCAGATCGTGCGCATTGCCCCGCAGCGTCGTCAGCGGCGCATCACCGGTGGCGTGCTCCGCCCCTACCGTCAACACTGGCATCGTCAGGGGCGTGCCCGCGCGCAGCCGGTTCTGCCGCACGGTCTCCGGGATTGCCCGGTAATAGTCGAATCCGGCGCGCAGGCCGCCCGGCGCCGAATAGGCGGTGATATACACCTGCGCCGCCACCCGATCGCGCCGATAGGACCAGCGATTGAAGATATAGCCAAGATACTCCTGCTCACGCCCCTGGGTCAGGGTCTCCGGCAAATCCGCCAGTTGGTTGAACATGAAGTGCCACAGGAAGATGTTCTCCTCCGGCGCGACGAAAATCGGCGGCGTCGGCGCCAGCCCGGGGATCACCGCCTCCGTCAGCACCAGACGTTCCACCGCCTGCGGGAAATCGCTCGCCATGGCGTAACCGATCCACATGCCGATGTCGTGGCCAACCAGTTGGTAACGTTCATGGCCCAGCTGCGCCATCATCGCGTGCAACGTCGCACCGACGTTGCCGGTGTCGTAGCCGCCAGCGGGCTTGTCAGAATCGCCGATGCCCGGCGGATCGACGGCGATCGCCTGAAAACCGGCCGCCGCCAGCGCTTGCATCACATGGCGCCAGGTGAACCAGGTTTGCGGCCAGCCGGGGATCAGCAGCACCGGCCGCCCTTCACCGGCCACCACGCAGTGAAGGCGCCGGCCGTTGACCTGGAGATAGACGTGTTCCGCCGCGAGATCCGCCAACGTGACCTCGTTCTGTCGGTATTGCATGGGGTAACTCCCTGAAGGATTAGGCTCAGCGAATGCCGAGCAAGGCATTGATCTGCTGTGGGTTGACCGGCGCGCCGGCGAAATCGTCGAACACTTTGTCGGTGACGTGGATAATGCGATCGCGAATGAAGGCTGCGCCTTCGCGTGCGCCGTCCTGCGGGTTTTTCAGGCAACATTCCCACTCCAGCGCCGCCCAGCCCGAATAACCGTACTGCGTCAGGCGTGAAAAGATGCCGTTGAAATCGACCTGGCCGTCGCCCAGCGAGCGGAAGCGGCCGGCGCGATCGATCCAGGATTGATAGCCGCCGTAAATACCCTGCCGACCGGTCGGATTGAACTCGGCGTCCTTGACGTGGAACATGCCGATAACCTCTTTATAGATATCGATAAACTCCAGATAGTTGAGCTGCTGCAGCACCATATGGCTCGGATCGAACAGCACCCGGCAGCGCGGATGATGGCCGACGCGCTCATGAAACATTTCGAACGTCACGCCGTCGTGCAGATCCTCGCTCGGGTGAATTTCGTAACACAGGTTGATCCCCTGCTCGTCGCAGGCGTTAAGCACCGGCAGCCAGCGCCTGGCGAGTTCGTCGAACGCGGTATCGATCAGTCCTTCCGGACGCTGTGGGAACGGAAACAGATAGGGCCAGGCCAGCGAACCGGAAAAGGTGCCCAGTTCGCTGAGCCCGAGCCGCGCCGACGCCTTCACCGCCAACAGCATTTGCTGTCGCGCCCACTCGCCACGCGCCTGCGGATTGCCCTGTAGCGCCGGCGGCGCGAAGCTGTCAAACAGCGCATCGTAAGCCGGGTGTACCGCCATCAGCTGGCCGAAGATATGGCTGGTCAATTCGCTGACCACCAACCCCTGTTCCGCCAACATGCCGGTCAAATCATCGCAGTAGGTTTGGCTTTCCGCGGCGGTGGCCACGTCGAATAAACGCCGATCCCAGGCCGGGATCTGCAGCGCACTAAAGCCGGTCTGCGCCGCCCATTCGGCGATGGCGGGCAGGCTATTGAACGGCGCTGTCTCATCGCTGAACTGCGCAAGATGCAGGCTTGGACCTTTGAGGGTTTTCATCGTAAACTCCAATTGGTTGTCGATTGGCAAACAATAGGAGCAAAGCGCGATGACCGCAAGAGAAATTTATAAAGACATTGGTATTCCCGCCGATTTAAGCGATCCTATGTCGCTGAATGGCAGGTAAATTGGAGCAGAGAATGGCTGGCAGACCGCGCGAGTTCGACCGCGAACAGGCGCTCTTGAAGGCGCGAAACTTATTCTGGCGACAGGGCTACGAAGGCACCTCGATGTCGGATCTGGTGGCGGAATTGGGCATTGCTTCCGCGCGCATCTACAAGGCGTTCGGCTCCAAAGAGCAGCTGTTCCGAGAGGCGATCGCCAGTTATGAAACCGAGGAAGGCGGCTTCGCCGATCGCGCCTTCGCGCAGGAAAGCGGCATTCGCCCGGCGATCCAACGTATGTTGGAAGATGCCGTGCGGCTCTACAGCCGGCCGGATCTGCCGCAGGGTTGCATGGTGGTCTCCTCCGCCGCCAGCGTCAGTGCGGAGAACGACGGGCTCAAAACCTGGCTGGCTGAGCATCGGTTGCAGCGCACCCAGCAGATCGTCGAACGGCTGCGGCAGGCGGTGCAAGCCGGCGAACTGCCGGCCGGTACCGACGCCGACAGCCTGGGGGACTTTTTCGCCGTCTTCCTGCACGGCCTGTCGATTCAGGCGCGTGACGGCGTCACTGAAGCGCGACTGTTGGCGGCGGTCAAGGTGGCGCTCACCGCCCTGGGCGACGCTTAATCTTCGGGCAGATCGAAAATCACCAGCGTGCCTTCGCTGCCCGGCAACACGCGGTGCGGCACGCCGGCCGCGGCCTGATACAGCTGGCCGGCCTGCACCATAATCGTTTCCCCCGCCACCTGCAGCCGCAGCTGCCCGCGGATCACCAGCAGCCCTTCGCTGTAATCATGCACTTCATCCGCTATGCTGCGCTCATCCATGCGCAGCACTTTGATATTGGCCGCACCGACGCGGCCCAGCACGGTAGAACGCCAGGCCTCAGGCAGTTCGGCCGCCTGCAGGTTTAAATCGAACAGCATCGGTACCCCCTGTGGTTATCGAACGTAGCGGCACTCTACGCCGACTGCGGCCGGCGTGGAAAGAATCCCGGGTTGTAGCTTATGCCCGCCAGGCCTATACCGGCACCCGGCGGCTGATCTCCACCACCTGATCGCTGGGCAGGTAATAATAATCCGTGACGTGCATGCCGTTGCGCACCATCAGCGCGAACAGGTTGCGCTGCCAGGACGGCATCCGGTCGCTCGCCTCGCGGCGCACCACGGTTTCATGGCCGAGATAGTAAGTCGCCTCGTCGAAGTTCAGGCCGCATTTTTGCGCTTCGACGTGCTGCAGCAGCTGCGGGATGTTCGGCCGCTCCATAAAGCCGTAGCTGGCCACGCCGCACCAAAACCCCGGCACCAGTTCGCGCATCGCCAGGCGTTCGGCATTCGATACCCGCGGTTCATTGACGATGGCAATGGTCAGCGCCAGCACGTTGGCGTGCAGCGAGCCGTTGCGTTTGACGTGCCATTTCATTACCGGCGGCGTGCCCTGCAGGCTGCGGGTGAGAAAGACCGCGGTGCCCGGCACCCGCGGCACGGATTCACGCTGGATTTTCGCCAGGAAATCCGCGATCGGCACCGTCGTCTCGCCGAGGGTGCGCACGGCCGCCAGCACCCCGCGATGCCAGATCAGCATCACGGTATAGACCGCGGCGGCCAGCAGCAGCGGGATGTAACCGCCCTGCAACACCTTGGTCAGGTTGGCCGTCAGGAAGCTCAGATCGACCACGAAGAAGCACCCCGCCACCAATAGGCTGGCGGCCAGCCCCCAGCGCCACACCTCGCGCATCGCCACGAACAGCAAGCCGGTGGTCATGATCATGGTCAACGAAACGGCGATGCCGTAGGCGGCGGCCAGATTGTCCGAGGATTTGAAGAACACCGTCAGGAACAGCGTCACCACCATCAGCAGCCAGTTGATGGCGCCGATGTAGATCTGCCCGTAGCTTTCCTCGGTGGTTTGTTTAACCCGCAGCCGCGGCAGCCAACCCAGCTGGATTGCCTGGCGGGTCATCGAAAACGCGCCGCTGATGATCGCCTGGCTGGCGATGATCGTCGCCAGCGTGGCCAGGATCACCAGCGGGATCAGCAGCGCCGGCGGGCACAGGCGGAAGAAGATGTTCTGCGTGACGTCGGCGCCGGCCAAAATCAGCGCGGCCTGGCCGGCGTAGTTGAGCAACAGGCTGGGAAAAACGATGCCGAACCAGGCCAGCCAAATCGGCCGTTTGCCGAAGTGCCCCATGTCGGCGTACAGCGCTTCGGCGCCGGTGACGCACAGAAACACGCCGCCCAGCACCAGGAAGCTGGTCAGCCCATTCGAGAACAGGAAATGAATGCCGTACATCGGGTTCAGCGCCAGCAGCACCGCCGGGTGCTGGATGATGCCCCACACGCCCAGCGCGGCGATCGACAGGAACCACAACGCCATGATCGGCCCGAACACGCGGCCGATACGTGCGGTGCCCAGCGGCTGAATGGCGAACAGGCTGAGCAAAATCACCACCGCCGCCGGCAGAATGTAGGGCTGCGACGCCGGCAGCACGATATTCAGCCCCTCGAGGGCGGAGAGCACCGAAATGGCCGGCGTGATGGCGCCGTCGCCGTAGATCAACGCCGCGCCGAACAGGCCGGCGAACAGCACCAGCGGCCGGGATTTCCGCCTGCTGACCAGCAGCGACATCAGCGCCATGATGCCGCCCTCGCCGCGGTTGCCGATGCGCATGGCGAACATGGCGTATTTGAGCGAGGTGACGATCACCAGCGTCCAGAAAATCAGCGACAGCAGGCCAAGGATCACCGGCGCCGACGGCGCATCGCCGGAGAGAAACAGCACGGTTTTCAGGGTGTACAACGGGCTGGTGCCGATATCGCCGAACACCACGCCCAAAGCGCCCAGCGCCAACGGCGCCAGGCCGGTCTTGTTCGAGGTTTCCGTATCATTGCCGACAGACATCTGCTTGCTCCTTAGCCTTGCACAGTGAGTTGGAATTATTGTCACTTTATTGCCGCCGCGCCACTCGCTCGGCAGCGATAAGCATAACTTAACCGCCATCTTCGCCAGTGACAGTATCGCCCGTTTGCGGCACAGAAACCGCCGCCGGTGAGCAACGGTTTAGAATCGGCCGAGCCGGATGGTCTATAGTCCTTATGCGATTGTCACTTTCTTGTTTGCGCCCGCCGTGGGAGAAGTGAAATGAACGTCCGGCTCAACACCCATGTTTCCGCCCGGCGCCTGCTGCCCAATGGCTGGGACGTCATCGCCTTTCCGCTGATCATCGGCCTGATCGCCATGATGGCCATCGGCCTGCATCAAACCCTGCAACCGATCGTCACGCTGAAAACGCAGGCGATATCGCTCGATCCCGCCAACCTGCCGGAATACGCCCTGCGCACCACGCTGCGCATGCTGGTGGCGATGGTGGCCGCGCTGGCGTTCTCGCTGGTCTACGGCACCCTGGCGGCCAAGAGCCGGCGCGCCGAAAAGGTGCTGGTGCCGATCCTCGATATCCTGCAGTCGGTGCCGGTACTCGGCTACATCTCTTTCACCGTCACCTTTTTCATCGCGCTGTTCCCCGGCCGGGTGCTGGGGGTCGAGCTGGCGGCGATGTTCGCCATCTTCACCAGCCAGGCGTGGAATATGACCTTCAGCTTCTACCAGTCGCTGCGCACCGTGCCGCGCGATCTGCAAGAAGTGGCGCGCGGCTTCCATCTGAGTCCGTGGCAACGTTTCTGGAAGCTGGACGCGCCGTTCGCCATGCCGGGGCTGATCTGGAACATGATGATGTCGATGTCCGGCGGCTGGTTCTTTATCGTGGCGTCGGAAGCGATCACCGTCGGCAACAACACCTTTACGCTGCCGGGCATCGGCGCGTATCTCGCGCAGGCCATCCTCAGCAAGGATCTGCCCGCGATAGGTTGGGTGCTGCTCACCATGACGGTGGTGATCCTGGCCTACGATCAACTGCTGTTTCGGCCATTGGTGGCATGGGCGGACAAATTCCGCATGGAAACCACCCGCTCGGCGAGCGCCCCCACTTCCTGGCTGTTGAACCTGATGCGCCGCACGCGCCTGATCCACCTGCTGCTGACGCCGCTGGGCGCACTGCTGGCCAAAACCGCGCGCCTGAAACTGAGCCTGCCCGCCCGGCCGTTGCGCCGCGGCAATAGCGCCCAACGGCAGCGGCGTTCGCGCACGATCGATCGGTGTTGGAGCACCATCGTCATCCTGCTGACGCTGGCGATCGCCTGGCGCGTCATTCTCTATGTGCAGACCGGCGTGACGCTCAATGACGTGGGCCATGTGATGGTGCTGGGGCTGATCACGCTGCTGCGCGTGGCGGTGCTGATCGCCCTGTCGTCGCTGATCTGGGTGCCGCTCGGCGTACTGATCGGCTTGCGCCCAACGCTGGCCGGAAAGATCCAGCCGATCGCCCAGTTTCTGGCCGCGTTTCCGGCTAACCTGCTGTTCCCGGTGTTCGTCATCACCATCGTCCACTTCCGGCTGAACCCCGATATCTGGCTGTCGCCGCTGATCGTGTTGGGCACCCAGTGGTACATTCTGTTCAACGTGGTGGCCGGCGCCACGGCGTTGCCCAACGACTACCGCGAGGCCGCCGCCAATTTTCACATTCGCGGTTGGCAATGGTGGCGCCAGGTGATGCTGCCGGGCATCTTCCCCTATTACATTACCGGCGCCATCACCGCGTCCGGCGGCGCCTGGAACGCCAGCATCGTGGCGGAGTTCGTGCAGTGGGGAAGCACCCAGGTGAAGGCGCACGGGTTGGGCGCCTACATCGCCGAAACCACCGCCGCCGGCGATTTCCCCAAGATCATTTTAGGCATCGCCGTGATGTCGCTGTTCGTTACGCTGTTCAACCGTCTGCTGTGGCGGCCGCTTTACGCCTACGCCGAATCCCGCTTCCGCATCGATTAAGGAGCCGTTCAGATGTCAGACCTTCACCCAACGCAGGCGACACACTCGCCCGGCGAGGAAATTTTAGCGGTCAACGCGGTCAGCCATGGCTATGACAAGGCACATGGCGAGCTGCTGATCCTCGACGGGGTCAATCTGTCACTGCGGGCGGGCGAGATCGTCGGGTTGCTGGGCCGCTCCGGCTCGGGCAAATCGACGCTGCTGCGCATCATCGCCGGCCTGGTTGCCCCCACCGCCGGGGCGGTGAACTACCTGGGGCAGCCGCTGAACGGCCCCGCCAAAGGCGTCGCCATGGTGTTTCAAACCTTCGCGCTGTTCCCCTGGCTGACGGTGCTGCAAAACGTTGAGGCCGGCCTCGAGGCGCTGGGCGTCGCCCCTGCCGAACGGCGCGAGCGGGCATTGGCGGCCATCGATCTTATCGGCCTGGACGGCTTCGAAAACGCCTACCCGCGCGAGCTTTCCGGCGGCATGCGCCAGCGCGTAGGCTTTGCGCGCGCGTTGGTGGTGGATCCGACGCTGCTGCTGATGGATGAGCCGTTCTCGGCGCTGGATGTGTTGACCGCCGAAACGCTGCGTACCGACCTGCTGGATCTGTGGACCGAGGGGCGAATGCCGATCAAATCGGTGCTGATCGTCACGCACAACATCGAGGAAGCAGTCTTCATGTGCGATCGCATTCTGCTGCTCTCTTCCAACCCCGGCCGGGTGATCGCCGAAATCAAGGTGCCGTTCAGCCACCCGCGCAACCGGCTGGATCCGCAGTTCCGCCGCCTGGTGGACGATGTGTACGCCAAGATGACCGCCCGCCCGACCGACGGCAACGTCAAGAAAGGGCTGAAGCTCGGCACCCGGCTGCCGCACGTGTCCACCAACCTGATCGCCGGCCTGATCGAAACCCTGGCCGCCGCGCCCTATTTCGGCCGTGCCGACATGCCGGAGATCGCCCTCTCGCTGCATCTGGAGGTCGATGAGCTGTTCCCCATCGCCGAAGTGCTGCAGTCGCTGGGCTTCGCCGACGTGCGTGAAGGCGACATCTTCCTGACGCCGCCGGCGCGCGCATTCGCCGACGGCGACGTTCAGGCGCGCAAAGTGCTGTTCGCGGAGCATCTGCTGCGCTATGTGCCGCTGGCCGCGCTGATCAAAAACGTGTTGGACGAGCGGCCGGGGCACCGCGCGCCGCGCGTGCGTTTCGAGCAGGAGCTGGAGGATTCGCTGTCGGACAGCGCCGCCAAAGAGACGCTGGATACGGTGATCAACTGGGGCCGTTACGGCGAAATCTTCTCCTACAACGATCAAACGGCGTTTTTCAGCCTGGAGGACGTCGAGTTTTAAGCGAGCCGGCGCTCATCGGCTTCGCGGCGCAGCCACTGCCGCAGGTTTTCACCCTCCTGCGACAGTTCGCTATCCAAGCGAGCGCACAGGTAATAATCCCGACCGTCGTCTATCGGCAGATCGAACATTTTGATCAACTCGCCGCTTTCAAGGTACTGGGCGATCAACGGCTCGCGCATCAATGCACACCCCAATCCCGCCTGCACCGCCGCCAGCGTCAGCAACCCGTCTTCGAACATCGGCCCGATGCTGCGCAGCGGGCGTTTAACGCCGGCCAGCTGAAACCATTGCATCCAGGTATTACGCTCCTCGTCGTGCAGCAGCGGCAGCGCCGCCAGCTGATCCGGCGTATCGAGCAAACCGTGCAGTTTACTGAATGCCCGGCTGCACACCGGCACCATTTGGCCGGACATCAGCTTTTCGCTGCGATAGCCGGTCCACTGCCCAACCCCGAAGCGGATCGACAGATCGGCGGCGTCGCTCAGGTAATTGCGGTGGTTGGCGTAAACCACATTGATGTCGATATCCGGATTTTCCCGCAGAAAGCCGCGCAGCCGCGGAATGAACCAGCCCATGCCGAACAGCGGGATCAGGCTGATGGTGACCTGCCGCGACGCGGACTGCTCGCGCACGTGTTCGGTCGCCTGGCGCAGCACGTTAAACGCCGACCGGATCGAGCGGTAATATTCCCGCCCCTCGCCGCGCAGCACCAGATGGCGCCCCTGCCTTTCGGTCAACGGCATCTGCAAGAATGCCTCCAGCGTTTTCAGCTGATGGCTGACCGCCGAAGGCGAAATCATCAGCTCCTTCGCCGCCGCGCTGATGCTGCCCAGGCGCGCGATGGCCTCGAACGCCCGCACGGCGCGCAGCGGCGGATCGTTCGGCAACATCGGCAACGGCTCATCGTACTGTTCTGTTTTTTTCATATATCGATTGTTTTATGGAAAGTCCAGGAGAAGTATTTATTTAATATACATAAAAATCAAAGCATTAAAATCACTCGTTTTTTGTATAAGAAAGTATTTTTCCGTATTTTACAATTTTTTTAAATTCTCTACTGTGAGCCTCCTGACTCATTATCTCCGGACTCTCCCTATGGATACGCTGGTACAGCAGACCGTCAACGGTTTGATGCTCGGCAGCATCTATGCGCTGATCGCGCTCGGCTACACCATGGTGTACGGCATCCTGCGCATCATCAACTTCGCGCATGGCGACGTGCTGATGGTCGGGGCGCTCAGCGCGCTGTCGGCGATCGGCGTGTTGCAGCATCATTTTCCCGCGTTACCGCCCTACGCCACGCTGCTGCTGGCGGCCCTGTTCGCCATGGCCGTCTGCGCCATCACCTCGATGGCGATCGAACGTCTGGCCTATCGCCGGTTGCGCAATGCACCGCGCCTGGCCCCGCTGATCAGCGGCATCGGCGTCTCGCTGCTGTTGCAAACCCTGGCGATGCTGATCTGGTCACGCAATCCCCTGATGTTTCCGCAGCTGTTGCCGATGACGCCCATCGCCCTGACCGCAGGCAGCGCCGAACATGCGCCGGCGGTGATCACCGGCACCGCGATCGTCACGCTGGCGGTGGCCGTGACGGTCATGGCCGGCCTCTGGCTGCTGGTCGAACACAGCCGTTTCGGCCGCGCCATGCGCGCCACGGCGGAAAACCCGCAGGTCGCCGGCCTGATGGGCATCAGTCCTGACCGCATCATCGTTCTGACCTTCGCGCTCGGCGGCGCGCTGGCGGCGGTAGCCGGCATCATGATGGCCAGCAACTACGGCAACGCCGGTTTCTCGATGGGCTTTTTGCCCGGCATCAAAGCCTTTACCGCCGCCGTGCTCGGCGGCATCGGCAACCTGCGCGGCGCGATGCTCGGCGGTTTGCTGCTGGGGCTGTTCGAATCGCTGGGCACCGGCTATCTCGGCGAGCTGACCGGCGGCGTATTCGGCAGCAACTACCAGGACGTATTCGCGTTTCTGGTGCTGATCGCCGTGCTGGTCTTCCGCCCCTCCGGGCTGTTGGGCGAACGCATCGCCACGCGCGCATAAGGACATCACGATGACCGTTTTAACTTCCTCGCTTCCTCTGGCCACGCCTCGGCGCGCCAGGCTGGGGCTGACGCTGTTCATTCTCGCCCTGCTGCTGGCACCCTGGGTGGCGGGCGCCGCCGGCGGCAACTACTGGGTGCGCGTCGTCGACTTCGCGCTGCTGTACCTGATGCTGGCGCTCGGGCTGAACATCGTGGTGGGCATGACCGGATTGCTGGACATGGGCTTTATCGCTTTTTACGCCGTTGGCGCCTATCTGGCCGCGCTGCTGTCGTCACCGCATCTGACGCAGCAGTTCCCGCTGCTGCTGCAGTGGTTCCCCGATGGGCTGCACCTGTCGATGCTGTGGCTGATCCCGCTGGCGGCGCTGCTGGCGGCGGCGTGCGGCATTCTGCTCGGCGCGCCGACGCTGCGGCTGCGCGGCGACTATCTGGCGATCGTCACGCTCGGTTTCGGCGAGATCGTGCGTATTTTGATGCGCAACCTCGACCGCCCGGTCAACCTCACCAACGGCCCCAAAGGCATTTCCGGCATCGACCCGGTCAGCCTGTTCGGCCTGAAGTTTTCCGGCATGCATGAGTGGTTCGGCGTGCGTTTCTCCGGCCTGTACCTCTATTACTACCTGTTCGCCGCGCTGCTGCTGGCGATCCTGTTTATCAGCCTGCGGCTGCAAAACTCGCGCATTGGCCGCGCGTGGACGGCGATCCGCGAAGACGAGGACGCCGCGCGGGCGATGGGCATCAACACCCGCAACTTCAAGCTGCTGGCCTTTGCCATCGGCGCCACCTTCGGCGGCGTGGCCGGCGCGCTGTTCGCCGCGTTTCAGGGCTTCGTGTCGCCGGAATCGTTCACCCTGCAAGAGTCGATCGCCGTACTGGCGATGGTGGTGCTCGGCGGCATGGGGCACATCCCCGGCGTGATCCTGGGTGCGCTACTGCTGGCCGCTCTGCCGGAGCTGCTGCGCAGCAGCATGGGGCCGCTGCAGCAGGCGCTGTTCGGCCAGGTGCTGATCGACCCGGAAATTATCCGCCAACTGTTTTACGGCCTGGCGCTGATCCTGGTGATGCTGTATCGCCCGGCGGGCCTGTGGCCGGCCCACCACCTAAGAGGGAATGCCGCATGACGCCTTTGCTCGCTTTACACCACGTCAGCAAACGCTTCGGCGGCCTGACGGCAGTGGATGACGTCAGCATGAGCATCCGCCAGGGGGAGATCTACGGCCTAATCGGGCCGAACGGCGCCGGTAAAACCACCTGCTTCAATCTGATCACCGGCCTGTACCGTGCCGACGAGGGCGAATTTCGCCTGCAGGGCCAGCGCTATAAGCCCCAAGCGATCGATAAAGTGGCGCAGGCCGGCATCGCCCGCACCTTCCAGAACCTGCGGCTGTTCAACGAAATGAGCGTGCTGGAAAACGTGATGGTCGGCTGCCACGTACGCACCCGCAACGGCCTGTGGGCAGCGATCGCCCGCCACCGCCGCGCCAGGGAGGAAGAACAGGCGGTACGCGATAAATCCCATGCGCTGCTGGAGTATGTCGGCATCGGCCAATTCGCCCATTACCGCGCCGGGGATCTCGCCTACGGGCACCAGCGCCGTCTGGAGATCGCCCGCGCGCTGGCAACCGAGCCCCGGCTGCTGGCGCTGGACGAACCTGCGGCCGGCATGAACGCCGGAGAAAAAGTGGCGCTGCGCGAGCTGCTGCTGCGCATTCGCGACAGCGGCAAAACGCTGCTGTTGATCGAACACGACGTCAAGCTGGTGATGGGTTTGTGCGATCGCCTGACGGTGCTGGATTACGGCAAAGCGATTGCCGAAGGCGAACCGGCGCAGGTTCGGCGTGAACCGGCGGTCATTCAGGCCTATCTGGGAGGCGGCGCGCATGTCTGAAGCCCTGCTGAGCGTTAAACGACTCAAAGTGTCTTACGGCGGCATTCACGCGGTCAAAGGCATCGATTTTATGGTCAACGCCGGCGAGCAGGTCACGTTGATCGGCGCCAATGGCGCGGGCAAGACCTCCAGCCTGCGGGCGCTGACCGGGCTGCAGCCGTTCGAGGGCGACATCCTGTTCGACGGCCGTTCGATTCGCGGCGTGCCGCCGCACCGCTTGCTGCAACAGGGGCTGGTGATGGTGCCGGAAGGTCGTGGCATTTTCACCCGCCTGACGGTGCGAGAAAACCTGCAGCTGGGCGCCTATGCGCGCCGTGACAAACCGGCGGTGCGGCACGATTTCGAACGGGTATGCGCCACCTTCCCGCGCCTGAACGAACGCCTGCATCAACCGGCCGGGCTGCTTTCGGGCGGCGAGCAGCAGATGGTGGCGATGGGCCGCGCGCTGCTTAGCCGCCCGCGCCTGTTGATATTGGACGAACCGTCGATGGGGCTGGCGCCGATTGTGGTGGAGGCCATTTTTTCGGTCATCAAACAGTTGGCTCGTGACGGCGTCACGCTATTGCTGGTCGAGCAAAACGCCCGCCTGGCGCTGGAGTCTACCGATCGCGCCTATGTGTTGGACAGCGGCAGCCTGAGCCACAGCGGCCGCTCCGCCGAGATGCTGGACGATGAAAAAATCAAACAGATCTATTTGGGTGAATAACCGTTGCTACCTTTAACCGCACCAGGAGTATGACATGCAGCAGAACTTTCGCATCAAGCCGTTGGCGCTGGCCGCCGTAACGATGATCCTGAGCCTTCCGGCGCTGGCGGACGACACCGTGTTGATCGGCCTGGCCGGGCCGCTGACCGGCCCTTCCGCGCGCATCGGCAAAGATCTCGAAAACGGCGCGCGCCTGGCGATCGCCGACGCCAACGCGCAAAAGCCGACGCTGAACGGCAAACCGGTCACCTTCAAATTGCTGTCCGAGGACGATCAGTCCGATCCGCGCACCGCCGTGGCCGTCGCGCAGCGTTTGGTCGACGAAGGCGTGGCCGGCGTGGTCGGCCACTGGAATACCGGCACCAGCATCCCGGCGGCGCGTATCTACCACGACGCCGGCATCGCCCAGGTGGCACCGGTCGCCACCGGCCACGGCTACACGCAACAAGGCTTTGACACCAGCTTCCGCGTGATGGGCCACGACGACGACGGCGGCAACTATGCCGGGCAGTATGCGGTGAAAACGCTGAAAGCCCAGCGCATCGCGGTGATCGACGATCGCACCGCCTTCGGCCAGGGGCTGGCAGACGAGTTCATCAAATCGCTGCAGGCCCAGGGCGTGCAGCCGGTCACCCGCGAGTACGTCGACGACAAGACCGTCGATTTCAGCGCCGTGCTGACCACCGTGCGCAGCAAAAACGCCGATCTGATCTTCTTCGGCGGCGTGGATTCCCAGGCGGCACCGCTGGCGCGCAAACTGAAACAGCTGGGCATGAATGCGCAGCTGATGGGCGCCGGCGGCTTTGTCAGCCAGACCTTCCTGACGCTGGCGCAGCGGGAAGGCGAAGGCGTGGTGGCACTGGAGCCAGGGCTACCGCTGGAACAGATGCCGGGCGGCAAGGCGTTTGAACAAGCCTACCGCGATCGTTACCACACCCACATCGAACTGCATGCGCCCTTCGCCTACGACGCCACCCGGGTGCTGATCGCCGCCATCGAGCAGGCCGGCTCGGCCAATCCGGCCGATTACCTGCCGAAACTGCGCGCCATACATTACCAGGGCGTGACCGGCGCCATTGCCTTCGATGCGCAGGGCTACCTGCAACAGCCGAGCTTCACCCTGTACCGGGTCGTGGACGGCAAATGGCAGCCGCAAACCGTGTTGGGCGGCGCCAAACCACAATAAATCAAGAGGAGCAAGGCGATGAGCTGTGCAAACAACGAATTGGGCATTTTGGCCCGCAGAAAGATCGAAGCGGAGATCATCAAACCGATCTACCAGATTCTGGTGCGTGAAATCGGCAAGGTGCGCGCTCAGGCGGTGATCGGCGAAGCCATCGAGAATGCCGCCATCGCGGCAGGCAAGCAGTTCGCCGCACAGGAGCCGAACGGCGCGGATCTGCGCAGCTTCGCCGCCTTGCAGTACCTGTGGGAAAAAGACGATGCGCTGCGCGTCGAGGTGATCAACCAGGACGAACAGCACTTCGACTATAACGTCACCCGCTGCCGCTATGCCGAGATGTATCACGAGATGGGGCTGGGGGAAATCGGCCACCTGCTCTCCTGCGCGCGCGACAGCCAGTTTATCGTCGGCTATGCCCCGGAGGTCGAGCTGCAGCGCAGCCAAACCATCATGTCCGGCGCCCCCTGCTGCGATTTCCGCTACACCGCCAAAACGCCGGGAGAAGAACAATGACGTATCGGGTCAACGGCGAGCGCCTGTGGCAAAGCCTGCACGCGATGGCGCAGTTCGGCGCCATCGCCGACAACGGCGTCACCCGCCTGGCGCTCAGCGAAGAGGACCGGCAGGCGCGCGATCAGCTGCGTCTCTGGGCACTGGAGGCCGGTTGCAGCGTGCGCGTCGATCGAATGGGCAACATGTTCCTGCGCCGTGAAGGTTCGCGGCCCGAGCTGGCGCCGGTGGTCACCGGTTCTCACGGCGACTCGCAGCCCCAGGGTGGCCGTTTCGACGGCATCTACGGCGTGCTGGCCGGGTTGGAGGTTATTCGCAGCCTTAACGATCGGCAGATCGTCACCGAACGCGCGATTGAAGTGATCAACTGGACCAACGAAGAAGGCGCGCGCTTCGCGCCGGCGATGATCGCCTCCGGGGTGTTCGCCGGGGTATTCGATCTCGAGTACGGCCTGTCGCGCCGCGACGAGCATGGCATCAGCCTCGGCGAGGCGCTGGAACGCATCGGCTACGCCGGCGAACACCCGGTGGGCGGCATGCCGATCCACGCCGCCTTCGAGCTGCACATCGAACAGGGGCCGATTCTGGAAGCGGAACACCTCGACATCGGCGTCGTGACCGCCGCACAAGGGCAGCGCTGGTACGAACTGGAAGTCGTCGGCTTCAGCGCCCATGCCGGCACCACGCCGATGGATCGCCGCCGCGACGCCCTGCTGGGCTTCACCGAGCTGGTGACGGCGGTCAACGGTATCGGCTGGGATTTCGCGCCCGATGCGCGTGCCACGGTGGGCATGGCGCAAATCACCCCCAATTCACGCAACGTGGTGCCGGGCCGGGTCTTTTTCAGCGTCGAATTCCGTCATCCAGAGGAAGCAACCCTGGAGCAGATGGAGCAGCGCCTGCTGGCGGCGGTAAACCACGTCAACGGAGGCGGCCTGACCGCTCGCGCCGAGCGCATCTTTCAGTATCCTCCGATCGCTTTCGATCGGGGCTGCATCGACAGCGTACGCCACGCCGCACAAGCCTTGGGCTATCGCCATCGCGACATGATTTCCGGCGCCGGCCACGATGCCTGTTACCTTAATCGCGTCGCGCCGACCGCCATGATTTTCATTCCCTGCGTGGATGGCATCAGCCACAACGAACGGGAAGACATCACCCCCGCCTGGGCCGCCGCCGGTGCCGACGTCTTGCTGAACGCGCTGCTGGCGCACGCCGACGCCTGAACCTCGCCCCGGTTTTTCGCCGGGGCAAAAAATATTCAACAAAACGGTTGAATATTAGCCTGCCTGTTCTATATTCAACCATATGGTTGAATTATCTTCCTCACAGCTGGACGCCATTTTTCATGCGCTGGCCGATCCGACCCGCCGCTCGATGTTACGCGCGCTGGCCGGCGGTGAACGCAGCATCGGCGAACTGGCCGCGCCGCTGCAAATGTCGTTCGCCGGCGCCTCCAAGCACGTGAAAGCACTGGAACATGCGGGCCTGGTGCAACGCACCGTGCAAGGAAGAAACCATATCTGCCGGCTCGAACCCGAGCCTATGGCGCAGGCCATGCAATGGCTGCAAACCTATGAACATTTCTGGACTGAACGGCTGGATGCGCTCGAACAGGCGCTGCTGCAGCCCGAACAGCTTCCTCCCAAGGAGTGAACCATGAATGATTACGGCATGATTATCGAACCCGGCACGCTGCGCATCCAGCGGCTGCTGCCCGGCCCCATCGAGCGGGTGTGGGCTTACCTGACCGAATCCGACAAGCGCGCCACCTGGCTGGCGGCCGGCGCCATGAAGTTGGAAAACGGCGCACCGCTGGAGCTGGAGTTTCGCAACTCCGATTTGGCGGGCGAGCACGAACCACCGCCGGCCAAGTACAAACAGCACGGCGGCTGCGTCAGCAACCGCGGCCACATCACCTGCCTGTTTCCGCCGCGCCTGCTGAGCTTTACCTGGGCCGAACAGGATCAGGGCCGTCCTTCCGAGGTGACTTTCGAACTGACGGAACAGGGAAGCGCCGTGCTGCTGACGGTCACCCACCGGCGCTTGGCCAACCGCGACGAAATGCTCAGCGTCGCCGGCGGCTGGCACACCCATCTGGATATCCTGCTGGATCGCCTGCACGATCGGGCGCCGCAGCCGTTCTGGAGCACCCATGCCCGGCTCGAAGAAGAGTACCGCGCCCGCCTGTAATTACGTCTCGTCCCTGCGCCTGAACGCCAGATAACCGGCGATCAGCGTAAAACTGCCGACCAGCAACACCAGTAGGATAAAACCGTGGTGATTGCTGGCCAGCGGGATCCCCCCCACGTTCATGCCGAAGAAACCGGCGACGATATTGATCGGCAATGCCAGCACGGTAATCACCGTCAGCGTGTAAAGCGTGCGGTTGTTCTGCTCCATCAGCTTGGCGCCCAGCTCCTCCTGCAGCAGCCGGATCCGTTCGGTCAGGCTGGCGAGATCGTTCAATACCACGGTGAACTCTTCGGTAAACTGCCGCAGATCCTGTACCACCTCGCGACTGAGCCAGGTCGGCGGCCGGTTCAACAGGCGAAACAGCGCGGCCGGCTCCGGCGCCAGCAGGCGCTGAAAGCGTAATAACATGCGGCGCATACGTCCCAGCTCGGCGCGGTTGCGTTTGACGCGGCGGGTCAACAAGCGGTCCTCAATGGTATCGACATACTGGTTGGCCTGCCGCACCACCTGTTCCAGCACGTCCTCCTGCTCTTCCAGCAGGTGCGCCAGCAGTTCAGTGGACGAGGCCAGCTGCAGCGCCGTCAGGCGGCCGAGCAGCCGTTCAATGAGTCGCACCGGTTTGTGGCGTACGGTGACCACCAGCCCACGGCAGCAATAGAGCCACAGCGTCGCCGTCTCCGGGTTACTGTCCTCGGGGTGGAAAATCACGTCGTTGAGCACCGCGAACAGATCGTCGCCCTGGCGCTCGATGCGCGTGGTGTGGGAGCCGTGGCGAATCTCGTGAAAGAAAAAATCGGAAATGGCGAAATGATTTTTCAGCCACTTCTCCGCCGCCGCGTGGTTGAGATTGAGGTGCAGCCAGATAAAACCGTCGCCGGGGGGCAACGCCTGGTAGGCCTGGCAAACCTGCTGTGAGTTCAGGCGCATCGGCGGTTCACCGGAACGAAACGCATGGCCGTAGATCAGCCCGGTCACTTCATCATCGAAATCAAGCTTGTGCATCTTTTCCGCCAACCGTTGCACCATAACGCCTTATCCTGCCTTTCGCCGTTAACCCAGATCGTCCCCGCTGTTATAGCAATCTTTATCTATCGGCGTTAATGATTTTCAGCGTTCCCGATGATTAATATTTTCGTCATAAAAACGTCATCGCCATTCAACATCGTTTTCATCCCTTGCCCGCTCAGCGACCGCACAATGGCAACATGAATATAGAGACTGGTACCCTCCATCACGCAAGACATATTTATTTAAGGAACACGACCAATAAGGAGATAACGACAATGAATACGTTTATTACAGGCGGATGGAGCCAGTCTCTGACTGGCCAACCTCTCAAAGAGTTCGATGTCATGATGTATGGCATGGTCACCAACCTTGATGGATTGACCACGGGCACATCAGCGCATCCAGGATGGAGCCCGGAAAAGCAAAACAAACCCGATACTCTCCCCGGTTTTAAAGGAAAGACGCTCTGGGTTTATGGCGGCGGCGGATGCTCCCCACAGCAAAAGCCGGCAAATGAGGATGAAGTGTTGAGGATCGTCGAAGCCACGGTAGACCGGGGCTGGGACGGCGTCGATTTTGATGACGAATGCAATATGAACACCGAACGGGTCATCGAAGCCATGAAACGGCTAAAAGAGGCCCGAAAAGAGACCAGCCTGGGTTTTATTGCCGGCTATTCCTACAATCATCCCAATACGGAAAATGGTAAAAAGCTCAACGAGAAAGTCAGAAAAATCATCCTGTCAGGCCAGTGCGATCGCTTTATTCATTACTGCTATGCCGCAGCGATGTGGAGCGATGACGATATTCTCGCCAATGTCATCCCGGCATTAAAACAATCGTTGGTCAACGGCGCCGAGAATAAAAAATGCATTCTTGCCCTGACGACCCGGGGATTGACCGACTGGAATTTAAATTACTTTATCGATCAGGTTCTGGATTTTAATCTTGGCGGATTGTTTATTTGGAATTACGCCAACCTGACGGATGAACATAATAAAATCATCAAAAACCGGCTAGGCAATTAACACGCCCCGCTTGCCCTCGCCTATCAAGAGACCGTCAAGGCGGCCACTTGATAGGCATTCAGACGTTACTCAATAAAACCCAGTTTGAACTGCGCCTTGCCCGCCAGCGAGGTCAGCTCAGGATCCTCCGGGTAGGTAGCCAGAAGCGGGAAAAAGACTGCGCCGCCGATAATGCTGCGGCTTTTTGAATCTGCCGGGCGCAGGCCCCAGATATTTTGGTACGTCATCGGGACACTCCGGCCGTTAATCGCCGCATTGCCGATATACAGCATGATATGGCCCGGAATGTAGACCAGCGTGGTGAACGGCTTGCCATGCTCCTTGAGATAGCGCAGCCGCTCATCCGTGTTCGCCTGACTGAGATCGACCACTCGGCTTGCCGCCTCTATCTGCGCGGCGGAATTCCTGGGAAGAAACACCCCGAAAGGCATCAACAGGCTGCGCAGTTCGGAAGAGCAGTCATTATTGAAGTTATCATTCCCCCAGCCGTAGGGCCTGCCGCTCATCGAACGCATCAGCGTGGCAAGATGGTCTGGCGTCATTCGCCACGGCATGGCGGCAAACTCCCCCTCCTTTAAATCGATCCGGCGAATTTGCGCGCGACCATCCTCCCGGCGTACCGGCACGGCAACCTTAAAAACACCCTGCCGGTGACGGTAAAATGGCAGAACCGTGCCATGACGCGCCGTAAAATAAAACAGCTCCCCCTCTTGTACCGACACCGGCTGCTGAATGAATGCCCCCAAATTTTTCCCTGCCAGCGCCAGCCATTCGCTGACAAACCGCCGATCCGCCGCCGCGATATCTTCGCTATGCACCCAGCCGATCACCGTAGGCGATATGACGTATTTCCAGCGTTTATCGCGACTTTCCGTCACAACGTATACCGGTGTACCGGGGCGGATAGAAGAGTCCTGCAAATTATCAAAGGGATAACCTTGCCCTGCCAGACGCGGATCGTCATAAGCCGGATCGTCTGTCGGCAACATCCTGACCAGCGTTTCCCTAATCGCAATACCTCTGGCCGAAGAATGATAAGCCTTGTCAATGCCGACAGACGCATTATTCCTGACCTGCTGTTTCCAGCGCTCAGCGTGAGTCCTGAAGTTTTCCCCCCAGGAAACGCTGTCATTTCCAAGATATTTATCCATTGCGGCATCACGGTGGCTTTCCGCTTCACGGCTCAAGACGGAAGCGATGTAATGCGGATTCCAGGGGGACTCTTCATTCGGCCCCATGCCAAAATAGTGGGATTTGAGGGCAGAGAAATGACGTTGCTGCGCAGCGTCATCCAGCACGGCGACCTGCCGCTGCGGGCCGGGAGGCAGCCATTTATCGACAGACTGCGAATAATTGTCCAACGGAAAAAGCGACTTGGTTGGATCGATAGGGGCAAACGCCGTAGCGTCGTGAGGTGGCGGTCTGACCGACGCGCTGTGGCAGGCCGACAGCAACAGCAAGAGAGTCAGGCACAGCGGTTTTATTCCATTAAGCATGCGTTATCCACTCCGTGACAGGTTAAAAAGCCCTCTTTATCCTGAAGAGAAATCATACTAATTGATACTTATTAACATCGGCGATTGATTTCCCGTTGAAGAAGACAAAGCCGGTGGTATAGCAAGCGCCAATCGGATTTCCCGCCGCCGCGTAGAACGCGACCTGTCTCGCTGCCCCGCGCCCCCAAACCTGCTATCCTGCGGGTTTGTTTTTTGACAGGAGTCATCCATGCGCCAACGCATCATTGTCTGCCCGCTGATTGAAAACGATAACGCCTTCCTGCTGTGCAAGATGGCCGCGCACAAGGGCGTATTCCCCGGCCAGTGGGCGCTGTCCGGCGGCGGCGTCGAGCCGGGTGAGCAAATAGAACAGGCGCTGCGACGCGAAGTGCGCGAAGAGCTGGGCGCCGCGCTGATCCTCGACAGCATCACGCCCTGGACCTTCCGCGACGACGTGCGCATCAAAACCTACGCCGACGGCAGCCGCGAGCAAATCTATATGATTTACCTGATTTTCGACTGCCATGCCGCCAACCGCGACGTGACGATCAACGACGAGTTTGACGACTACGCCTGGGTGCCGCGCGAGCGCTTGGCGGAGTACGATCTGAACGAGGCCACCCGCTTCACGCTGCGGCAACGCGGGCTGCTGTAACAGTTTGAGCGAATATCACCCTATTTCCTTCACATTTGCCGGGCAGACTCTTTTGATATTTTTTAATCACTTAGGGTCATTATTGCCGTCGTTATGCTTTTATCTCTCGCTTTTCTCCGTCTGCCCGTCCGGCGCTTCGGCGCCGCCCTCCTGTTCAGCCTGCTGTTCGTGTTGGCGCCCGTGCATGCCGCCACGCCGCCGCGGGTACTGAATGCCAAGTCGGTGCTGGTCGTCAATCAACGCACCGGAAAGACGCTCTATCAAAAGCAGCCGAACCGCGTGCTGCCGATCGCCTCGCTCACCAAACTGATGACCGCCATGGTCGCCCTGGACAGCAAACGCCCGATGAGCAGCCCGCTCAAGGTCACCGCCGCCGATCGCGATCTGCTGAAGAAAACCCACTCGCGCCTGACCATCGGCTCGGTGCTCAGCCGCCGCGACATGCTGCACATCGCCCTGATGTCTTCGGAGAACCGCGCCGCTGCGGCGCTGAGCCGCAGCTATCCCGGCGGGCGCAAAGCCTTCGTGGCGAAAATGAACCAGAAAGCGCGCGCCATCGGCATGAAACGCGCCCGCTTCTACGATCCGACCGGGCTGACGCCGCGCAATGTAGCGACCGCCAACGATCTGCTGAAGATGGTCAATCACGCCTATCGCTACCCGTCGATTCGCCGCTTCAGCACCGACAAGCAGCAGATCGTGCGCCCCGGTCGCGGCCAGCTGGTCTACCGCAGCTCCAACGGCCTGATCAATAACCCGGCCTGGCAGATTCAGCTGCAGAAAACCGGCTTTACCGACGAGGCCGGCCACTGCCTGGTGATGCGCACCACCATCAAAGGACAACCGGTGGTGATGATCCTGCTCGGCGCGCAGCCGCGCTACGGCCACTACCGTGACGCCATTCGTCTGAAGGCCTGGCTCGAGGGATAACATCGCGGCGCTTTACCGTTCTGCGCATATCCAAATCCGTTTTGGATCAATGGAATATCCTATCGCCAATCAGTATTAAGGCGCGCGCCGCCCGCATGGTATTTGTCAGGCATATCTGATGAGGAAAGGAGCGGGAAAATGGCTTATGCCTTGAGCATATTGGAAAAGAGTCCGATCGCCGACGGGGAAAGCGCCGCTCAGGCGCTGGCGCGCACGCTGCATCTGGCGCAACAGGCGGAACGCTGGGGCTATCGGCGTTTCTGGCTGGCGGAGCACCACAACACGCCGCAGCTCGCCTGCCCGTCGCCGGAAGTGCTAATCGGCTACCTGCTCGGCCAGACGTCGCGCATTCGCATCGGCTCCGGCGGCGTAATGCTGCAACACTACAGCGCCTACAAGGTGGCCGAAAACTTTAACCTGCTGGCGGCGCTGGCACCGGGGCGCGTCGATCTCGGGGTGGGCAAAGCGCCCGGCGGGCTGCCGCTCGCCACCCAGGCGCTGCAGGCCGCTCATGACCGCCAAAACAAACCGGCTTTCCCGCAGCAGCTGTCGCAGCTGACCGCCTATCTGAACGACGACGCCGAGCCGGGACTGAGCGCCACACCGCTGCCGCCGCACGCCGCCCAGCGCTTTCTGCTCGGCGCCAGCAAAGAGAGCGCGACGCTGGCGGCCGAATCCGGCTGGGCCTTCGTGTTCGCCGCGCATCTGAACGGCAATCCGCAGGATATCCGCGAGGCGCTGGCGCACTACACCGCACTGAGCGGTGGCCGCAAGGCGCTGCTGGCGGTGGCGGCGATCGCGGCGCCAAACGCGGAACAGGCCGCGGCGCTGGCGGCGGATATTCAGCAATACCGCGTGCACGTCGCCGGTGAGCAGAGCGTGACCGTCGGCAGCCTGGCCCAGGCGGAGAGTTTCGTGCAGCAGGCCGGCGCCACCGACTACCGCATCGAACCCCGAGAAAGCCATATCCTGCTCGGCACTGCGCCGCAGGTGCATCAGCAACTGGCGCAGCTGCAGCAGCGCTACGGCGTGGACGAGTTCATCATCGACACGCCGATCGGCGAACCGAGCGCCCGGCTCACCTCACTGCAGTTGCTGGCGGAGGAGAGCCTGACACCGGCCTAGTTGATCGCCGCGCTGGCCCGCATGGCGTCGGCCAGATCCTGCGCCAGCGGCGCCAGCTGCGCCGGCACGACGTTGGCCAGGCTGACGCGGATCGCAGGGTCGCCCTTCAGGCGGAAAGGTTCGCCGCCCTGCACCAGCCACCCCCGCTGGGCCATCAGCTGCGCGGCGGCGGTTTCCGACCGCACCGGCAACCACAGATGCAGCCCTTCACCCACCGCCAGCGCCGTGTGATTCAGCGCGTTGAGCCATCGCACCAGCTCATCTCTTCTGGCTTGATACGCCTGTTGCGCCCGCTGCAGCTGCCCCTCCTGCAAGGCCTGCCCCCACAGTCTGGCGGCAATCTGCTGCAAGATATGGCTGACCCAGCGTTCGCTGATGTACTGATCGGCGCGCATCGCCTGCAGCAACGTCGGGTTACCGCAGGCCAGCGCGATGCGCAGATCCGGGCTGAGAAACTTGCTCAGCGACAGCACGTACAGGCCGCGATCACCGTCGAACGGCAGATGCAGCGGCTGCTGCGACAGCGGCCCCCAGAAGTCGTCGACGATCGCCAGACACTGCGGATTAGCGCTGAGAAAACGCCGCCACTGCTGCGCGCGTTGCGCAGAAAGCGAGGCGCCGGTCGGATTGTGGGCGCGCGGCGTCAGGATCACCGCGCCCGCCGCTCCGCTTTCCGGCAACCGGCATCCCTGCTCATCCATCGCCAGCGGCAGCGGCCGCAAACGCAGGTGGCGCAGCAGCGTCAATAGCGGCGGCCAGCAGGGATCTTCCACCCACACCGCCGCGCCCGGCTGCATATGGCAGCGCAGCGCCTTTTCCATCGCGTCCAGCGCGCCGGAGAATACCGCAGGCTCCCCCAGGCTAACGCCCTGGCGGCCGAGCCACTCGCGCCCCAGGCCGGTCAGCACCGGGAGATCGCCGCTGATGTCATAGCCGTTTTGTTGCGGGAATCCCTCCGCCGCGCCCAGCGCCAACGCCGGCAACAGGGCGGCATCCAGATTGCCGCTGGCCAGATCGCACATTCCCGCCGGCACCTGGCGCGGCGTATAGGCCGCACTCACCGCCGCCAGCGGCGGTTCCAGCACCACCGTTCCCGCCCGCCCACGCGTCGCCACCAGACCGGCATCGCGCAATCGGCCGTATGCGCTGGCGACGGTATTCGCATTGACCTCCAGCTCCGCCGCCAGCTGGCGTACCGGTGGCAGCAGCTCACCCGGCCGCAGCGTGCCGCCTTTGATGCGTGCGGCGATCTGCTCGGCAATCTGGACAGCGCCGCCGCCTTTTGCATACAATGAAGTCATACATAAATCCTTTTGTACTAGTTCAAACAAGATTAGCAGCTTCCGCGGCCAAAAGTAAGGGGTTCCATGGATAAACATTACGTGCTCGACATTCAGTATGCAGGAAAAGCCTTTGCCCGCCTGGAGATGTTCACCCCCTGGGCCGCCGATCAGCTGGAGCAGGCCTGCGCGCTGTTCCCGGCTGCGCAGGGTTATCAGGTGCAACTCAGCCAGGTCAGCGAACGCCGTATCGTCTACCAGAGCGGCGCGCAAGGCATCACCGTGCTGGGCGAGTCGCTGGCGCTGACGCCGTTCACCCACGCTCACGAGGTTAAACAATGAAAAAAGCCGTCGCCATTCGACACGTCAATTTTGAAAACCTGGGCATCCTCGGTTCCCTGCTCTCGCTGCGTGGCTATCAGATCGACTATTACGATGCCGGCCGCGATGATATTCGTGCTATCAATAATGAAGAGACCGATCTGTTGGTGGTGCTCGGCGGGCCGATCAGCGCTGCCCAGCACTTTTCCGGCGCGCTGCGCTATGATTTTCTCGACTATGAATTGGCGCTGGTCAAACAGCGCCTGGCGCAGCGGCGGCCGACCCTCGGGGTGTGTCTCGGCGCTCAGGTGATCGCCCAGGCGCTGGGTGCCGACGTGATCTCGCTCGGCGTCAAAGAGATCGGCTTCGCCCCGCTGACCACGCTAGCGGCGGAAGACGACTCGCCGCTGGCGCCGCTGGCCGATACGCCGGTGCTGCATTGGCACGGCGATATGTTCACGATCCCGGAGGGCGCCCGCTGCCTGGCCGGCACGGCGGTTTGTCCGCATCAGGCCTTCGACTATCAGGGGTTTGCGCTCGGCCTGCAGTTCCATCTGGAGGCGGATCATCGCGATATCGAACGCTGGCTGATTGGCCATGCCTGCGAGCTGGAACTGGCCGGCGTCGCGCCCCAAAACCTGCGCGAACAGGCGGCGCGCCACGGCACACAGCTGGAACAGCGTGCGCGGCAGGTGTTCGCCCGCTGGCTGGATAATAACGAACCAAGGATGTAACTCATGCAACAGACTTCACCCTTACGGTCACCGTCCATCGACGTGATCAGCATTCAATCTCAGGTGGTCTACGGCAGCGTCGGCAACGGTATCGCCTACCGCGCCCTGCTGAAAAAGGGGCTGGAAGCGCTGCAGGTGCCCAGCGTGCTGTTCGGCTGTCCACCCTATTACGGCAAACCGCACGGTGGCGTCATCTCCGGCGAGTGGTTCGGCGGCTTTCTCGACGATCTGATCGCCCGCGGCGTGATGAAACGCACCCGGGCGGTGATCGTCGGGTATCTGGGCGACGTGATGCAATGCCATATTCTGGCCAACTGGCTGCAGCGGGTGCGCGCCCTCAATCCGCAGATAAAGATCTATATCGATCCGGTGATGGGCGATTACGGCGAAGGGATCTACGTGGATGAGCGCATCGTCAACTGCTATCGCTCGCCGTTCCTGCGGCTGGCCAACGGCCTGACGCCGAACGGTTTCGAACTGGAGCAGCTGTGCGGCCGCTCTTTGAGCAGCCGGGAGCAGACGCAACACGCCGCGCAGGCGCTGTTGAACGACACCACCGAATGGGTGCTGGTCACCAGCGCGCCGGGCGTGGCACAGCACGAAGACGAAGTGGGTTTAATGCTGGTCACCCGGCAGGAAGCGCAGTGCTTTACCCATCCGAAGGTCAAATCGGCGGTCAAAGGCACCGGCGATCTGTTCACCGCACTGCTGGTGAGCCATCTGCTGCACGGCGCCGCGCTCGACGCAGCAGTGGTTGCCGCCGGCGGCGAAGTGTGCGACGTGCTGGCCGAAGCGGCGCATTTCGGTTGGGAAGAGATCGGCAGCCTGCGGGCGTTAACCTAAACCCTGACCTGGGGCAGCCTGCTGCCCCGCCTCATCCGTCTTGATTGCTCACCGTGGCAATCATTCCGCTGCGAATTTTATTTATTACTCCGTCAATGATGCGCACAGTAATGATAAATTAATTCACTATATATAAAAGATTAAACAACTAATGATTAGAGCCATTTAAAATCATAACCACACTCAACACATTGATTTATTAAAATTAAAGCCAATAAGAAAATAAAAACCGCAAAAAACATTCTTTTTTTTTGATTTCTTAAACTATTCCTCCTCTTTTACAACGCCGTGATTTTATTGATTATCTGTTATGCAAGAATAAACACTTAATTTATTTTTATGTATGTATTGCTTTTTCAAGCGCCATTGCTATTGTTGAATGTGAGTAAAACGCGGCGACAAAGCGATTCACCACCTCCTTTTTATACCATCCTGCGTATAAGGATCTGACTATGCCTATTAAAAAGTATGTCATTCTTGATAGCGCGCCCAAAGCTGTCGGCAATTCCGATTTTATTCTATTAGGGTTAAAGAACGAAGGTTTTGCCAGAGGTTGCCCGATGTTATTTGGCGGCACCGCCGATGCTAAAGATGGCCCGGTCGATGGAAACAACTTTGCGTTGAATGTAATAAAAAGAGAAACCTGGGAAGAAACCAATCAAAATATCGGCGTGGAACAGGTGGTAAGATATCAGGTTTACCCCAATGACATCAGCGTTTATACCAGTAAAGACTTCACTTTCACCGGGAAAGTGGCCATTGGCGGTGAGTTTGCCTGGATTCGGAAAGTGAGCAAAGGCAAAATAAAAGCCTATTTTAAAAACAAACCCGCTGCCACTAAAGACATGTTTGCTCAAGAGCTTTATGCAATGACGCTGGATGTCGATATTGAACCCACCGATGCGGAATTCGAACAGTATTTATCTTCAGATTGCCTGAGCGCCATTTACGCTTACTGTAAAGAAACCTGCAAATAACGCCTGTTAAAAACGATGGGCACGCCATGATGATGGCGTGCATCTCTGGCAATGCCATTAATTTATTGGTGCCGATATTATGCTCGCAAAAGATTATACGTCAGATGAGAAACGCATCGTAAAAAACGTTATCGACCGATACGAGAACAGCGGCGTATTTCTTATCGAGCCAGGCGATCCGGTTTTAACCGAATTTTATGATATTCAATTAAAACTGGCCGGCGTCACCGCCGCCGCCGCACCGCAATTCACCCAGCTCTGGCAGCAGACGAAACGCGTCAAACGGGTCGCAGGCCGGATGAGCGAGGCCAACACCAGCGGCGCTCAGCCGGTGTACAGCATCGTCAGGCTGGATTCCACCGACGGTAAACGTTATCAAACCGACGCCATCGGCTCTCTGCCGGTTCAGGCGACCAATGTGACGCAAACCCTCGGCCTGTTCGACGGCGGCGCCGATAACGTCGGCAAGGTGGAATACAAAAGCGACTACGTTTACACGGCGGACTGCACCATCGGTGCCAGCGGTGACTATCCGCAAAGCCAGACCGGCGGCAGCTTTCCGGTTACGGTGATCTATACCTTCGCGCAAACGGTCGGCCAGCAAACCGTTTACGGCGCCGAAATCGTCACGACGCAAAGCTACCCGAAAGAAATGATCAACGATTCCCCGAGGAATCTGTATAACCAGCGCATGATCAAGATTTGCCTGACGCGTGACGATGGCGACTGTGATTATCGCACCGGCTACGATCAGGACGGCACGGTTAAAGTGCCGATAAAAGGCAACATCACCTATTTTGGCAATATTGATCTCAGCAATGGCAAGCCGGTCAACGCCAGCAATACCATTTATCTTATCCGCACCCGCGCCGGCGGCGATCCGATCACCCCTTACGGCGGCTATAATATTTTTAATTCTGCCGCAACCCGAATCAGCGGAAATAACATCACCTGGGATCTTGACTGGCTGAAATTCAACCGCGTCGATTTTGAATCCGGTGAGATGGTTTATTACGTTTTTAAAATTACGCTTGATGTCGAAGGCCGCAGCATCGCCGCCTTTATTACTAACGCGCCCAAAGAAAGCGATCCGGATCGCCGCCTGCTCAATACCGTACAAATCAAACCGATGCAGATTATTTATGGCTGCCTGGCAGAGGATACGTTGATTTTAATGCAGGATGGGACAGAAAAGCCGATAAATGCCCTCACGGCAGATGAATTCGTTATTTGCGGCAATAACCACCCCAGACGCATTGAGAATATCACCACGGGGCAGGAGCAGCATTACATTGATATTACCGCCCGCGACCAGGCGGCACGTGAATATCGCATAAAAGCCAGCCTGGGGCACCCTTTCGTCACCGCAGACGGTATTTGTCTCGCCCGTGAATTGACCTCAGGCATGCGTCTTAAAACTCGGCACGGTGAGTGCGAAATTACCGCCCTCTCTCTCCAGTCCGGTGAGTTAACCGTTTGTAACCTGCAACTCAGCGCTGACTCTCCGCTGCAAAAAACGCAATGCGCCATCAGTACTTTTTATGCTAACGGCGTGCTGGTCGGTGACGCGCTGGTTCAACACCTCTATGAAGACGAATATCACCAACGCCCTAAAAACGTGCTGAAAACGCTGCCTGCCGAGTGGCACCAGGATTACCACAATATGATCAATGCAGCGGAAGAATAATATCATGTATGAAGGCTACCCCGACTTCCAACGCATTATTATCTGCGATGATCAACGTTTCGTCGCCGCGTATCGGCAAAACGACGCCTATTATTTATATCCGCAGGCGCTCAGCATTCTGGCGGCCGACCCGTTGGCTTTCTCGCTGGATATCGTGCGCAGCTACAGTACCGAAAGCCTCTACGGCTGGCTGAATTTCACCACGCAATTGCAGTTCGCCGGTGAACAAAGCCTGCAGGTATTCAAGCAACAGTATCCGGATTGTGCGGTGAAGGCGCTGCCGGTCTTGCCGGGCAGCCTGGGATTCGACGTGCCCATCGACTACCACAGCGAACTGTACGGCCGGCACTACGACACCACCTGGTATTCGGCACAGTGCAGTCAATTCATCATTCTGCTCAATGCGGCGAGCACTCAGTTGATCGAGCGCACCCTGCTCGATGAGACGATAGGCTTCAACGCGCGTCTGGACGGTTTCGTCGAAGGCGTATCGCCGCGTCTGGCCTACCGGGTGGAATTTGATGCCCTTGCGCTGATCCTGGCCCTGGCCGCCGGCGTGGAAGGTGCCCATGCCGTGGGCGATACCGGGATTGTCTTTCCCTACGACGGGCTGACCCTCTACCTCAGCCGCAACCTCACCCACTTGCCGCTCGACATCGACCCACCGCCACCGGCTAACGATCCGGCCGGGGATCTGTTGCTCAGCCAGGCTTTGCTCGATCGGCTATACAACCTGTACGGTGCGCCGTCTGCCGGCCCCGCCGCCGGCAATGTGGCGCAGATCCTTCTGACGCCGCCCCCGCATACCGGCCGGACCCGGTGCGATCTGGCCAATGTCGCGCTGACTCAGCGGCCACTTTGCTTCACGTTGGATCCGTTCGCCGCCGCGCAGCAGATCGCCAAAGTTTCGCCCGATACCATTATCCATCGTACCACCGCACCGCCGCTGCCGGCGGGAGAGCGAGAGATCAACGTCTTTTACGCCTACCCGCTGGGGTTGCAATCCGGCGTTACGATCGATATTCAGCTGACCGTACCGCCCGGCAATATCTACCCGATCGAGCAAACGCAAACGCTGGCGCTGCGCCCCGACCGCACCTGGTTAACCTTCAAGTTTCACAACAGCGCGCTGGATGCACAGCCGTTTTTCTACCAGATCCGCGTGAATTACCCGCAAGACGGCGTTTACCGCACGTTGCCCGGCGAACAACGTCGCTGCGACGAGGATAACCTGGTACTGGATTACGCCGCGCTGCCTTGCCGCTTCCTGACCCTGTATCTCGACCCAACGTTCGCCCAGCAAAGCCGACTTGGCGGCCCCTATTACTCCGCCGACTGGCGCCAAACGTGGGCGCTCAGCGCATCGGCGCCCTATTTCAGCGCACCGATCCTGGGCGACCCGACTTTTGCCGAGGCGACCGCCTATTCGCTTTCCGGCGACGGCGCCGTCCCGGTACCCGCCCCGATCGTGCAAAACGCCACCATCGGCGCCTACAGTTTTCCGCAGTTCGGCGCACAGCAGGCGACGATCACCGTTCGGCTGCCGCCGCAGTCGCTCAGCGCCGTACTGAGTTTTCAGCCCCAGGACAGCGAGCGCACCAGCGACCGCACTTTTACGCATTCGCAGCCGAGCTTCGTCTACAAATGGAACGTCACCTCCATTTTCGCCGCCGGCTTCCGCTACAAGACTCCCACTGGCCCCTGGTCGCCTTATGTCACCGGCGACCAAACGATCGATATCAAGGGTGATACACCATGACCGACGAATTGGATCCGCAACGTACGTTGCAAAACTTCTTTCTTCTTGACCGCGCGCTGGCGTTTCACGACCAAACGCGCCCCAGCGGCTGTTACACCTACGGCAGCTATACGCCGCAGGTGGTGCAGGAAACGCCGGCCGGCAAGATCAGCTCGCTGCATTTGCTGACCAGCCCCGGCGGCGGCCTGGCGACCTTCATCGCACCGAAGCTGCCGGTCGACAGGGCTGCGATCGAGGACTATATCCGCCGCCATTTCGTCCCCGCTCCGGAAACCATCACCCTGGAGCAGGAGGAGATCCAGCAATCGCTGTGGCTGCACTTCGCGCAGCGGCCGGCTGCTGCCGCCTACAGCGTCGAATTTGAACAGTCCAAAATGGCGTTGACCCATGAGGAGTCTGGCCGGCTGGCGGGCGCGATCCAGGGAACAAAAGACCAGGTCTATTTTCTCACCCGCAGCCGATTCAGCGTCGACAGCCGCGTCAATGCCCGTTTGCAGGCCGATTGGGTCGCGTTTGTCACCCTGGCCTTCAACGAGCAGGCGCGGCAACCGGAAGCGATCGCCAGGCTGCTGAACCAACAAATCGACGCCGGCGTCGTCATTGTGCAAGCGCAGTTCGACAATGCGCCTTCAGAGCAGACGCAAGCTCGCGTTCGCCAGGCGTTGGTAAACACCGCCTCACTGTTGATCGCCAACACGCTACGCAATATCTCGTCGCCAGAACAAATCCCCAACAAGCTGAATTACCAAATCGAATACGACGACACCGTGCCCCAGCGCTATCTGCTGGAGCAGCAACGCGAC
>NZ_JBZXDO010000019.1:0-98760 GCF_058725505.1 Serratia sp. A07
GTTGATCCCAAGAATGCCCGCAAGGCCCAGGTGCCGTATGATAAAGGCACGGTGAACTTCTTCGTGCTCGACGCGGGTGCCACCAACGGTGAGCTGATCAGCGCCCCTTGCCCCAGCCTGTTCGGCAACAACAGCGCCATTTTCAGCGCCAAGCTGACGCCGTCCCAGGCGGTGATCCTCGAAGCCGCGTTCACCCAGGCCAAGGCGCCGGCCGCCGTCGCCTATAACCTCAGCTTCACCGGCATCACGCCGGCGCTGAAGGTCGAAGTGACCGCACAGTTCGAAAGCATCTACAAAGAATTCGATCTGAAATTCGGCGCCAACATTCCCATTCCGGTTGAGACGCCGGCCAGCTTCTGGCTGGGCTTCGACAGCGTCATCAAAAAACTGCAGCAGGATCAGAAACTGGTGATCAAGGTCACCGAAAGCATGCCGGGCGACGAAGAGGCCAAAGAGAAAGAGTGGGCACTGCAGTTCGTCAAGGAAGAGATCCTGAAAAGCTTTTTCAGCGCCACGCTCAAACCTAACGACGACAGCAACCCGCAGGCGAAATCCGCCAGCGACGCCATTCTGGATTCGCTGATCGCCAGCGACAAGAAAGAAGGCGAAGAAGCCGGCAAAGGCGGCCTGTTCCCCAGCGCTTCGCTGGAGATCAAGCTGGTGCGGATCGAGGAAACCAAAAGCCTGAACTTCAACTACACCTCGTCGAAAGCCCTCAGCCAGTCCGCCGTGCCGCAAAACTTCATCGGCAGCGATATCCTGCACGCCCAAAAAACCGCGCCCTACTTTATTCAGGTCAACGTCAACGATCCGTTCTTCCAACAGCTGGATTTGACCGTGCTCGGGCCGGACAGCTTCGAGGAGTACGGTATCAAGGCCGCCACCTTCAACATCCGTTACAACAACCAGGTTTATACCGGCGCGCCTTTCACCAACGATGACGGGACATGGACCAAACGCATTGCCCGCAGCAGCGATAAGAACGAGCTGTTCCATATCACCAGCGTATTCGCGTTCAAATCCGCAGCCTCCTCGGGCTGGGAAGGCAGCAGCAGCTATCAGCCGCAGTCCAAATCGGCCTCGACCCTGCTGAACATGGATCCCGGCTCGGTGCTGTCTTTCAACGAGATCAGTATCTTCCTCGACCGCAAATTCTCGTGGGAAAACTGTAACCAGGTCATGGTGGAGCTGAGCTATCAGGACGACAAAGGAAGCCGCAAGACCAAGAAATATACCTTTACGCAAGGCGCGCACGAGAGCCAAACGTTCAAATACCGCTGTCTGACGGAGAAGCCCTGGGCGGTCAATTACACACTGATCTACTTCCTGGTTGGCGGGGAAACCGTCGAACGCAGCGGCAGCGAAAACCCGCCGGCGATCGTCATCCCCAACCTGGTTTAGGTGAGCACCATGATCGATCGCAACGCAGTGTTACCCGCGGCATGGAACGCCCTGGTCAACGCCCTGTGCAAGGAAGCGCCCCATTTGCAAAACACGCTGGCCCCGGACGTCGCCCGCTTCAGCCGGACGAAGGCGACGCCCGGCGGTTTGTCCGTTGCGTTTACTACCAGCCTGCTCGGTTATAACGGCAGCCCGCTGGAGTTCACCGTCTCGTCGGCCAAACCGCAGGGGCTCGCCTGCACGCTGGATCCCTTTTTACCGCGCTATGCGCAGCGCCGCAGCGCCGGCGCCTTTGCCCGACACTGTGAGGCGCTCACCGCGGCCCCGCTCGCCGATCCCGCCAACAGCCTGGAGGCGGTGCGACGTATGCAATGTGCAAGCGTTCAGCCGCTGCGTTTCGGTGCCTGGCTGGGGCGAAAATACGCCCCGGACGCCATCAAAACCAAGGTCTACGTTGAAACCCCCGCGGACATGGCGGCCGCACCCGATGGCTTGCAAGGGCCGCTCACCGCCGAGGCCCGCCGCGCGGCGGGATTGATGCTGCTGATGGTGGGGTATTATCCGGAATCTGCCGACTCTCCGCGCGAATATTACTACCAGTGGCACAGTGCGCGGATCACGCGTGACGATATCCTCGCCGTCATGCGGCTGTTCGAGGGAGAAAGCCGTTTTTCCGCCCTGATGCCGCTGCTGGACCGCGCGCTGCGGCAGCAGGACAGGCGGGACTTCCCCCCGACCACCTACGGATTCAGTCTGGGATACGCGCCGGACGGCAATCTGGAGAGTTTTACGCTGTTCGCCATGGCGGCAAGTTTTTTCGGCGACAACCGCCGCGTTTTCGACGGCATCACCGCGCTGCTGGCGCCCGATGGCCAAGCCATGCCGCTGCTTAACCGCGCGGTGAGCGAACAGGTTCCGTTGCAGTACAACGTCGTCGGCTTTTCCTGCGATCGCCAGGGCAATCACAGCGTCAGCTGCACGTTCAGCCCGCAAAACGCGCATTTCGAAATCCTGCCATGCAAAGCGCGCGAAACGGCACCGCTTGTGCCATTGCCGTTGGCGGAGCTGTTGGCGCAGCAATGTGCCAGCGGCGCCTTTCCCTCTCATGTCAGAACGCCGGATGGCCGCTGGCACAAGGATGAAAATGCTTTTGTCACCGCCCAGGTGCTGCGCACGCTGGATTATACCGCCCAGACCGCGCCCCATATCGAGCTGGCGCTCGACTTTTTGCTCGGTTGCGAGAGCCGCCCGCACCACTTCCATTTTTGGCCTGCCGGCAAGCACCCCGCCTGGATGGCGGGCCAGCGGATCGACGCTGACATCGACGATACCGCCATTATCACTGAGCTCTTGTATCGATTTCATCGGCGCTCGTTGGCGCAAGCCAGACAGACGCTGGCGCAGATGCAGGCTTATCAGGTACAGCGCGTCGAACGGCGGCTGAAGACGACGCCCTATCCCTGGGCCGAGTGTTACGCCTTTCACACCTGGATGAAAGACGACGGCGATATCACGCAACTGGACTGCTGCGTGAATACCAACGCGCTGATTTTAATCCATACGTTGACCGCCGCTCACGGCAGCCCGCCGCCGGCCTATCCGCGCATTATCCAAATGCTGAATCAGGCGGTGAGCTGGAGCGACGGCGATTACAACCGCCTCAACGCGTTAACGCCCTATTATGCCCACCCGCATGAGTGGCTGAGTACGCTGGAATACGCCAGGCGGCAAGGGGTGCCGCAGCTTTCACCGGCGATCGATGCGCTGGCCGCCTGGCGCTTGCCGGCGACCAACGACGAAAGCCCGCTCTATCGCCGTCACGACGGTCATTTTCTTTGGACTTCCGCCTGCCTGAACCAGTTCAGACATCTGGCACGCCTTTCTTCCCTGGAGGATCGCTATGAACATCTTTCTCAATGATCTGGTGACGCTGAACAAAGTCATTTTGGACAACGCGCGCGAACAGTTTCCCGACGCCGAAGCCCCCCGTCTGCGCTACCGCGCCGCGCCCGCGCCGGTGGCCGACGAACTGCAGGCCGATGTTTGTACCGAAGTCGTCTCGGGAGAGACGCGCTATCGCATCGCCACCAGCAGTGACGGTACGCGCTGGCATATGACGGTGGATTTCGCGCTCAGCCGCGCCGTTCAGCAGGTGCCCTACGTGGTGCTGACCTTCAGCACTTTCGGCAAGGTTGAAGAAATGATCTTCGAACAGGTTTTGCTGGACGTCCCACCGACCCGCTACCGCGCCCAGCTCGACCTGGACCGCCTGGAACAGCGTGACGCGCTGCTGCGAGCGCTGTCGGATTATGACTCGCAAACCACGCTGGTGGTCGCCATCGTCACCGATAACGGGCTCCTCAACACCATCACCTCGCCGAAAGTCTTCTACTTCGCCGAGAACTACTATCCCTATATCTATCAGGGCATCCTGCCGCCGCCACCGCGCCTGCAGCTGATCCTCACGCCGCTGGCCTTCGGGCAGCTGTGGTACAACTACTATCAGGACTATGTACGAAAAAACTATCTTTATTACCTGCCGGATACTTTCCTGCTGGCGACCAACGCCGCCGACGACGACAAACCGATGCTGTCTATCTCGTTTTCTGCAGCGCCGCACGCGACCTCGCTCAACGATGTCGAGGTGACGTTCGACTATTTCCTGTCACCCAAGGTCAATCAGGCGCGCATCGGCGACGCCACCGCACAGTTCACGCAGATGCAACCGGACGGCAAGCTGGCACCGTTCGCCAACGCGGACACCCTGACGCTGCTGCTGGGGCTGCCGGACGGCAAAACGGAGGAAAAAAACGCGCTGATCAATCTGCAGAGCGGTATCGTGGATTCATTCACGCTGCCCGCCAGCCAATTTGGATTGATTTGGGATGCCTTCTTCGATCGGTCGCCGCAAAACCTGCTGCTCAAGGGGTATCTGGCGGTGCAGTTCACCGGCTTCAACCCGGATAATCTGCCCGTGGCGCTGGCGCTGGACGCCAAATACCAGAACAGGCTGCCGGATTTCATCAAGCAATCCGCACCGGCGGACATCAATAAGACCGTGGAATTCCGCAGCGATGCCGGCGCCTACGATCCCGCCGGGCCGCGGCCGATCAAGCGCATGCTGGTCAGCATCGACAATCAGACCATTGAGCTGGACAAGGAGCACCCCGTTCAATCGGTTAACGTGAAGATTTCCGTGCTGGAACTGATCCTGCATCCGGACAAGAAGCTGGTGTATCACTACGATTTGCAGATTATCTACGTCGACGGCGGCAAAAAGTCCTCCTACGACAATACGTCCAGCTTCGAGATTATTTACGTCCCCTGAACGGGGAGAGAATGGCGGCGCGGCCGGGCGGCATCCAGCCCGACGCGCCGGAACAGAGGATCAGCGTTTTTTCTTTTTGTTGAAATCCAGCTCGAAGGCGAACACCGCGCTCTGGATTTTGCGCTCCATCGCCAGCCCCAGCTTGAGGAAGCGGCATGACAGGCGCGAGAAGTGTACCACCTGATCGTTGTCGTCAGTTTCCTGATCGTCGTTGACCACCACCAGCTCCATGTTGACCTTGAAGCTGCCGTAGCTGCCCAGATCCAGCAGCGCTTTCTTGAACTGCAAACCCGGCTGGAAGAATTCCGGCAGCGGGCCGTCGAAGCGCAAACCGACGCCGCCGGCGGACAGATCGTGGATCCGCAGCTCATAAGGCGTACCGTCCGGGTATTCGCCGGTGCAGAAGAATTGACGCCAGTGCGGCGTGGTGATGCGGAACTGGCGACGGCGCTGAATGTAAACCAGCTCCTGCGGCAGACGGGTCGAGCAGGCCTGGACGCCCTGATGTTCGGTCAGCTCCGCCTGGCCGACGGAAAACTCGATTTTGGCGTCGTTGCTTTCAATCACGATGGTGCAGGCGCCGTCGATGGCGCTCGCGGCTTCCTCACCGCTAAACACGATATTGTCCGGCCCGACGCTCAATAACAGACTTTGAAACCGGTGCTGCTGATTTTCTACGCGCAGCGGCGTGCGTTGTTTGCAAATTTCACGCAGAATCGCCAGAACTTCAAAACGCTCCCGTTTGATAAACAGTCCGTTATCGCTGTGCTCCACACGTCTCTCCTGACTTTTTTTCTAATGACGTCTTACGTATTCCTTACGGTTATCATCTCTGGGAATATTCCTAAAGTCAAATTTGCCAGCGTTGCCAGGCCTGCGGCAACAGGCGCGCGAAACGTTTCGCCCACGCCTGCTGCCCGCGTTCGTCGGCGATCAGATCCTGGCGAATTTCGATGCCGACATAAGGCAAACCGCGGCGTTCCGCATGAACCGGCAACGTATAGTCGGTGGCGTCCGTCATCGCATAAGGTTCGTTGATGCCCACCTGCAAATCCCCCTCTTCGCGCAGCAGCTCGGCCAGCAGATGGGCAAACTCCGGGTAGCGGTTAAACAACAGCCCCACCTGCCAGGGGCGCGATTCCCCCTTGAACACTGGCGTAAAGCTGTGCATGGCGATCACCGCCGTCGGCAGTTCACGCAGTTGACGTTGCCCCAAATGATCGTCAATGGCGTGGTGATACGGCAAAAATACCTCGCGCTCGCGCGCCAGCGCGTGTTCGGCGTCGATACCGATATTGCCGGGGATCGGCGTCAGCTCGGACAAGTGCGGGATCGAGCTGGCGATGCCGGGCGCCCGGTTGCAGTCGATCACCAACCGCGAATAGCGCTGATGGATCAGCGTTGCGTCCAGCTGGCGGCTCAGATGGCGCGACACGCTCAGCGCGCCGATATCCCAGCCGATGTGGCGTTCGATCTCCCCGGGCGGTAAGCCGAGATCGCCGAGGGATTGCGGTATCGCCTTGCCGGCGTGATCGCACAGCAGCAAAAATGGCGCTTTGCCATGCGGGATTTCAACGGCGGCGGCAGAGGGTTCATCGGCGGACAATAACGGCGGGATAAACGAGTGAGGCATGCAAGGCTCCGGCGGTGGAAAGCGAAACGTTTATCGTAGCGCTATCCCGTCGCCGGCCCCAAGGTCGTGCTTAGATCAAAAAGGCATGAGTCAGACTACAATCATGCCGTCTCGGCTGGCTGTGGCTGATGCACTGCAATATAACGCTGATAGCGCGACGGCTTGAGCCGCGTGGTGTCCACCAGCACCAGCCCATCGATGCAGTTGTTGAACGCCGGATCGGTGCCGAAGTCGATAAACTGCACCCCGCCCGGCTCGCACAGCTCGGTGTACTGTTTGTACAGCGTCGGGATCGAACAGCCGATGTTGCTGAGCAGGCTCTTCAGCCGCACCAGATCTTCCTGGTAGTTATCCCCGGCAAACTGCGCCAGCACCTGCGGTAGCGACGCAGGATAAGGCCGGCGCGACTGCGCGAAGGCATGATCCGGCGAGAAGTAGAGCCGATAGAAGGCGATCAGCAGATCGCGCGCCGCCAGCGGCATGCCGCCGGAGATCGACACCGGGCCGAACAGATAACGGTACTGCGGGTATTTCGACAGGTAGGCGCCGATGCCCAGCCACAAATAGTCCAGCCCGCGTTTGCCCCAATAGGCGGGCTGAATGAAGCTGCGCCCCAGCTCGATGCCCTGCGCCAGGATCGGTTCCATATCGCGGTCGTAGTGGAACAGGCTATTGCTGTAGATGCTTTCCAGCCCTTTGCGTTCGATTTGTTCGGCGGTGGGGATAAAGCGATAGGCGCCGACGATCTCCAGCTCCTCCTCATCCCACAGCACCAGGTGATAATAGTCGTCGTCGTAGCTGTCCAGATCGCGGCGGCGGCCGGAGCCTTCCCCTACCGCACGGAAGGCGATCTCGCGCAGGCGACCCAGTTCGCGCAGGATCGGCGTGCGCGCTTCGTCGTGGCGGCGGTAGAGGTAGATGGTTTTACCGTCCGGCGTCACCCCCAAGCGTTCGCAGTTCGCCAGCGCTTTTTTCAGCTCCAAACGCTCTTCCGGCAGCGCGATCGGCGATTCGCTGGCGAACAGCCCCGGCTTGCCCTGGCCCAGGCGATACACATGGCGGCGAAAACGCTCCGCCAGATCCTTGGCGCTGGTGTGGCCGTCGTGCCAGTTGGCGAACGGCACGCGGCCGCCGATGCGGATCTTGATGCGCCCGCCCCGCTGCTGGAACATTTCGCGCACCAGCAACAGCGTCGACAGCGGCCGGTAGACCAGCGAGGTAAAGTAGAACAGGTTGCTGTTGCGCGCGCTGATATGAATAGGCACGATCGGCGCGCGCGCCTTGGCGGCCAGGCGCAGAAAGCCGGTATGCCAGTGGCCGTCGCGGATGCCCTTCGGGCTCATGCGCGACACTTCGCCGGCCGGGAACAGGATCAGCGCGCCCTGATTGTCCAGCTGCTGCTGCATGCCTTCAATCTGCTTGCGGCTGGTTTTATAAGCGACGTTATCCACCGGCACGAACAGGTTGCGCAGCGGTTCGATGTAGGTCAGCAGCTGGCTGGCCACCACTTTCACATCCGGGCGCACCGCCGCGACGGCGCGCAGCAGCACCAGGCCGTCGAGCGAACCGATCGGGTGATTGGCCACGAGCACCACCGGCCCCTGGCTCGGAATGTTTTCCAGATCGCCGTCCACCAGCTCGCAGCTGAGGTTGAAGTAGTCCACCACCTGCTCGATCAGATCGAGCCCTTTCAGGTGGGGATAGTCGGCGGCGAACTGTTTGAATTCTTTTTCGAAGAGAAGGGTTCTTAGCAGGCTGCGCTGCCAGGCAGGGGTATTGCGGTGTGGAAATGCATCTTGCAACAGAGAATCCAGGCTGAACATCGCGTTATCTCCTGACGTAGTCGCTGCAAACTTAAGCCAGAGCCGTGACTCTGACGTGTCAGTTACATGACAATAAAATGAATCCATCGACTATCAGGTATAGCAAAGTAATGGCGATTTGGGAGCGAAAGACGCATTTTCGCCCCCATTGCCCCTCACATCGGCGCCAGCAACGCTTCGATGCGGCGGTTCACCGCTTCTCGCAGGCGCAGCAGCGGCCCGGCCTGGTGCGGATATCGCTTGAAGGTGATGCGCATGCCCAGCTCGCGTTCGATCAGCGTCTCCACCGTCGCCCGGTCGGTCAGACTCTCCAGCAGCTGCAGCGCACGCATGTCCTGCAGCCCCTGGTGCAGCACCCGCAGGCGCAGCGACTCCACCGGCTGCAGATCCTCGCCCGGATAGACCACGAACGGATCGCCGGAGGGAAACGCATGGCCGCTGTCGGTCACCGCGTACGGATTGATGCGCTCGCGCGAATGGGCGCTGTTATAGAAGTTGAATCCCCAATGCAGGAAGCCGGCAATGCGGTACAGATACAGCTGCACGCCCAATATGCGGTTGCGCGCCGAAGGCTGGGCGAAGAACCGATTGGCGACCTCGGTTTTCTGCACGCAGCAGTAATAGGCCCACAGGCCGGGCACCCGGTGTTCGATAAAGGGATAGATATGATCGGTCGCGGCGACCGGGGTTTCCACCAGGCCTTGCTGATAGAAAGCGAAATCCGACAGCGCGTCGAAGGTGCGGAAGCCGTCCAGCAGCGGCCGCAGCGCGGCGGCGGCGCGCCGATAGGCCGCCAGGTTGTCCAGCGTCGGCTCATCGGAAACATGGAACCACACCTGCCGTTCCAGCCCCCGTTCGCGGAACCAGGCGGTCAATTCGGGCAGCAGCGCCTGCAGGAAACGCTGATACGGTTCGCCCTGCGCATCGGTGTGCCAGCCGAAAAGCGGTCGCGCCTCGCCCTGCTCCTCCACCACGATCTTAGGCGCATGCACCGCCCCCCATTGGGTAAACAGCGGCGCGATTTCGAAGTGCTCGATGCCCTCTTCCTGCGCCAGCGCCACCCACTGCGCCAGGCGGCTGAAATCGAAGCCATATCCCTGCGCCGAACGCGTCACCCTCACCAGCTGCACCGTGGTGCGTTCGCCGCCGACGGCGGTATCCAGCGGCGGCGTAAACAGCGGCGTCAGCAGCATATTGACCCCGGCGCGCACCGCACAGCGCACAAAGTGGCGCACTGCGCGCCAGTAATCCGGGCTGAACACCGCCAGACGGTAGTAATCCGCCAGGCAGTCGGTGTGCAGCCACTCGGTGTGCAACAGCGTTTGCGGCGGTAACGCCGCCGGCACCAGATGCAGCGTCAGCGTGGCCTCGGCCAGCGCCTCGCCGCTCTGGGCATCCAGCAGCCGCAGGGTCAACGGAAAGTCGCCGGACAGTTGCGCATCGGCCGGCGGCGTCAGGGTCAACCACAGGCTGCCATAATAGCGGCAGGCGGCGAAAAAACGCCGTTGCGGCAGCGGCATCAGCGGATCGGGAAATAAGCCCGGCTCGGTCGTCAGGTAATTCTCGTCGGTCTCGCGATAACAGGGAAAACCGCTCGGCACCGATTGCACCTGGCGCACGCTGATATACTCCGCCAGCGGCCCGTCGAGTTGATAACACAGCTCATGGCGGGTTTCGTTGCCCGGCGTTTGCAAACAGTACACCGCCTGCCAGGAAAGCACCTCGTTATTTAACCCGCTCAGCCTTTCCTCCACGGAAATAGGCGGCACGCTGTGGCGATGAAATACTTTCTCCAGGCAATGAGTAAATACCAGAGACAGGCGCATGATGTTCGGCCCTCTTTATTTTTAATGAATAAACACGGTGAAATTCAGGCTAGCGCCTTTTATCGCCACAGACAATAGCCGGTAATAAAAATCGTTCCCACGCCCTTCTTTGACTGCCGCAATCCGATTTTTTTGTTTATTTGCATCACAAAAATGAAAGAAGCTGATGCTTGCACAATAAAAATGTTTTTAATCCCCATTATGGTGCAAGGGTTATCAGTTATTCCTATGCCGGCGAGGGCCGCTAAATGCCGCGACAGCAGGGAGAAAACCCACCAGCAGGTTAACGAAATGTGAACAAAACAACCTTTCACTTGGCCGTGAAAGCCTTTCGGTTTTAACAACAGTGAAACATTCGCGCCCCATTTTTGGGCATTCGGGGGTGTATTGACACATTGAAAGTTAAGGGATAGAAAGAATTTATGTTGCGAAAAACGTTATTCGTCGCTCACCGAGGGGAAAGCAATGTCACCGATAAAAAATACCGGACGCCTGCTGGCGCACTCTATTCTTGCCAGCGCATTATTATTACCTACCCTGCTCCACGCCGCAGATAAAATAACATTGCGCTATGCCGTTTGGGACAGAAACCAATTACCTGCCGAACAGGAGATAGCCAAACGCTTTGAACAAGCCAATCCGGCTATAAAAATAGAAATAGAATTAACGCCCTCTGCGCAATATTTCGTTAAATTGGATTCTGCCGCCGCCGGCGGCGTGGCGCCGGATATATTCTGGATCAATATGCCTTATTTTGTGCAATACGCCAAAAACGGCATTATGGAACCGCTGGCGCCTTATATTAAGGACAGCGGCCTTCAGCTGGACGACGTGGTCGCCAGTTCGGTAAAAGCCTACCAGTACGACGGCCAACAGATGGCCATTCCGCGCGACGTCGACTCCATCGCCGTGTGGTACAACAAAAAACTGTTCGATCAGGCCGGCGTCAGCTACCCCACCAGCGACTGGAGCTGGGACGATCTGAAAAACAAAGCCACCGCCCTGAAAAGCGGGCTGAAAGGCGCCGCCTTCCCGCTGGTGATGGATCTCAGCATCGACGGCCAGGACAGCTATATGAACCTGCTGTTCCAAAACGGCAATCACATCGTACCGAAAGACGGCCAACCCACCGACATCGCCAACGACAAATCCATCTGGGTCTACCAGCAGCTGCAGGGCATGATGAAAGACGGCCTGATGCCGAGCGCCCAGCAAATGAGCGAAGTCAAAACCGAGAACATCTTCCAGTCCAACCGCGCCGCGATGGTCTATGCCGGTTCCTGGCTGGCGGCGCCGTTCGCCAACAACCCGCTGATCAACGATCACATCGGTGTGGTAATGATGCCGAAAATTGAACGCCAGTCCGGCGTAGCGCACAGCCTGGCCTTCGCCATGTCGGCCAAAAGCGCCCACAAACAGGCCGCCTGGAAATATATCGCCTTCATGAGCAGCGAAGCCTCGCAGGCGGAGCTGGCCAAGGTGGTGATCCCGGCCAACAAGACGGCGGCCAAGGTCTGGGCGCAGCAGATCCAGAAAGTCGACGTCTCGCCTTATATCCAGACCCTTGAAGTGACCCAGGCTTACCCCACCGCCGGCACCAATACGCCGAAATGGCAGAACATGTGGATCGCCAGCCTGAAGAAAATCTTTATGGGCGCGGACGCCAAGCAGGAAATGGACAAATCGGTCAAGAAGATCGCGCGCGTCATGGAGCAGTAATCGCCCCGCCGCGGCGCGCTACCCCGAGTGTGCGCCGCAGTGGACCCACGCTGAAAGTGATAGGTGAGGAATGGCAACATGTCGCTGGCAGAAACGGCTACGGTCACCCTGAAATCATCCCGGCGCACCGCCCGCCCCGCGCTCAATCGGCTCGAACGCGCCGAACGCTTCTGGGGCTGGGTGATGATCCTGCCGCTGCTGTTGGGGGTCACGGTGTTTTACCTGATCCCCTTTTTACAGAACATTTTTTACAGCTTTACCGATCTGAACCAGTTCATGCGCTGGAGCAGCATCAGCGTCGATAACTATCTCAACCTGTTCGAAGACGACGACTTCTACACCGCCGCCGCCAACACCCTGTTCTACGTGGTGGTGTGCGTACCGATCAGCCTGAGCCTGTCGCTGCTGTTGGCGATCGGCCTCAACCAGAACATCCGCGGCAAAGGCCTGCTGCGCACCCTGCTGTTCCTGCCGGCGGTCACCATGCCCGCGGCGGTGGCCATGGTGTGGCAATGGCTGTTCAACAAGGATTTCGGCCTGATCAACCAGGCGCTGGGCCTGCTGCACATTGCGCCGGTCGCCTGGCTGTCCGATCCGGACGTGGTGCGCATCAGCGTGTCCATCATCATCATCTGGTCGTCGCTGGCGCTGAAGATCATCATTTTGCTGGCCGGGCTGCAGAGTATTCCGCGCCAGCTGTACGAGGCGGCGGATATCGACGGCATCGGCACCCTGCGGCGCTTCTTCTGCATCACGCTGCCGATGATGGTGCCGACGCTGTTCTTCGTGTCGGTGATGAGCTTTATCGAGATCCTGCAAATCTTCGACGTGGTGTTCCTGATGTTCGACCGCGCGCTGGTGGAAAACGACGTGATGACCGTCACCAACCTGTTCTACAAGTACGCGTTTTACCTGCAGGAAAAAGGCTACGCCTCCGCCATCACCGTGGTGCTGTTCGCCGTCACGCTGGTGATCACCCTGATTCAAATGGCGATCGGCAAGCGCCTGAAAGTCAGCTGAGGAGCTGCACATGAACGCAAGCAAGAAAACGCTGGTGTACCTGTTTATGGGGCTGGCGGCGCTGGCCTCGGTCGTGCCCTTTATCTGGATGCTGGTGACCTCGCTGAAAACCCAGGCCGAGAGCATCCAGATCCCGCTGACGCTGCTGCCGGCGCACCCCAGCCTGCAGGCCTACGGCCGGGTGATGCACGAAATCCCGTTCGCCGGTTTTTATCTCAACTCGCTGCTGGCGACCTTCTTCACCGTCACCCTGCAGATGGCGATCGCCACCCTGGCCGCCTATGGCTTCTCGCGCCTGCATTTTCGCGGCCGCGACGCGGTGTTCCTGGTGTGCGTGTCGATCCTGATGGTGCCCGGCCAGGCGTTTCTGATCCCGCAATTTCTGGTGGTACAGAAGCTGGGGCTGGTCAACAGCATCACCGGGCTGGTGCTGCCGGGCATTTTCAGCGTCTACGCCACCTTCCTGCTGCGCCAGTTCTTTCTGGCGGTGCCGAAGGAGATGGAAGAAGCGGCCTTGATCGACGGCTACAGCTACTTCGCCATCTTCTGGCGCATCATGCTGCCGCTGATCCGGCCGGGCATTATCGCCTGCGTCATCATCAACGGCCTGTGGAGCTGGAACAACCTGATGTGGCCGCTGATCGTCAATACCACCACCGAGAAGCTGACGCTGCCGGTTGGCCTCGCCTCGCTCTCCAGCCGCGCCGGGGTGGAATACCCGTTGCTGATGGCCGGGGCGCTGATGGCGGTGATCCCGATGCTGATGCTGTTCATTATTTTCCAACGCTATTTCATCCAGGGCATCGCCAGCGCCGGGGTGAAAGGCTAACGCGCAGACAAGGTAAATGACATGGCCGGAATTCAGTTAAACAGCGTTAAAAAAGTCTACCCCAACGGTTTCCACGCGCTGCACGGCGTCAATCTGGACATTGAGGACGGGGAATTTATGGTGTTCGTCGGCCCGTCCGGCTGCGCCAAATCCACCCTGCTGCGGATGATCGCCGGGCTGGAGAGCGTCAGCGAGGGGCAGATCCTGATCCACGATCGCTGCGTCAACGACAGCATGCCGAAGGATCGCGGCGTCGCCATGGTGTTCCAGAACTATGCGCTGTACCCGCACATGACGGTGTACAAGAACATGGCGTTCGGCCTGATCGGCAAAGAGAGCAAGGCCGAGATCGACCGCCGGGTGCGCGACGCGGCGGAAAAGCTGGAGATCACCAACCTGCTGCAGCGCAAGCCGGGCCAGCTCTCGGGCGGCCAGTGCCAGCGGGTGGCGGTCGGCCGCGCCATCGTGCGCAAACCCAAAGTGTTCCTGTTCGATGAGCCGCTGTCCAACCTCGACGCCAAGCTGCGGGTGTCGATGCGCGTGCAGCTGATCGAACTGCACAATCAGCTGAAGCAGGAAGGCGCCGCCGCCACCATGGTGTACGTCACCCACGATCAGGTCGAAGCGATGACCATGGGCGATCGCATTTGCGTGATGAACCGCGGCGCCATCATGCAGGTGGATAAACCGATCAACCTGTACCACCACCCCGCCAACCGTTTCGTCGCCGAGTTTATCGGCAGCCCGTCGATGAACCTGCACGATCTGGCGATCGTGCGCGACGGCCAAACGGTGCGGCTGCGCATCGGCCTGCAGCACCCGCTCGAGCTGCCGCCGGCGCTGCAGCGGCAGTTGACGGACTATCCGCATGCGCGGGTGTGCCTCGGTATCCGGCCGGAGTCCCTGCGGCTGTGCGCGCCCGGCAGCGCCAACTGCTTCCCGGCGCAGATCGTCACCATCGAGCGCATGGGCAACGAAGAGCTGCTGCACTGCGAGCTGGCCGACCTGCGCTTCGTGCTGCGCATGGCGTCGCTGCCGGACTGGGAGCCGCGCCTCGGCGAAAGCGTTCATCTGGCATTCGATCTGACGCGCGCACATTTGTTCGACGAGCTCAGCGGCCAAAACCTCAAATATCAACAGCGGAGTATCAGCAATGTCGTCAACACAACCCAACAACGTTGCCCAGCGCCCGGTGCAGGTGCTGGTGGTCGGCGCCGGCGCGCGCGGTGAAATCTACTCGCGCTATGCGCTGGCGCACCCCGATTTGATGCAGGTGGTGGCGGTGGCGGAACCGCGCGACGCCTACCGCGAGCAGTTCGTGGCGCAGCACGCCATCGCGCCGGAAAACGTCTTCACCGACTGGCGCCAGGCCGCCGATGCCGACAAGCTGGCCGACGCGGTGCTGATCTGCACTCAGGATCAGATGCACCTGGAACCGGCGCTGGCCTTCGCCCGCCAGGGCTACGCCATGCTGCTGGAAAAGCCGCTGTCGCCGGACGCCGACGAGTGCCGCGCCATCGTCGCCGAGGTGGTGCGCCAAAAGCTGATCTTCTCGGTCGGCCACGTGCTGCGCTACACCCGCTATACCCAAAAGCTCAAACAGCTGCTGCGCGACGGCGCGATCGGCGACATCGTCAGCCTGCAACACCTGGAGCCGGTCGGCTACTGGCATCAGGCGCACTCCTTCGTGCGCGGCAACTGGCGCAACGATCGGCAGGCCGCCTTTATGCTGCTGCAGAAATCCTGCCACGACATCGACTGGATCCGCTACGTGATGGAGCAGCCCTGCGAACAGGTCAGCTCCTTCGGCAACCTGCGCCACTTCCGCCAGGAAAACCAACCGGCCGGCGCGGCGGACAACTGCCTGGATTGCGCGGTGGAGGCGTCCTGCCCCTATTCCGCCAAACGCATCTATCTGGGCGACGACCACAAGGCCACGCCCGGCTTTCTGCGCGTATTAACGCCAGAACCTGACCAGACAACGCTGCGGGCGGCGCTGCGCGACGGGCCCTACGGCCGCTGCGTTTACCGCTGCGACAATAACGTGGTCGATCATCAGGTGGTCAACATGCAGTTCGCCGGCGGCCGCACCGCGTCGTTCACCATGACGGCCTTTACCCGCCACGAAGATCGCCACACCCGCATCTTCGGCAGCCGCGGCTGCCTGGAAGGCGACGGCCGCCATATCCGCATCACCTCGTTCCTCGACGACGGCGAAACGCATTACGACACCGACGCCGGCCAGCATCTGCACGCCATGGCCGGCCACGGCGGCGGCGACTACTACCTGATGCAGCACTTTATCGCGGCCATTCGCACCAACGATCCGAGCCAGGTGTTGGCCGGCCCGGCGGAAGCGCTGGAGAGCCACCTGATGGTGTTCGCCGCCGAACGCGCGCGCCGCGAAGCGGCGGTGATCGCCCTGAACGGAGCCTGACCATGAGCACGAGAGAGATGCGTTACGGCTTCGACATCGGCGGCACCAAGATCGAAATGGCCGCTTATGATCGCCGGCTCAATCAGGTGCTGCTTCAGCGCGTGCGCACCCCAACCGGCGATTATGGCGAGTTCGTGGCCTGCATCGCCGGGCTGGTCGAGCAGGCGGACCGCGAGCTGCATACACGCGGCAGCATCGGCATCGGCCTGCCGGGGATCACCGATCCCGTCAGCCGCCGCCAGCTGGCGGTCAACGTGCCCTGCCTGACCGGGCATTGCCTGGCGGATGATTTGACGCAGGCGCTGGCGCGGCCAATCGCCATCGAGAACGACTGCCGCTGTTTCGCGCTGTCGGAAGCCAGCACGCCGCAAACCGCCCATCTGCCGCTGGTGTTCGGCGCCATCATCGGCACCGGTGCCGGCGGTGGCCTGGTGGTGAACCGGCAATTGCACAAGGGGCGCAACGGGCTGGCGGGCGAATGGGGCCATATGCCGATCTCCGCCCAGCTGGCGCAGCGCTACGATCTGCCGCTGTTCGGCTGCAACTGCGGGCTGACCGGCTGCTTTGAACGCTACGTCTCCGGCAGCGGGCTGCTGGCGCTGAGCCGCCACTTTGCCCATCCGGCCGCCGACGTGCCGGCGCTGGTCGCCAGCTATCGCGCGGGGGATACGCTCGCACAGTGGCTGATGACCGTCTACGTCGACATTCTGGCCAGCGCGCTGGCCGGTTTGCAGCTGCTGCTGGACGTCGATGCCTTCGTGTTGGGCGGTGGGTTGTCGAACGTCGGCGAGCTGTATCGGCTGCTGCCGGCGGCGATGCGGCACTGGCTGCTGCCGGGCGTGGAACCGGCAGCGGTATTCCCACCGGTGCACGGTGACAGCAGCGGCGTGCGTGGCGCAGCGCTATTACAGGCGGCGGCATAAAAAAACAGTGAAAGCCCGGCGGCTGTCGAATGATCGCTGCGGCTTTCGCCGCCGCAGGGCCGAATAAAGCCATCGCGAGAATTGTCGACTGAAAAATAACGAATTTGCCGTTTTCACTTTGTGTTAATACCGCTTTCGGTTACCGCTAAACCGAAAGCAAAATTAAATATAACCAACTGATAGATATAGATATTTTAAAATTAATCGATTGCATTTCAGTGTTTCGTTTGCTGTAATTCGCCACGAACAACTGAAAGCGCTCCGGTCGGTATCGCTGCGGCTTATTAAGCCGCGGTCGGGCACGGCTACAGGTAAATCAGGAGTCTGCGTTAATGATCAATACCGCAAAACGCCGGGAATTAATTATCGACCAGCTGTGCCGCGAAGGCTCGGTGCGCGTGGAACAGCTCAGCCAGCAGTTTTCGGTGTCCAGCGTCACCATCCGCAGCGATCTGCGCCAGCTGGAAAAACACGGCTGCGCGGTGCGCGCTTACGGCGGCGCCATGTTGAACAAACAGTTCGCCTTCGATCGCCCGCTGCAGGACAAGGGCCGCATCAACCGCGACGTAAAACACGCCATCGCCTGCGCGGCGGCGGCGCTGATTGAAGACGGCGACGCCGTCATCCTCGACTCCGGCTCCACCACCAGCCAGATGGCGCCGCAGCTGGCGGGGAAAAAGGATCTGGTGGTGATGACCAACGCGCTGAACATCGCCTTCGAGCTGGCCAACAACGAGCAGATCGATCTGATGGTGGTCGGCGGCAGCGTGCGCCGCAAGGCCTGGTCGCTGTACGGCCCCGCCGCCGAACAGCAGCTGCGCCAGTACCGGTTCGACAAGCTGTTTCTCGGCGTCGACGGTTTCGATCTGGCGGGCGGCATCACCACGCCGGATCCGGGCGAAGCGCAGCTGAACCGCGTGATGTGCGAGGTGGCGCGCGAAGTGATCGCCATCGCCGACGCCAGCAAATTCGGCCGCACCAGCTTTTGCATGATCCGCGAAATCGGCCAGATCCACCGCCTGGTCACCGACGGCCGCATTCCGGAACACTATCTGCAGGCGCTGCACCATTTAGGGATCGACGTGATTATCGCCGACCGTTAACCGAGGCTTTTAAGGAGTTGTCATCATGAACGCGTATTTCTCTTACGAGGCGGATTGGCTGAAGCAGCGCAACGCCTGGCACACCGCCGCAGAGATTTGGCAGCAGCCGGATCTGTGGGCGGCGCTGCATCGGCAACTGCAGGAGCAACAGGCGCAGTGGCAGCCGTTCCTGGCGCCGCTGTTGGCCAATCCTCGGCTGCAAATCGTGCTGTGCGGCGCCGGCAGCTCGGCGTTCGCCGGCCGCGCCCTGGCGCCCTGGCTGCGCGAACGAACCGGCCGCGACGTGGCGGCCTACGGCACCACCGATATCGTCGCCAACCCGCGGCAGTATCTCGATCCTGAGCGGCCGACGCTGCTGGTCTCCTTCGCCCGCTCGGGCAACAGCCCGGAAAGCGTGGCGACGGTGGAGCTGGCCGACCAACTGCTGCCAGAAAGCTACCACCTGATGCTGGTCTGCAACCCGGACAGCAAGCTGGCGCAGTATGCGCATCGGCGCGACAACGTCTGTTCGCTGGTGATGCCGCAAGGCTCCAACGATCAGAGCTTCGCCATGACCTCCAGCTTCAGCTGCATGATGCTGAGCGCCGCGCTGCTGCTCGGCCCGCTTTCGCTCGAGGCCGCCCAGGCGCCGCTGAACGCCATGGTGCAGCGCTGCCGCGCACTGCGCGAAACGCTGCAGCCACAGGTAAAGGCGCTGGCCGCCAGCGGTTTCCGCCGTTATATCACCCTCGGCGGCAGCTGCTTTACCGGCCTGGCGGAAGAGGCCTCGCTCAAAATGCTGGAGCTGACCGCCGGGCGCATCGTGACGCGCTACGACTCGCCGCTCGGCCTGCGCCACGGCCCGAAATTTATGGTCGACGGCCAAACATTGGTGGTGGTGATGTTCTCCCACGACGACTACGCCCGCCAGTATGACCGCGATCTGTGGAACGAGCTGCAGCGCGACGGGTTGGCGATGCAATTGGTCGGTTTGACCGGCCAGCCCCGGACACCGTCCGATGCCCTGCTGCCTATGCATCAGGCCACGGATGATATCTGGCTGCTGTTCCCGTATCTGCTGTTCACCCAGATGCTGGCCTTCGAGAGTTCGCTGGCGCTGGGGCTGACCCCAGACAACCCTTGCCCCACCGGCGAGGTTAACCGGGTGGTGAAAGGCGTGACGATTTACCGTTTCCTTTCCCCCGTGCAGTAAGGAGATCCCATGTATCTGATAGCCAACCGAGAAATGCTGCTCAAGGCGCAGCGCCAGGGTTACGCCGTCCCGGCGTTTAACGTTCACAATCTGGAAACCGTGCAGGTGGTGGCGGAAACCGCCGCCGAGCTGCGCTCGCCGGTGATCATGGCCGGCACGCCCGGCACCTTCAGCTACGCCGGCACCGACTACCTGATCGGCATTTGCCAATCGGCCGCGCACCGCTACGATTTGCCGCTGGCGCTGCATCTGGATCATCACGAAGAGCTGGACGACATCGAGCACAAGGTGAAAAGCGGCATCCGTTCGGTGATGATCGACGGTTCCCATCTGCCGTTCGAGCAGAACATCGCCAAAGTGGCTGCTGCGGTCACCTTGTGCCACCGCTATGGCGCCAGCGTGGAAGCGGAACTGGGCCGCCTGGGCGGGCAGGAAGACGATCTGATCGTCGATACGGCGGACAGTTTCTATACCGACCCGGTGGCGGCACGCGAGTTCGTCGCCGCCACCGGCATCGATTCGCTGGCGGTGGCGATAGGTTCCGCCCACGGCCTGTATCACGGCGAGCCGAAGCTGGACTTCGAGCGCCTGGCGCTGATCCGCGAACAGGTGGACGTGCCCCTGGTGCTGCACGGCGCCTCCGGCATTCCGGAGGCGATGGTCAAACGCGCGATCTCGCTCGGCGTCTGCAAGGTCAACGTCGCCACCGAACTGAAAATCGCCTTCGCCGATGCGGTGAAAAGCTACTTTTCACAGCACCCGGATGCCAACGACCCGCGCAAATATATCGTCCCCGGCAAGCTGGCGATGAAAGAAGTGGTGGCGGAAAAGATCCGCATCTGCGGCAGCAGCGGCATGCTGTAACCCCGCGCTCGCCCCCGGTTTCGTGGCTGCAGCACGGGGGCGAAAACATCCCGCCATTTCCCGCTTTCCTGAGAGAACGATCACAGCCTTTTACCCTGCCCGCGTCGGAAACCATTAACCGGTCTTCACTATGATCCAAATCATGGTTTTACTCACCCTACCTCCCTATTATCAAATTCATTGGATGCAGGCAGTAGGATTTTTGCCCATTCGTTTTTATTTCGCCAGGCGAAATAGCTTATTTGATGAAAACAAGCGTGCTTGTTTTTTAATTGGCAGCATTTTTACTCTGAGAGGAACAGCGTATGAATCATTACTTAGCCGTATTAAGCGCATTGGTCATTCTGCCCTTCGCTCTGCAAGCAAAACCGCTTTCCGGCAGCCCGGTCGCCTCCGGCGTCGTGCGCTTCACCGGCGCCATTACCACCCCGGCCTGCACCATCACACATCAGGATGAACAGCTTATCTCCAACTGCTTCGGTAAAGTGACGGAATATCAGAACGGGTATATTTCCTCTTCGTTAAAAGAAATGCCAAAAGAATTAGTCTCTGCCGTCACCAGCGAAATGGTGAATAACGATCCCCATTTAAAGCGCGTGACCATCAGCTATAAGTAACGCCAACGCGTTAATGTCTGATGAAAGAATAAACAAGACACAACTTGTCTTGATGACTTATAAATTTATTTTATAAATTTAACGTGCAATGACTCCCCGGCTTACCCTGAGCCGGCTATTTGGGCAACCCTGCGGTTGCCCATCAGCATGTCCGAAATCCGCCATCGCTTCCCCCGCTTTCATGCGATAATCGCCATACCAAACCGAGGAGTGATCCAGATGCAGACTTTTTTGATTGATCGTACCGCCACGCCGGTGGGAGAACTGGTGCTGATTGCCGATGAACAGGGGCGCCTGCGGGCGATTGACTGGACCGATCACGAAGCGCGCCTGATGAAGCTGCTGAATACCCACTACCGCGCCGATCGCTTCACCCTGCGCGAGCAGCGCGATCCCAGCGGGCTGACCGACGCGATGCAACGCTATTTCGCCGGGGAACTGGGCATTATCGATCGGCTGCCGGTGATGACCGCCGGCACCGAGTTCCAACGCACCGTGTGGCAACAGCTGCGCCAAATCCCGTGCGGCGAGATCCTGACCTACGGCCAGCTGGCGCAACGTATCGGCCGCCCGACCGCCTCACGCGCGGTCGGCATGGCCAACGGTTCGAATCCGATCAGCATCGTGGTGCCCTGCCACCGGGTGATCGGTTCGCAGGGCGCGCTGACCGGCTATGCCGGCGGCGTGCAGCGAAAGCAGTGGCTGCTGCAGCACGAAGGTTACTTGCCGCAGGATCTGCTCTCGCGCTAGCGCGGCACATAGTCCGGCGGGACGCCCTCCGCCGGGGCGGCGGGATAGTAGTCCGGCGGCACCGGCGATGAGGTGGCCTCACCATAACCGTAGGCCACCGGCACCTTGTTACCTTTGGCGTACATGCACTGCGTATACACGGTATCATAGCGGTCTTGCAGGTCATCGCTGCTGCGCCAGGCCGAGTTATTGGCCATCGCGCTGCCGACCAGCAACCCGCCACCCGCGCCGATCAGCGCGCCGGGGCCGGCATGACCGGATGCGGCGCCAATCAACGCCCCTGCCGCCGCGCCGACGGCCGTTCCCGCCACCGCCGTTCCCGTCGCCGAATTGGCCGCCGTTTGCGCTCCGCCGCCAAGGCTGTTTTGCGCATAGCCGCGGCACATGGCCTCATCGCGATTGAATTGTTCGTAACTTTTCCCCGTGCCGGGCAGCGCGGTGACCCCGGGCCCGGAAGGCGCAGAGACGCAGCCGGCCAACAGCCCGGCCAGCGCCACTATCGGGAAAGCAAAAGAGTGTCTCATCACGCACCGCCTTTAATCACCGGGAGAACGGACCGTCTGGCACCACCTTCATCCAACCGTCAGGACAACGCGGCACCTGGGGGTAATAGCCCGCCGGGCGGCGGCAGTAGTAGGCATAGCTCGGCGGCTTTTCGATATAGGTCTGCGGCGGCGGCGGCGTGACATACACCACCGGCGGCGGCGGGTAATAGAGCGGCGGCGGCCCCCAGGGCACGCCGATCACCACGCGCGGCCCGCCGTAATAATAGCCGTGCCGGTAGTAGCCGTGGCCGTAATAGCCGTGGGCGAAGGCGGCGGCGCTGGCCGTCATCAACACCGCGGCGGCCGCCATCAACAGTATGCGCTTTTTCATCATCCACTCCCGAACAGGATCGTTCACCTGCCTTTCTGACCTTCAGCTTAACGCCGATGCGGCGCGGCTTTGCGGTGAGGATTCGGATGAATGCGACAAGCTTTCGCCAGTAAATGTGTCAAAGGATGATTGATTCACGCCGCTAAAACCTGTCAATGCGAGCCGCGCAGACCACCCGCGCCGATTGCCCTGCCTTATGCCGCCGGAATGGCGACCGCACGTTGCGCATAAGTGCCAAATAAATCTAGCGACTTCAGCGCGATACAGAATAATCGGCGGCATGTGTGCGCAAAATTCGCACACAATACCCCTATTCATGCTAATGCCACCCTTATCAGCTGCAGCAAAAGATGTTAAAATTGACTCATATCAATTATTGAATGAGCGTAATCTATGATCCCGGAAAAACGCGTGATTCGTCGTATCCAGTCTGGTGGTTGTGCGATCCATTGCCAGGACTGCAGCATCAGCCAGCTGTGCATTCCTTTCACCCTTAATGCCCACGAGCTGGACCAGCTCGACAACATTATCGAGAGGAAAAAGCCCATCCAGAAAGGCCAGACCCTGTTCAAGGCCGGCGATGAGCTGAAATCGCTGTACGCGATCCGTTCCGGGACCATCAAAAGCTACACCATCACCGAGCAAGGCGACGAGCAGATCACCGGTTTCCACCTGGCGGGTGACCTGGTGGGCTTCGACGCCATCGGCGGTCTGAAGCACCCAAGCTTCGCTCAGGCGCTGGAAACCTCGATGGTGTGCGAGATCCCATTCGAAACCCTCGACGATCTGTCCGGCAAAATGCCTAATCTGCGTCAGCAGATCATGCGACTGATGAGCGGCGAGATCAAAGGCGACCAGGACATGATCCTGCTGCTGTCGAAGAAAAATGCCGAAGAGCGCCTGGCGGCGTTCGTTTACAACCTGTCGCGCCGCTTCGCGGAGCGTGGCTTCTCGCCGCGCGAGTTCCGGTTGACCATGACCCGCGGCGACATCGGCAACTACCTCGGCCTGACGGTGGAAACCATCAGCCGCCTGCTGGGCCGCTTCCAGAAAAGCGAAATCCTCAGCGTGAAAGGCAAATACATCACCATCGAAAACGCCGACGCCCTGTCGGTGCTGGCCGGTACGCCACGCATCAACGTGACCGTCAACGCCTGATTCCCCTGCCGGATCAACATTTCACCGAAATTGTTGATCCGGCACGCTTCTGTTGTTGTTCTGTTTTTCAATGTTGGGTTACTCTGTAAATTAACAGACTGTTGATTTCAGCTGTAAGGAGGCCCTATGGCGAAGTATCAGAATCTTCTGGTGGCTATTGACCCCAATCAGGACGATCAGCCGGCATTGCGCCGCGCCGTGTACCTGGTAAAACGGAACGGCGGGCGCATCAAAGCCTTCCTGCCCATTTATGACTTCTCTTACGAAATGACGACCCTGCTCTCCCCGGACGAAAGAACGGCGATGCGGCAAGGTGTGATCAGCCAACGCGCCGCCTGGATCAACGAGCAGTGCCGTTTCTATCTCAACGACGGCGTGCCGATCGAAATCAAAGTGGTCTGGCATAACCGCCCCTTCGAAGCCATCATTCAGGAAGTGCTTTCCGGCCAGCATGATCTGCTGCTGAAAATGGCGCACCAGCACGACCGGCTGGAGTCGGTGATCTTCACCCCCACCGACTGGCACCTGCTGCGCAAATGCCCTTGCCCGGTGTGGACGGTAAAAGACCAACCCTGGCCAGAAGGCGGCAAAGCGCTGGTGGCGGTCAACCTGGCCAGCGAAGAACCCTATCACGACCCGCTCAATATCAAACTGGTGCAAGAAACCGTCGAACTGGCGCAGAACGTCAACCAGACCGAGGTTCACTTGGTCGGCGCCTATCCCGTTACCCCGATCAACATCGCCATCGAGCTGCCCGACTTCGATCCGAGCGTCTACAACGACGCCATTCGCGGCCAGCACCTGATCGCCATGAAGGCACTGCGGCAGAAATTCTGCATTAAGGAAGAGTTCACCCACGTGGAAAAAGGCCTGCCGGAAGAGGTGATCCCCGATCTGGCCGAACACCTGCAGGCCGGCGTGGTGGTTCTGGGCACCCTGGGCCGCACCGGCATTTCGGCGGCCTTTATCGGCAACACCGCGGAACATGTGATCGACCATCTGAAATGCGATCTGCTGGTGATTAAGCCGGAGAACTTCAACTGCCCGATCGAGGCGGATGAAGACGATGAGCACGACGACGAAGATTAGCCTTCACGCATAAAAAAATGGGCCGCTAATAAGCGGCCCATTTTTTTGGTTGCTCAACTACTTCTGCAATGCCCGCAGAATTGCTTCCACGCTGTCTTTGGCGTCGCCGAACAGCATCTGAGTGTTCTCCTTGAAGAACAGCGGGTTCTGCACGCCGGCGTAGCCGGTGTTCATCGAGCGTTTGAACGCGATCACATTCTGCGCTTTCCACACTTCCAATACCGGCATGCCGGCGATCGGGCTGCGCGGGTCTTCCAGCGCCGCCGGATTCACCGTGTCGTTGGCGCCAATCACCAGCACGGTGTCGGTATCCGGGAAATCTTCGTTGATTTCATCCATCTCCAGCACCACGTCGTACGGCACCTTCGCCTCCGCCAGCAGCACGTTCATGTGGCCCGGCAAACGCCCCGCGACCGGGTGAATGCCAAAGCGCACCTTCACGCCGCGCGCCCGCAGTTTCTCGGTGATTTCCGCCACCGGATATTGCGCCTGCGCCACCGCCATGCCGTAACCCGGCGTGATGATCACCGAGGTGGAGTTCTTCAGCTGCTCGGCCACCTCTTCCGCCGTGGTTTCACGGTATTCGCCCATCTCTTCGGCATCGCCGGTAGACGAACCGTCACTGCCGAAACCGCCGGCGATCACGCTGATAAACGAGCGGTTCATTGCCTTACACATAATGTAAGACAGGATCGCACCCGAAGAGCCCACCAGCGCGCCGGTGACGATCAGCAGATCGTTGCTCAGCATGAAGCCCGCCGCGGCCGCCGCCCACCCCGAGTAGGAGTTGAGCATCGACACCACCACCGGCATGTCGGCGCCGCCGATCGAGGCCACCAGATGCCAGCCGAACGCCAGTGCGATCGCCGTCATCAGCAGCAGCGTCACCACCTGCCAGCCCACGCTGTCGGTACGCACGAACGCCACCAGCAGCAGGAACGAGATCACCAGCGCCGCCAGATTCAGCTTGTGGCGGTTCGGCAGCATCAGCGGTTTGGAAGAGATGATGCCGCGCAGCTTGCCGAAGGCGACGATCGAACCGGTGAAGGTTACCGCGCCGATAAAGATGCCGAGGAACACTTCGGTCAGATGGATATTCGCCATCACCGGCTCCATCGGCGCGCCGTGATCCAGGTAGCTGTTGAAGCCGACCAGCACCGCCGCCAGGCCAACGAAGCTATGCAACACCGCCACCAGCTCCGGCATTTCGGTCATCTCGACCTTCTTGGCCAGATAGACGCCGATCGAGCCGCCGATGATCATGGCGATGATGATCCAGCCGACGTTGCCGGAATCCGGCCCCAGAATGGTGGCGATCAGCGCGATCGCCATACCGGCGACGCCGAACAGGTTGCCCTGCTTCGACGTTTCATGGCGCGACAGGCCCGCCAGGCTGAAAATAAACAAAATAGCGGCAACAATGTATGCAGCTGTAACCAATCCTCCAGACATTTGTTACCCCTTAGTTCTTGCGGAACATCTTCAGCATGCGCTGAGTGACGGTGAACCCACCGAAAATATTGATGCTGGCGATCAGCACGGCGATAAAGGAGAGGAAACTCACCCAGCCACCGTGGCCAATCTGCAACAGCGCACCGACCACGATAATTCCTGAGATCGCGTTGGTGACCGACATCAACGGGGTATGCAGCGCATGGCTGACGTTCCAGACCACGTAGTAACCGACCACGCAGGCCAGCGCGAACACGGTAAAGTGCGACAGGAACTCTTTCGGCGCCGCATCCGCCAGCCAGCCGAACAGCAGGATCGCCAGGGCAATCAGGCCGTACTTCAGCCACGGCGAGGTCGGTTTGGCTTCGGGTTTGGCCACCGGTGCGGCGGCGGGCGCCGCTTTCGGCTGGGCGGAGACCTGAATCGGCGGCGCAGGCCAGGTGACTTCACCGCTGCGCACCACGGTAACGCCGCGGATCACCGTATCGTCGAAATCGATGTCGATCTCGCCGTTTTTCTCTTTCGACAGCAGCTTCAGCAGGTTGACCAGGTTGGTGCCGTACAGCTGCGAAGATTGCGTCGGCAGGCGGCTCGGCAGGTCGGTATAGCCGATGATTTTCACGCCGTTGTCGGTCACGGTAATGGTGTCGGCCACCGTCAGTTCGCAGTTGCCACCGGTTTGCGCCGCCAGATCGACGATCACGCTGCCCGGTTTCATCGACGCCACCATCTCTTTGGTGATCAGCTTCGGCGCCGGTTTACCCGGGATCAACGCGGTAGTGACGATGATATCGACCTCCGCGGCCTGCGCGGCGAACAGCGCCATCTCGGCCTTGATAAAGGCTTCAGACATCACTTTGGCGTAGCCGTCGCCGCTGCCCGCTTCCTCTTCAAAATCCAGCTCGAGGAATTCCGCGCCCATGCTCTGCACCTGCTCTTTCACTTCCGGGCGGGTGTCGAAGGCGCGCACGATGGCGCCGAGGCTGCCCGCGGCGCCGATCGCCGCCAGGCCGGCCACGCCGGCACCGATGATCATCACCTTGGCCGGCGGCACTTTGCCGGCGGCGGTGATCTGGCCGGTGAAGAAGCGGCCAAACTCATGCGCCGCTTCGACGATCGCGCGGTAGCCGGCGATGTTAGCCATCGAGCTCAGCGCATCCATCGACTGGGCGCGCGAGATGCGCGGTACCGAGTCCATCGCCAGCGCGGTGACGTTGCGCGCCGCCAGCTTGGCCATCAATTCGGGGTTTTGCGCCGGCCAGATAAAGCTGACCAGCGTGCTGCCTTCGCGCATCAAGGCGATCTCGTCGTCTTGCGGCGCGTTGACTTTCAGGATCAGATCCGACTGCCACACTTCGCTTTCGTCGACCAGCGCCGCACCGGCGGCTTCGTAGGCGACGTCCTCAAAACTGGCCAGTTTGCCCGCCCCGCGTTCAATCGCGACGGTAAAACCCAGCTTCAGCAGTTGTTCCACCGTTTTCGGCGTGGCTGCGACCCGGGCTTCATTGGCCAACCGCTCTCTTGGTACACCAATACGCATAATGTTCCCTTCTCACCTGTCTTGGATGATGTTTATTATTTTCCTGCCCATAGCATGACGCCAGCGGCGAGCGAGGCGTTAACTTGCCCGCACTGATTTCAGACGCCAACTATAACCTACTGAAAATAAGGTCGATGATCCATAATTGCTTACGCATTCAGCTCTGTTTTTACATAAAAACGCCGCGCGTGATATGACAAATCGCAATTTACCGTGAAAAAACCCATACAGAACAGCGCATTCTGCGTGACAAGAGGTTTACGCTCGGCGTAACGATTTATGGCCACGCGCGGCGAAAAAGCATAAAAGTTATCATTTTGTGAATAATTAACATTAATGACACCAGAGCCTTTATTATGGAAACTTATGACGATGGCGCCATCCGTGCGGCCCGCGTCAACGTCGGCGATTTGTCGCACGGGATAACATAAAATGCTGAGACAGTTTTCAGAATTACATGTAATAATCGACGGCTGAATTACACTTAAACAGTTCAGTACGTTATAAACGTTAATGCGCTAGGCGAAAGGATTTTTTATGAAGCTGAAGACCACGATCATCGCGTCAGCCTTGTTATCACTCACCGCGCTGTCTGCTCATGCGGCGCAAGAGTTAACTCCTGAGAAAGCAGCGGCGCTGAAGCCGTTTGATCGCATCACGATTACCGGCCGCTTCAATGCCATCAATGAAGCCGTCGACGCCGTATCCCGCCGTGCAGACAAACTGGGTGCAGATTCCTTCTATATCCAGGACAGCAACAACAGCAACAACGGCGGCAACTGGCGCGTCACCGCAGACCTTTATCATAAAGATGCGCCAGAAGTGAGCAAAACACCAAAATACCGCGTATTTAACGGCGTGAACGAACTGCCTAAAGATGAAGCCTATCTGCTGGAGCCTTACGATACCGTGAGCGTCAGCGGTTTCTACCGCAGCCAGCCGGACATCAACGACGCCATCTCCAAAGAAGCGAAGAAAAAAGGCGCTGCATCCTTCTTCATCGTGCGCCAGGTTGACGCCAACTCCGGCGGTAACCAGTTCGTCACCGCCTACATCTATAAGGCCGATGCGCCAAAACGCCGCGTGCAGAGCCCGGATGCCATTCCGGCCGATTCTGACGCCGGCCGCGCCGCGCTGGCCGCCGGTGGCGCCGCTGCCGCGAAAGTCGAAATTCCTGGCGTCGCGTCTTCCGGTTCGCCAAGCCGCGACGTGGGCCGTTTCTTCGAAACCCAGTCCTCTACCGGCCAGCGCTATACCGTCACGCTGCCTAACGGCACCAAGATCCAGGAAGTGAACAACGTGACCGCCGCGCAGATGGTACCGTTCGATTCCGTCACCTTCACCGGCCACTTCAACAGCATGACCGATGTCTCCACCGAAGTGGCGAAACGCGCGGCCGAGAAAGGCGCCAAGTACTACCACGTCACCCGCCAGTGGCAGAACAAGAGCGGCGGCAACCTGACCGTCAGCGCCGATCTGTTCAAATAAAACCCGCTTTTCGGTTTACCATCGGGCAGCCCTTGAGCTGCCCGTTTTTATTGCCGCTTTTTTCATCGCACGTTGAATAGTTTTTTGTAAATTCCGCATATTCAATCATTGCATCTCTAATCATCCCTCCGTAAAATTTGCGCCAATTTTTAGGGCTATTGTCTATTCGCGCAGTGGTTGTTAATACATTGTTGCCGCCAAGCAGTTCCCTTCCAGTTGTTTATTCTGCGTTCAGGATCCGTCATTGGAAAAAAAACTCGGTCTTACCGCGCTAACCGCTTTGGTGCTCAGCTCGATGCTGGGCGCCGGCGTGTTCAGTCTGCCGCAAAACATGGCGCAGGTCGCCAGCCCCGCCGCGCTGCTGCTGGGCTGGGGGATCACCGGCGTCGGCATTCTGTTTTTGGCCTTCGCCATGCTGCTGCTTACGCGTTTGCGTCCGGATCTGGACGGCGGCATCTTCACCTACGCCAAGGAAGGGTTCGGCGAGCTGGTGGGCTTCTGCTCCGCCTGGGGTTACTGGCTGTGCGCCGTGATCGCCAACGTCTCGTATCTGGTGATCGTGTTCGCGGCGCTGAGTATCTTCACCGATCGCGGCGGCAGCGTCATTCTCGGTGACGGCAATACCTGGCAGGCGCTGATCGCCGAATCCGCCCTGCTGTGGATCGTGCATGCGCTGGTGCTGCGCGGCGTGCAAACCGCGGCCAGCATCAATCTCGCGGCCACCCTGGCCAAGCTGCTGCCGCTGGGGATGTTCGCCGTTCTGGCGGCGATCGCCTTTAAAATGGACGTATTCACGCTGGATTTCAAAGGCATCGCCCTCGGCAAACCGGTGTGGGAACAGGTCAAGGACACCATGCTGATCACCCTGTGGGTGTGTATCGGCGTGGAAGGCGCCGTGGTGGTTTCCGCCCGCGCCCGCAATAAGAAAGACGTGGGCCGCGCCACCATGCTGGCGGTGCTGTCGGCGCTGGCGGTGTATCTGATGGTCACGTTGCTGTCGCTGGGCGTGGTGCCGCGCAGCGAACTGGCCGAAATGCGCAACCCGTCGATGGCGGTGCTGATGGTGGAACTGATCGGCCCGTGGGGAGACGTGCTTATCGCCGCCGGCCTGATCATTTCCGTGTGCGGCGCCTACCTGAGCTGGACCATCATGGCGGCCGAAGTGCCGCTGCTGGCCGCGCAGCACGGCGCGTTTCCGCGCGTGTTCGGCAAGCAGAACCGCCATCACGCCCCGTCCTCTTCGCTGTGGCTGACCAACATTGCAGTGCAGCTGGCGCTGGTGCTGATCTGGCTGACCGGCAGCAACTACAACTCGCTGTTGACCATCGCTTCAGAAATGATCCTGGTGCCTTACTTCCTGGTCGGCGCGTTTCTGTTCAAGGTGGCTTACCGCCGCCGCGACAAGCGCCTGATCTTCGCCGCGACCGGCGCCTGCGTCTATGGTTTGTGGCTGCTGTACGCGTCCGGGCTGATGCACCTGCTGATGTCGGTGCTGCTGTATGCGCCAGGGCTGTTGGTGTTCATGTATGCCCGCCGCGGCCACCGGGATATCAATCTGCTGAATCGCCTGGAAAAGAGCAGCATCTTCTTGCTGCTGGTGGCCACGCTGCCTGCCGGCTGGTTTATGTTGCACTAACATCGTCTGCCAATGCGGCTGCCCTGCAGCCGCATTTCGTTTCGCCGCTTCCCTCTTTTTTACCTCTCTCCCCGTTGTTGATCGGTCAATTGCCATGCTTGCGATCTTAAATGCAATTAATTATCATTATCATTTATAGCATCACCGGCAGGACACAGGTGAGGCCCCCGATGGCAAACATCAGGAGGTCTTGTTAAGACAGGCTGAAAATGGAAGGCATTTCATGGCTGAAAAACTGCTGCACGCACTCCCCCTGTTTGCCGCCTGGGAAGCGCTGATCGCCGAAGGCAACACGGCGTTCAATCAGCAACGCGATCGCCTGGCAATGACGCACTATCAACAGGCGCTGGAAGTCGCTCAGGCGATCCTCGCCGAGAAACCCTGGTTAAATGCGGACTATACCGCCAGATTTGAAGCGCTGAATATTTTCGAGTCAGCCCTTGCCGCGCTGATCGTCACGTTCAACAACATGACCCATCTGCGCCTGCGGCAAAAGCCCCTGCGCGGCGTTGAGCCGCACGTGCATCAGGCCCGGCTCGCCATCGAGCAGGTGATGGACGATACCTCGCTGTGCGAACAGATGCAGCAGGTCGCCGAACGGCACCTGCTGCGTTTCCGAATAGAGACGCTGCAGGTGCTACGCGAACACCGGCTGCCGGAAACCAGCGTCTGCGCACCCACGGTAAACCATTCCGCCACCGTGCATTAACAACGACACCACGACCTGAGGGGTAATCTGCCAATGAATGAATTGAATGACGACATGAAGAAAATGCTGGCCAAACAGCTGCCTGTACAGGCAACCAGCAGCCCGAACGGCGTGCCCGATATCGGCCCCAAACGTTCTCTGCGCCTCTATGATGACCGTACGCTGATTTACAACGAAAATACCGGTGGCCAGACGCTGCAAAATATCAGGGAGGGATCGAAAATGGCCGTCGTGGTCATCGACCGCGAGGCGCTGGACGGTTACCGCTTCGTCGGCACCCCGGAACTGTTCCTGGCGGGCAAGCCGTTTGACGACGCGTTGGCATTTGCAGAAAAAAATGGAATGAAGCCGCCGAAATACGCGGTGCTCATTCATATAGACAGTATTTATACCCTGCGCTCCGGCCCCAATGCCGGGACCCGGCTTTAAAGGCAGGCCGCTACGCAGCGCGGAATTTCACGTTCATGGTTAGGCCATCGCGGTCAGTCAATTGCCTAACCATGAACGGGCGGCCGGTCGATGCAACCGGTCAGCTTTTAGGGGGAATGGTGACGGTCATACGCTCACCCACCAGGGCAATCGCGATGCCTTCCGCGCACTCTTTCTGAATGGCCGCCAGCTGTTGAGTCTCCAGCGCATAGGGAAGCTGAATATCAAACACCGTCAGGCCCTGCTGCTGCGCCAGGTCAATCAGGCGCACAATATTGGTTTCATCGCTGACCTGCGTTGACACCACCTGCAGCGCCAGCTCTTTCAACTGCTCTTTGCGCGTTTGTGACGTGGTCACGCGCGATTTCAACACCATGCCGAAGATCGGCATCACACCATAAATAGCATCAACAAAGCGCCAGTGCTTCCTGCACGATGCGGACAGAAAATCCATGTAGTCGAAACAGATTTTCTCACTGCGCGCGATGGATGCAAGGTGATTGCTGTTCATCCCCTCATTCCTCTCATGGCCAGTGTTAACCCGTGGTCTTTCAAGCCGCCGCCGGGCGACAACCTGAAATGCATTGGGGATCTTACATCCAGAAATGGATAATCATGCGAAGCTTTAACGACTTTCCGCCGTATAATGGCATAATTCCCCTATTGTTTGCCAGTCTGTCCAGGAGCTTTAATCAATGGAACACCCCAACTCTGCCCCGGTGCTGATTACCGGCGGCGCGCGGCGCATCGGGCTGGCGCTCGCCAAAGCGTTTCTCGAGCGCGGCGTTCCCGTCATCATCGCCTATCGCAGCGAATATCCGGCGATGGCCGAGTTGAAAGCCTTGGGCGCCTGCTGCATTCAGGGCGACTTTTCCACGCACGAAGGCATCTACCTTTTCGCCGATCGGGTGCGGCAGGTGGCGCCCAAACTGCGTGCGGTGATCCACAACGCCAGCGCCTGGCAGGCCGAGTCGCCGGAGGTGCCGCCGGAGCAGGTAATGGCGGCGATGCTGCAAATTCACGTCTACACGCCCTATTTGCTCAATCAGCTGCTCGAAACCTGCCTGACCGGCCAGGGCCAGGCGGGTGCAGACATTATCCATCTGACCGACTACGTGGTGGAAAAAGGCAGCGACAAACACATCGCCTACGCCGCCAGCAAGGCCGCGTTGGACAACATGACCCGTTCGTTCGCCCGCAAGCTGGCGCCGGAGGTCAAGGTCAACGCCATCGCGCCGGCGCTGATCATCTTCAATGCGGGTGACGATGAAGCCTATCGCCAGCAGGCGTTGGCGAAGTCGCTGATGAAGGTAGCGCCGGGCGAGAGCGAAGTGGTCAACCTGGTGAACTACCTACTGGAGAGCCGCTACGTAACCGGCCGTACCCACGGCGTCGACGGCGGGCGGCCGCTGCGCTGACGCAAAGATCCACATGGCGCATCCTCGCGGGCCGCGCTATGCTGAAATCCGCTTTTCTTATTAAAACACGGGCATATGCATAAAATTGTTTTTGTGGAAGACGATCCTGAAGTCGGCAAACTGATCGCCGCCTATCTGGGCAAACACGACATCGAGGTGCTGATCGAACCGCGCGGCGACAGCGCGCAGTCGCGCATCGAGCGCGAGCAACCCGATTTGGTGCTGCTGGACATCATGCTGCCCGGTAAAGACGGCATGACGCTGTGCCGCGATCTGCGCCCGACCTTCCCCGGCCCGATCGTGCTGCTCACCTCGCTCGATAGCGACATGAACCATATTCTGTCGCTGGAGATGGGCGCCAACGACTATATCCTGAAAACCACGCCGCCGGCGGTGTTGCTGGCGCGCCTGCGTTTGCACCTGCGCCAACACAGCCAGCAGCCGAAAGAAGAGTCGGTTCAGCCGCTCACCCAGCACAACGCGCTGCATTTCGGGCTGCTATGCATCGATCCGGTCAACCGGCAGGTCACGCTAGGTGAAGAAACGATCACCCTGTCCACCTCGGATTTCGATTTGCTGTGGGAGCTGGCGACCCACGCCGGGCAGATCATGGATCGCGAGGCGCTGCTGCAGAACCTGCGCGGCGTGAGCTACGACGGCATGGACCGCAGCATCGACGTGGCGATCTCCCGCCTGCGCCGCAAGCTGTACGACAACGCGCTGGAGCCGTTCCGCATCAAGACCGTGCGCAATAAAGGCTATCTGTTCGCCCCTAACGCCTGGGCATCGGTGCAACAATGAGAAAACTTTTCGTCCAGTTCTTCCTGTTGCTGTTCGTCTGTTTTCTGGTGATGGCGATGCTGGTCGGCCTGGTATACAAAGTGACCGCCTAGCGCGCCGGCCGCCAGTCGATGGACGACCTGATGAAAAGCTCGCTGTACCTGATGCGCAGCGAGCTGCGCGAAATTCCGCTGAAGGACTGGAACAAGACCATCGCCACGCTGGATCTCAACCTGTCATTCAAGCTGCATATCGAACCGCTCGGCAAACAGGAACTGAGCGAGGATTTGAAAAAACGGCTGCGGCTGGGGGAAATCATCGCCCTCGACGATCAGTACACCTTTATGCAGCGCATTCCGCGCAGCCACTACGTGTTGGTGGTCGGCCCCATTCCTTATCTGTTCTATCTGCACCAGATGCGCCTGCTGGATCTGGTGTTGCTGGTGTTTATCGGCATGTCGCTGGCGCTGCCGGTGTTTCTATGGATGCGGCCGCACTGGCAAGACCTGCTCAAGCTGGAAAACGCCGCCCAGCGGCTCGGCGCCGGGCATCTGGATGAACGTACCCACTTCGATCCCACCTCCAGCCTGAGCCGGCTCGGCGTGGCGTTCAACCAGATGGCCGACAACGTCAACACCCTGATTGCCAGCAAGAAACAGCTGATCGACGGCATCGCCCACGAGCTGCGCACGCCGCTGGTGCGCCTGCGTTACCGGCTCGAAATGAGCGATAACCTGTCCGAAAGCGAGCAGCAGGCGCTGAACCGCGATATCGGCCAGCTGGAGTCGCTGATCGACGAGCTGCTGACCTATGCCCGTCTGGACCGTCCGCAGGTTGCGTTAAACATTGAACCCATCGATCTGCCAAAGTGGCTCGAGGACAAGGTCGATGATATCCGTCTTATTCATCAGGAACGCAACATCCAGCTCGATATCCCGCACGTCGGCGACTTCGGCGGCGTCGATCTGCGCCTGATGGAGCGCGTGCTCGACAACCTGGTCAACAACGCGCTGCGCTATTCCGAACAGCGTCTGCGCGTGGGGCTGTGGTTTGACGGCGACCTCGCCTGCTTGCAGGTCGAGGATGACGGGCCGGGCATCCCGCCGGAAGAGCGCGAACGGGTGTTTGAACCTTTCGTCCGTCTCGACCCCAGCCGCGATCGCGCTACCGGCGGCTGCGGGTTGGGGCTGGCCATCGTCCATTCCATCGCCGTCGCCTACCAGGGACAGGTGTTCGTCGAAGGCAGTTCGCTCGGCGGCGCCAGCTTCCGTTTCTGCTGGCCGGTGAAGCCGACATTCAGTTTAAAAGCCGATCTGGCGTAATACCGCCGGACCTTCTCATTGGAGCCGAATAATAATGACATCTGCACATTCCAACACGTCTGCTTACGATCACCTGCGCGCCCTGTTCAGCCGGCTGTCGCGTTTCGGCCACCTGTCCGCCATCGCCGGTTGGGACATGCAAACCATGATGCCGCCTGGCGGCAGCAAGGCGCGCTCCGAAGCGCTGGCCGAACTGAGCGTGCTGCAGCACCAGATTTTAACGGCACAAAGCACCGGCGAGCTGTTGGATCGCGCACAGCAAGAGACGCTGGACGAACTCGATCGCGCCAACCTGCGCGAAATGCGCCGCCAATATGAAGACGCCGTGCTGCTGCCGGCGTCGCTGGTCGAAGCCAAGTCGCTCGCCGGCGCGCGTTGCGAACACGCCTGGCGCGCCCAGCGCCCGGCCAACGATTGGGACGGTTTCGTCGAGAACCTGCGCGAGGTGGTCAAGCTCAGTCGGGAAGAGGCGCAGATCCGCGCACAAGCGGCCGGCACCAGCCGTTACGACGCCCTGCTCAACCTGTATGAACCGGGTATGCGCAGCAGCGATCTCGACCGCATCTTCGGCGATCTGAAAACCTGGCTGCCGGATCTGCTGCAGCGCGTGGTGGCCAAACAGGCCAATGAGCCTTGCCAGACGCCGCAGGGCCCGTTCAATGTGGACACCCAGCGCCAGCTGAGCCTCAGCGTGATGAAACTGCTCGGTTTCAACTTCGACAACGGCCGCGTCGACGTCAGCGCCCACCCGTTCTGCGGCGGCGTGCCGGAAGATGTGCGCATCACCACCCGTTACAACGAGAAAGAGTTTTTGACCGCGCTGCTCGGCATCGTGCATGAAACCGGTCACGCCCGCTACGAGCAGAACCTGCCGCGCGATCTGCTAGGCCAGCCGGTCGCCCTGGCCCGTTCCACCGCTATCCACGAATCGCAGAGCCTGCTGTTCGAAATGCAGCTGGCGCGCGGCAATGAATTCCTGAAAATCTTGCGTCCGCTGGTTACCGCGCAGTTTGGCGAACAGCCGGCGCTGGAAGAAGCCAACTTCATTCGCCTCAACCAGCGCGTTAAACCGGGCCTGATCCGCGTCGACGCCGACGAGGTGAGCTATCCTGCCCACGTCATCCTGCGCTACGAAATTGAAAAAGCGCTGATCGAAGGCGATATCGAAGTGGAAGACATTCCGGCACTGTGGAATGAGAAGATGCATGCTTACCTCGGCCTCGACACCATCGGCAACTACCGCAACGGCTGCATGCAGGATATTCACTGGAGCGACGGCGCTTTCGGCTACTTCCCGACGTACACGCTCGGCGCGATGTACGCCGCGCAGCTGTTCCACAGCGTGCGTCAGGCCCTGCCTTCTCTCGGCGAGGACATCGCCGCCGGCAACCTGCAGCCGCTGTTCCACTGGCTACAGCACAACATCTGGCGCCACGGCAGCCGTTTCCCGACCGAGACGCTGATCGCCAACGCAACCGGCGAAGCGCTCAACCCACGCTATTTCCGTCAGCATTTGGAAAACCGCTACCTGTAATCTCCGCTGGCGCGGCCCTGCCGCGCCCTTTTCCCGCCTGTATGACCGGATAATGCTTCATAACGCACGTTCTGTGCCGACATCGCCTTGGCCACAGAGTGGCGGGTGGCCTCCCTCCATTTGTATGTTGTAACTAAAATAGCAAAAAACGCCGGCGTTCCGGCCTCTCATCCCAGCGCATGACGGGCGATCATCGCCGCCAGCTGCGGCCTCAACGGGGACGGCAGGTCATGCCCCATGCCCGGCATAATATGTAATCCGGCGTTGGCGACCGCGCGGGCGATCGCCACCCCGCCCGCCTTGCGCACCAGCCGATCGCGATCGCCGTGAATGACCAGCGTCGGCGCGGCAATGCGCCGGCTGTAGCGACGCAGATCGCCGCTGCCGAGCAACGCGGAAAGTTGCCGCTGCATGCCTTCCGGATCCACGCCCCGCTTTAACAGCCGATGCACCAACGCATCCAGCTCCGCCTCCTCCGGTGGGTAAAACCGGGTGCCGAGCGCGCGCAGGAAGGCTTTCATCCCCTCGCGGCGCTGCTGCAGCGTCAGATCGGCCGCAGGCCGGCGCACCAACAGCCACAGCAGCGAAGGTGCCGGCGGCGGCAACAGCGGTTGATTGGTGCTGGAGAACAAGATGCACAACGAGGCGACACGCTGCGGATAGTCGGCGGCCAGCACCTGCGCGATCATGCCGCCCATCGAGGCGCCCAAGACGTGGGCCTGTGGGATACGCAGGTGATCTAGCAGATGCGTCGCGTCCGCCGCCATGTCCGCCAGGGTATAAGGCACCGGCGTTTGCCAACCGAGCTGGGCGCGCAGCATCAGCAGCCACAACGGTTGCGTGCGTTGCGCCTGCGTTTTGCCGGAAAGGCCAACGTCGCGGTTGTCATAACGGATCACCCGAAATCCCTTGGCCACCAGGGCGCGGCAGAAATCGTCAGGCCACAGCAGCAGCTGTGCGCCGATGCCCATGATGAGCAGCAGCGGCGGGTGCGCCTCATCGCCCCAGTCCTCATAGGCCAGCGGCACCTCGCCCTGTTCAGTCACGCCACAGCGAATCGTTATCTCTTTCATTTTAAATCCCTTTTATCGCGCCTGGCGGTCATTATAGCAGCAATCCCCCTTGCCGCCGCCGCCCTGTACATTAGGTTACAAGCCGAAACCAATCACTCACGGAAAGCCGGGCGCCGTTTGCCTACTATCATCTCAACGGCCCCGCAGTGGGGTTGATACCCAAAAGTCATGTTGAGGATTCTGCGATGAAAAAAGTATTAGCTCTGGTTGTTGCCGCTGCAATGGGTCTGTCTTCCGTGGCTTTCGCTGCCGAGGCTGCCACCACCGCACCTGCGGCTACCGCAACCACCGCCACCGCTGCGCCGGCTAAAGCTCAGGTGAAACACCACGGCAAGAAAGCCCCGGTTCAGAAAGCTCAGGCGGCCAAAAAGCATCACAAAAAAGCCGGTAAGAAAGCCCCGGCCCAAAAAGCCCAGGCGGCTAAAAAGCACCACAAGAAAGCCAGCCACAAAAAAGCGTAATGACGTGAGGGTCCCCTCACCGCTTCAGGCTTGACGTGTACGACACCCGGTTCGCCGGGTGTTTTTTCATCGGGGGGTTCTCATTGATGCTGCGCCGCTACCTGTTCGAGATCGTTCTGACCGCCCTGATCCTTTGTGGACTGATCGCCGTCTTTTTTTACCTGTAGCCTGCCGCGTCGCCGGCGGGAAATTATTGAAAAATCAATTATTGCCCATCCACATGGCTGCTAAATCAGTCTATAGTTAGCATTCAGTGTGTTTATGGATGATCCGTATTTGTCAGGCAAGAGATCTATGCGCATATCCGTTTTACTGTTGCTGTGCTCACTCCCGCTCATCGCTGCTCAGGCGGCACGCGCCGACGGCCCGTCCAAGGCCGAGCAAACGCGTCTGTTTTTCGGCAAAGATGAACGAATCAAGGTCACGGATACCGCCGCCCAGCCGTGGCAGGCCATCGGCCAGGTCGAAACCGCCAGCGGTAATCTGTGCACCGCCACGCTGATCTCCCCGCACCTGGCGTTGACCGCCGGCCACTGCGTACTGGCACCACCCGGACAACTGGATAAAGCCATCGCGCTACGCTTCGTGGCAGGCGATAAATCCTGGCAGTATCAAACCGGCAATATCGAGACCCTGGTCGACAGCAAACTGGGCAAAAAGCTGAAGCCGGACGGTGATGGCTGGATTGTGCCGCCCGCCGCCGCCGCCTATGACTTTGCGCTGATCCGTCTGAAAGACAAAAAGCCGCTGCCGATCGCACCGTTGCCGCTGTGGCAAGGCGACAGCAAGGCGCTGACCCAGGCCCTGAAACAGGCCAAACGGCTGATTACTCAGGCGGGTTACCCGGAAGATCATCTGGATGACCTTTACAGCCACCAAAACTGCAAGGTGACCGGCTGGGCCCAGCAAGGCGTACTGTCGCACCAATGTGATACCCTGCCCGGCGACAGCGGTTCACCGCTGCTGTTGAAAACCGCCGACGGCTGGCAGCTGATCGCCATCCAAAGTTCGGCGCCGGCGGCGAAAGATCGCTATCGCGCCGATAACCGCGCCCTGGCGGTACCCGGCATCCGCGAAGCGCTGGACGCCCTGGCCGCAGGCAAATAATCCTCTCTCAGCGGCGCATTATGCGCCGTTGTGCTTTTCAGCCCCCTTGCATATAGCGCCGCGGCGTGGTGCCGGTGAACTGACGGAAAAAGGCGATAAACGCGCTGTCGCTGGAAAACCCCAACCGCTGCGCCACCGCGCTGACCGACGGCAACGTCGCCAGCAGTTCGATCGCGCGCATCAACCGCCACTGCTGGCACCACTGCTGATAGCTCAGGCCGGTTTCCCGCACAAACAGCCGCGTCAACGTTTTGGCGTGCAGATTCAAGCGCTGCGCCAACGCCGCCAACCCCGGCAATTCGTCACTCTCCGGCAGCGTGGCCAGCCAGGCGGCAAGACGCCTATCCTGCGGCAACCGCAGCTGGGTATTCTCGCGCTGCGCCTCGCTCAGCTCATTGATCAGCACCGCCAGCAAATCGCGCGCCTGGGGCTGCGCCAACGCAGAGTCCAGCGGCCAGTGCGCGATGCGCTCGACGATCGCCGCCAGCAGCGGGTTCACCGCCAGCACCGCAGCCTGTGGCGGCATGGCGGCGGTCAGCACCGGGTCGAAATACAGCGAGCGATACGCGACGCGGCCGCGCAGCTGCACCCGATGCGCAATGCCGCCCGGTATCCAGACGCCGCGCGTCGGCGGCAGAATCAGCCACTGCTGCGCCAACGTGACCGTCATGCACCCCTGCGGCGCATACAGCAGCTGCGAGCGCTGATGCCAATGCAGCCCGGAGTCGTGCTCCGCCAGTTCGGCCGCAATGCCGAGCACCGGTGCCGGCAGCCGATCCGGGTCGAACGGGTGATGCTGTTGAATCAGCGCCATCAGATTGTCCTATATCCGTTGTTTTTTGTCCTAATAATTGTAATCGAACAAAGCGTCGCTCCCTATACTGGCCGCATTAACTTTTAGGGAGAATGTGCATCATGCAACGCTTATCTTTACCGCTGCTCGTCACCGCCATCATGACGCCGCAGATCCTGGAAACGCTGTACAGCCCGGCGCTTACCGCCATCCGCAGCGATTTCGGCATCAGCGCCGCGCAGGCCGGGCAGACGTTATCCATCTATTTCTTCGCCTTCGCCCTCGGCGTCGCCTTTTGGGGAGCCTTCTGCGATCGGTTCGGCCGCCGTCCGGCGATGCTGGCCGGCCTGGTGCTCTATCTGGTCGGCGCCGGCATCGCGCTGCTGAGCGGCAGCTTCACGCTGTTGCTGGCCGCCCGTGCGCTGATCGCCTTCGGTGCCGCGGTCGGTTCCATCGTCACGCAAACCATGCTGCGTGACGTCTATCAAGGCCCGGCGCTGGGGCGCATGTTCGCGCTGGTCGGCATCGCGCTTTCCATCAGCCCGCTGCTGGGAATGTTTGCCGGCGGCGCGCTGGTCGCCTGGGGCGGCAGCGCGGCGATCTTCATCGCACAGGCGGCCTGGGCGCTGGCGCTGCTGCTGTGGAGCTACGGCACATTGCCGGAAACGCGGCAGCGGCAGACCGCAACGGCCGCCGCACCGGGCATTGCCCTGACGACGATGCTGCGCGATCGGCACATCTGGTGTTCGGCACTGCTGGTCGCCAGCTTCAATATCATGGTGTTCAGCTACTTCAGCCTGGCGCCGTTCATGTTCGAAAGGCTGGGGTTGAGCAGCCAGCAGTTTGGCTACTCGGGCGTGATGCTGGCGCTGGGCAGCCTGGCGGGAGCGCTGTTGAACCGCCACCTGCTGGCGCGCGGCGTCAGCGCCAAGCGTCAGATCCTGCTGGGCGGGTTGCTGGCGGTGGCCAGCGGCGTGGCATTGTTCTGGTGGCAACACAGCCTGTGGATGCTGCTTCCCTGCGCGCTGGTGATACTGGCGTTCGGGTTGGCTATCCCGAATGTGCTGAGCCAGGCGCTGACCCGCTACCGGGAGCAACTCGGCACTGCCGGCGCGTTATTCGGGCTGCTGTACTATCTGCTGATCGGCCTGGGGTTGACGATCGCGGCGCGCGGGCAGGATTTGGCCGCCACGCTGCTGCTGTGCGGTCTGTTGAGCCTGTGGTGTGCCGGCCGCTTGCCGGCCGGCACACCTGAGCTTAGCCCGAAAGCTGCTCGATAGTTTGCAAAATACGCTTGTCGGAGATCGGGTAAGGCGTGCCCAACTGCTGCGCGAACAGGCTGACGCGCAGCTCTTCGATCATCCAGCGCACCGCTTTTACCTCTTCCTCCTGCTGTCGCTTCGGCGGCAGCTTGTTCAGCCACTGCTGCCAGGCCTGCTGCACCTGCTCCACCCGCAGCATCTGCGCGCGATCGCGGTGCGGATCGATAGCCAGTTTTTCCAACCGGCGTTCGATCGCCTGCAGGTAACGCAGCGTGTCCGGCAGGCGTTTCCAGCCGTTGCCGGTCACGAAACCGCGGTAGACCAACCCGCCGAGCTGGGTCTTGATGTCCGACAGCGCCAGCGCCAACGACATGTCCACCCGGCCTTTCAGCCGTTTGTTGATGTTGAAGACCGCCGTCAGGATCTGCTCAACCTGCTTGGCCACCTCGACGACCGTGTCGTTCAGCTCGGCGCGGATCTGCTCCTGCAGGCGGGCAAAGCCTTCCTCTTGCCAGACCGGGCCGCCGTGTTCGGCGATCAACTTGTCGATGCCACACGAAATGCAGTCGTCGATCAGCTCCAGCACCTTGCCGTACGGGTTGAAATAGAGCCCCAGCTTGGCCTTGTTCGGCAGCTTTTCATGCAGGTATTTGATCGGCGAAGGAATATTCAGCAACAGCAGGCGGCGCGTGCCCTGCCACATCGCCTGTTGCTGCTCGCTTTCGCTGTCGAACAGGCGGATCGCCACGCTGTCCTTTTCATCCACCAGCGCCGGGTAAGCCTTCATCGAATAGCCGCCGCGCTTCTGCTCGTAAAACGCCGGCAGTTGGCCAAAGCTCCAGACATGCAGATTGCTCTGCTCCAGCCCGTCGTCGGCCACCGCCGACAGCGTCTCCTGCACTTTCTCTTTCAGCTGCAGGCGCAACGCGGCCAGGTCTTTGCCTTCGCGCAGCGTCTGGTTTTTCTCGCCCACCACGCGGAAGGTCATCTTCAGGTGATCGGGCACCTGATCCCACTGCCAATCATCACGTGACACGGTCACGCCGGTCATGCGGCGCAGCTCGCGCTCCAGCGCGTCCAGCAGCGGCAATTCCAGCGCAGTGACGCGGCCAAGGAACGCCTCGGCGTAGTTCGGTGCCGGCACGAAGTTGCGGCGCACCGGCTTCGGCAGCGATTTGATCAGCGCAATCACCAGCTCGCGGCGGATGCCGGGGATCTGCCATTCAAAGCCCTGCTCCTCCACCTGGTTGAGGATCGGCAACGGAATGTGCACCGTCACGCCGTCGGCGTCGGTGCCCGGTTCGAACTGGTAGCTCAGCCGCAGCTTGAGGTTGCCCTGATGCCAGAAGTTCGGGTAGTCGAGCGCGCTGATTTTGTTGGCGCCGTCCTTGATCAGCATCTCTTTTTCGAAGTTCAGCAGGTCCGGCTGCTGTTTGGCCGCGCTCTTCCACCAGCTATCGAAATGACGGCCGGAAACCACGTCGTTGGGGATGCGGCGATCGTAGAAGCCGAACAGCGTTTCGTCGTCCACCAAAATGTCGCGGCGGCGCGATTTATGCTCCAGCTCTTCCACTTCGGCGCGCAGCTTTTGGTTTTCGCGGAAGAAGGCGTGGCGAGTCTGCCAGTCGCCCTCCACCAGCGCATGGCGGATAAACAGCTCGCGGCACAGCAGCGGATCGATGGCGCCGTAATTGACCTGGCGCGCCGCGACGATCGGCAGACCGAACAGCGTGACCTTTTCACTGGCCATCACCGCCCCCTGCGATTTCGACCAGTGCGGCTCGCTGTAGCTGTGTTTCACCAGGTGCTGAGCCAGCGGCTCAATCCATTCCGGTTCAATGCGCGCGGCGATGCGCCCCCACAGGCGGCTGGTTTCCACCAGTTCGGCCACCATGGTCCATTTCGGCGGCTTCTTGAACAGGCCGGAGCCGGGGAAGATCGAGAAGCGGGCGTTGCGCGCGCCGGTAAATTCCTGCTTGTCCGCATCCTTCTGGCCAATGTGCGACAGCAAGCCGGTCAGCAACGCGGTGTGCACGCTGCGATAGTCGGAAGGCGTGCTGTTGATCGGCAGCCCCAGCTCTTTCGCCACCTGGCGCAGCTGGGTATAGATATCCTGCCACTCGCGCACCCGCAGGTAGTTGAGGAAATCGTTGCGGCACAGCCGGCGGAACTGGCTGGAAGAGTTCGCTTTTTGCTGCTCCTGCAGATAATCCCACAGGTTGACGAACGCCAGGAAGTCCGAGTCCTTGTCGGCAAAGCGGCGGTGTTTTTCATCCGAGGCCTGCTGCTTGTCCATCGGGCGCTCACGCGGATCCTGAATCGACAGCGCGGCGGTGATGATCATTACCTCGCGTACGCTGCCGCTCTTCTGCGCCTCCAGCACCATGCGCGCCAAACGCGGGTCGATAGGCAACTGCGCCAGCTGGCGGCCCTGCGGCGTCAGCTGATAGTGGCCGTTATCGGCGGTGGCGATCGCCCCCAGCTCTTCCAGCAGGCGCACGCCATCCTGAATATTACGCTTGTCCGGCGCCTCGACGAACGGAAACGCGGCGATGTCGCCCAGCCCCAGCGAGGTCATCTGCAGAATGACCGACGCCAGGTTGGTGCGCAGAATTTCCGGATCGGTAAACGCCGGCCGCGAGAGGAAATCCTGCTCGGAGTACAGACGGATGCACACCCCTTCCGATACGCGACCGCAGCGCCCTTTACGCTGGTTGGCGGAGGCCTGCGACACCGGTTCGATCGGCAAGCGCTGCACCTTGGTGCGGAAACTGTAACGGCTGATGCGCGCGGTGCCCGGATCGATGACGTACTTGATGCCCGGCACCGTCAGCGAGGTTTCCGCCACGTTGGTGGCCAGCACGATGCGCCGGCCGTGGTGCGACTGGAATACCCGGTTCTGCTCGCTGTTCGACAGGCGCGCATACAGCGGCAGCACCTCGGTATGCGGCAGATTGAGGCGGTTCAGGGCGTCGGCGGTATCGCGGATCTCGCGCTCGCCGCTCATGAAGATCAGAATGTCGCCCGGCCCTTCGCGCCCAAGCTCGTCCACCGCATCGAAAATCGCCTGCAGCTGATCGCGATCGGTATCGTCGCCGTCGTCGACCACCGGGCGGTAGCGTACCTCCACCGGGTAGGTGCGGCCGGAAACCTCGATGATCGGCGCATTGTTGAAATGGCGCGAGAAGCGCTGCGGATCGATGGTCGCCGAGGTAATGATCACCTTCAGATCCGGGCGCTTCGGCAACAGTTCGCGCAGGTAGCCGAGAATAAAGTCGATATTGAGGCTGCGCTCGTGCGCTTCATCGATGATCAGCGTGTCGTACTGCATCAGCAGGCGGTCCTGCTGAATTTCCGCCAGCAAGATACCGTCGGTCATCAGCTTGACCAGGGTATTTTCCCCCACCTGATCGTTGAAGCGCACCTTGTAGCCGACGCTGCCGCCGAGCGGGGTTTCCAGCTCGTCGGCGATGCGGTTGGCAACGGTGCGCGCCGCCAGGCGGCGCGGCTGGGTATGGCCGATCAGCCCTTTCACCCCGCGCCCCAGTTCCAGGCAGATCTTCGGCAGCTGGGTGGTTTTCCCCGAGCCGGTTTCCCCGGCGACGATCACCACCTGGTGATCGCGAATGGCGTTTAAAATGTCCTGCTTTTTTTGGCTGACCGGCAGGCTTTCCGGATAGGTAATGCGCGGGCAAGACGCGGCGCGCGCCTGCACTTTTTGCCGCGCCGCCGCGATGTCGCTTTCTACTTCGGCGGCAACCGCCAGCTGGGCATCGGGATTTTTGATTTTTCGTGCGCCCTGCAGGCGACGACGCAGGCGTTGTTGATCGCGGAGCATCAGCTCACCCAGTTGGGCCGGCAGTGCCTCGAGCGGAGATTTCACGTTCGGTGTTCCTTGTTTCTTCGCCGCCAAGGCCAGGCTTAGCAACGGTTTGGTGTTTTTTTAGCGATTTTTTTACTTTAGCCGCACAGCCTATCACAAACGGCTTTCTCCCCCTACTTCCGCGAGTAAAGCGTCGCCATATCATTCAATAAAATCGAACGAAGATCTCGAAATATTGCGCTATCACTGTTGGGGGAATGTGAATAGCATGTACTTCATGCAAGGGACGCTGAGTCCTGATGTCACTGTCACAACGTAAGGAATTATCGATGAGCAAAGTATTGGTTCTGAAATCAAGCATCCTGGCGACCTACTCTCAGTCTAACCAACTGGCCGATTTCTTCGTAGAGCAATGGAGCAACGCCCACAGCGGCGACACCATCACCGTACGCGATCTGGCCGCGCAGCCAATCCCGGTGCTGGACGGTGAGCTGGTCGGCGCGCTGCGTCCTTCCGATGCTCCGTTGACCCCGCGTCAACAAGAAGCGCTGGCCCTGTCGGACGAGCTGATCGCCGAGCTGCAGGCCAATGACGTCATCGTGATTGCCGCGCCGATGTACAATTTCAACATCCCGACCCAGCTGAAAAACTATTTCGATCTGGTTGCCCGCGCCGGCGTAACCTTCCGCTACACCGAAAACGGTCCGGAAGGCCTGGTGAAAAACAAACGCGCCGTGATCCTGACCAGCCGCGGCGGCATCCACAAAGGCACTCCAACCGACCTGGTAGAACCTTACCTGCGTCTGTTCCTGGGCTTCATCGGCATCACCGACGTGGAGTTCGTCTTCGCGGAAGGCATCGCCTACGGCCCGGAAGTGGCGACCAAAGCCCAGGAAGACGCCAAGGCGGCCCTGTCTCAGGTGGTTGCTGCCTAAGACCCTGCGCAGGGGCGCCACGCCCCTGCCGGACAAGACGCACGTCCTGTCAAACCTGCACTACCCTCATAATAATCATCTATCCGTATCTCTTGGCGCGCCAGACGGCGCGCTTTTTTTTTTATTTCTGCAGCCACTGGCCGTTGATGCCGCGCACATACTCACCGCTCTGCGCCCGCGTCACTAGCTTCTGCCCGGCCATGCGCGCCACTTCGTCAACGGCGATGTGGTTGCCGTCCGCCACTTCCTGATACTTCTCGGCGCGGCCGGCGTTGATGCGCTTCACCAGCGCCAGCGTTTCCGCGTCCTGCTTCACCGGCGCAATGTAGCCGCTCAGGGTTTCGCCTACCCGCCCTTGCTGCTTCGCCTCATCCAGCGTCAGCGCCATCACCACGCCGCTGAACAACCAGGCGGCGCCGGCCAGCCACAAATAACGTTTTTTCATGTCGGCTCCTAGAACAGACCGCTTTGGGTTTTCAGCAGGTTTTCGACGTCCTTATCCACCTTGATATGAATTTCATGCTCGATCTTGACGTTCATATTGATGGTGATCGGATCCTTCGGCGTCGCCACCTCGATGCGCGGCACGCAGCCGCTCAGCAGCGAAACGCACAGCACCGCTGCCAGCGCCGGCACACTCATGATTTTCATTGTTGTTCCCCAGGTTGTGAGAGGGCCTGCTCCAGCCACTCCTGTAAATTGTCGCCGAAGCGCAAACTGCGCCACAGCTGAAACACGTTTTCCTGATGGCGATAGTTCAGGATCACCTCGCGCTTGGCGCTCTTCTGCGGGTTGATGCCGTCGATGCGCGCGCTCAGCGTCAGCTCGCCCAGGTTATCGAGATCGACCCGGGCGTGCGAACGGTTGATTTCCATATAGCGCAGCCAGTCGATCGCCGCGCCGGTCGCCAGGTTGTTGCTGCCGATGGCGTCGGCCATGTCTTTGTCAAGCCGCAGCGTCAACGTGCCGGCGTTGGCGATCCAGCCGTTCTGCACCAGCCATTTCGGGTGGTTCAGGAACAGCGGCAGCTCGCCGTCGACGCGGCCGGACATGGCGAACTGCTTCGGTTTCAGGGCGGTGAACAGCGCGCTGAGATCGACCTTGTCCAGCTTCAGCACCGCGGCGTCATGCTGCGGCAACCGCAGCGCCGACAGGCTGATATGTCCGTTGAGCATGTCCACGCCGACGTTGCTCAACGTCAGCGGCTGCCTTTCGCTGTAGGGATAAGTGCCCTGCAGATCGGCGGAAATGTTCTGCATCTCGAACAGGTTGGTGAAGGACTTGATGCGCAGCGATACCGGCTGTTTGGCACCCAGCAGCCACTGATGCTGCTTGAACCGGTACGACAGGATGAAATCCAGACCGCTCATTTCGCCGTCCTTCAGCCACATGCCGCCGTTTTTCACCACCCAGTGGCCGCCGGCTTCGAAGCCCTGCTCGCGGGCGGCGGAAAACGCCGACTGCGCATAAAACTCGCCCTCGCGCAGCGTGAGATTGAGATCCGGCGCGAGCAGCGGCTGGAAGACCTTCAGCGACTGTTTCGGCCACCAGCCTTCGCCACGCAGGCGTTCGCCGTCCCAGCGGCCGCGCAGCGCGATCGGCCCGATCTGCTGCGCCTGCAGTTTGCCCTGCAGCTGGAAACTGTCCGGCGAACGGCCGTTCAGCTGCAGCGCCAGCACCGGCGCCGGCAGATGGCCGCCGTCGCTGAAGCTGACCTTATCTGCCGCCAGCTGCAGCTCGCCGTTGAACTGCGGGTTTTGTTCATCGCGCCGCCAGCGCAGCGGTTGGTTGAGGCTCAGGCGCGGCGCGGCGACCGTCACCAGACCGTACTTTAATTTGTCGAAGCCGGTGGAGAGTTTGTCGAGCACCAGCTCGCTGTCCTGCCAGCGGCCGCTGCCGGCAACGTCCCAGGCGGCCTGCAGCGGCGGCAACCGGCCATTGCCCCAGTAGCGCCACTGCCAGTCACCCTTGTCCGGCCAGAAATCCTGCGCCTGGCCGTCCAGGTGCAGCTTGAAGCGCCCCCAATAACTGTCGCTGGCGCTCAAAATCGCCTGCAGGCGGCCGGTGATACCGGCGGCGGTCACCTTCACGCCCGCCAGCGGTAAACGCGCCTCCTCCAGCTTCATTTCCGGCGTCACCTTGCCCCACAGGCGCAGGAGCGACCCCGGCTGCAGCACCAGCGTCGGATTAAGAATGCTGCCGCCAATCACGCCCGGGATCGACGCGGTGGTGGAGAAATCGGCCAGATTGGCCTGGCCGGTCAGCTGGAAGCGCAGATCGCTGTCGGTCAACCCTACCTTGCCCGGCCCGAGGGTGAGCACCGCATTGCCCTTGCCGTTGTGGCCGGCGGTGATCACGTTCAGCCGCGCGCTGATCTCCGTTTCATCCCACCCTTTGCTCCAGTCATGCAGCGCGATGTTCAGGCCGCCGTTCAACGGCTGCCCGCTGTACGGCCAACGCCACTCGCCCTGCTTGATGCTGAGCCGCTGCGGCGCGACTTCCCACGGCAACACCGCCAGCGGGCGATCGTCGCCTTTTTCGCTCACCGTCAACATGCCCTGCTGCTGTTGCCAACGCATGTCCAGCAACAACGGTTTTTCCAGATAGGCGGTCTGCATTTCCCCCTGCAACGCCCCCTGCGTCGGCAGGCTGGCCAAATCCAGCGGAATGGTTATCTTGCCGGCGAGGTGTAGCGGTTGCGCGCTGTTGGGCGGGACGATGGTCAGACTTTGCAACGTCAGCTGCTGTTTTTCATCCAGCTGCGCCTCGGCGCTGAGATTCGGCCCCTGATAATGTAGGCGTTGCCCGTCAGGGCCGGAGGAAAGCTGCAGCTTGCCGGCATAGCGCTGCCAGGGAATGAGCGTCAGGTCATTAAGGGTGAGATCCAGCGACGGCAGCTCCCGCTGCAGTTGATCGAGCGCCAGCGGCGCGCTGTTGGCGTCGCCGCCCGGGAGTTTTGACAAACAGGCGCTGTCGACGCTGACCTTATCGCTCGACAGCTGCCAGCGGCCCTGGTGATAAGCCAGCCGCGTCGGCCCGACGTTGGCCAGCAGGCAATCTTCCGCGGTGAAACGCGCCCCCGCCAACGCCAGGCCGCCCTGGCGCCAGTGCAAATTGCCCTGCAATTCCAGCCGGCTCCCCGCCGGTAACCAATGCGATAGCACTCCCGGCAGCCAGCGCGGCAGGGTTTGCCACAACGCCAACACCAGAATTGCACAGCCCGCCACCGTCCCTATGAATACTTTCAATCGCCTGGTCATTAAATGATTGCTTGTTCCTGAGTTAGGCATTCGTTAAGTCTATGCCTGAATTGACAATAATGATGGCACGAATTTGACATAGGGTGAAGCTGAGTGCGGTTCCAGAAGCGATTTGCACCTTTTTGGCGCAAACGTGTGCGGGGTTGTAGATTTTCGTTACATATACATCACATAAATAGGACAGTTTTCAGACTTTTGTTATTGTCGTTACCGTTGATGATTAATAGTCTTGCAATCATTCTAATAAAAGTTTAGCTGCTAGCTAACTGTGTACTAGAGAAGCCATTCCCCACACCCCCGTGGGGATTTTTTTGCCGCTAATTTCAAATCACGGCCTCAATAAAAGCCTGAACTATGCGGCTGTCGCTCGCTTTACGCCAGATAGCATAAATATCGCTGCGCATTTCATTACCGCACTCGATATACGCAACCTCCCGCTGTCGCGCCAGGCTTTCAGGGACAAACGCATACCCCAACCCCGCGGTGACGCAGGCGAATATCACGTCGTAGCATTCCACCTCCAGCAGCGCGGCGGGGATGATTTGCTGCTTCTGCAGCCAGGCGTCCACCAGATGGCGATAGTGGCATTGCCGCGAATAAACATAGAGATCGCTTCTTGCCAACAACGCTGGCTGATACGCCCCGCCAATGAAGACCAAACGCTCCTGAAAAGCACGCCGGCTCTGCAGCTGCGGATGTTCTATCGGCCCATCTGAAAACACCACGTCCAGAGTTCCTTTTTGCAATTGAAACTCCAGATCCAGCGAATAGCCCTGCACCACGCTCAACTGAACGCGGCGGTTCTGCGCACGGTAATGCGCCAACTTTTGCGGCAGATGATGACTCAAGGCGATATCAAGCGCGCCAAGCTTCAGTTCGCCCTGCACCGGATCCTGTTCAAGCTGCGCTCGCGCCCGCTCTTCGATAGCCAAAAAGCGCTTGGCCTTATGGTAAAGCGCTCGGCCTTCCGGCGTGAGCGACAACCGATTGCGCTCACGATCAAATAGCGTAACGCCACACGCCGTTTCCAACTCTTTTAATTTCTTGGTCACGTTAGAGGGCACGCAAAACAACCTCTCCGCCGCTGCCGTGAGACTCTCCGACTCAACCACCATGCAAAAGGTGGCTAACTGGGCACGTTTAAACATATCAAACCTTCACCAAAAGTGAATGATTAACGAACTGTATTTCACTTTTAGTCAGCCATCAAGTCCGTAAAATCCTCGCTGTCAGCACAACGCTGCCCCTGGAAATTCCAGTTTCATTATCGACCGAGGAAATAAATCATGATCACGCTTAACGTCTTTTTTCAGGTCAACCCGGACAAGCGCCCCGCGTTTCTCAGCCTGCTCAACACCATGGTGCAGGAATCCAATAAAGAAACCGGCTGCTCTTTTTACCAGCTTTGGCAATGCCAGAACGATGAAAACAGCTATGCGCTGATCGAAAACTGGGACGATAAGGCGGCGCTTTCGGCGCACCAGAAAACACCGCATTGGATCGCCTTTAACGATGCCGTCAACGGGTATTTGACCCATGACTATGATGAGCATCATTACACGGAAATCGCTCGCTAACATCGAGTGAACCGGCCCAATGCGGGCCGGTTTCACTCCCCTGTCTGATCGAACACCCCCCGTGCGGGACAAACTGCTAACCAATTGTCGAATTTACTAAAATCTGTTAAATTGATCACAAAATCACGGTGGAGAAACCACGATGAAATTGGCGATATACAGTACTAAACAGTATGACCGTAAATATCTCGAACTGGTGAATCAGCAGTTTGGCTACGAGCTGGAATTCTTCGACTTTTTACTCAGTAAAAAAACCGCCAAAACGGCCGCCGGTTGCAAGGCGGTGTGCCTCTTCGTTAACGATGACGGCAGCCGTGAAGTGCTCGAAGAACTAGCGGCGCTGGGCGTCGAAATTCTCGCCCTGCGCTGCGCCGGTTTTAATAACGTCGATCTGGACGCCGCCCAAGAACTGGGCATCAAGGTGGTGCGCGTGCCCGCCTATTCGCCGGAGGCCGTGGCAGAGCACGCGGTAGGCATGATGATGTGCCTGAACCGCCGTATTCACCGCGCCTATCAACGCACCCGCGACGCCAACTTCTCGCTGGAAGGGCTGATCGGCTTTAACATGCATAACCGCACCGCCGGGGTGATCGGCACCGGTAAAATCGGCGTGGCGACGATGCGCATTCTGAAAGGCTTTGGCATGAAGCTGCTGGCCTACGATCCCTTCCCGAGCGAACAGGCGCTGGAACTGGGCGCGGAGTATGTCGATCTGAAAACGCTGTACGCGCAGTCCGACGTGATCACCCTGCACTGCCCGCTGACGCCGGAAAACCACCATCTGCTGAATGCCGACGCTTTCGCGATGATGAAAAACGGCGTGATGGTGATCAACACCAGCCGCGGCGCGCTGATCGACTCCACCGCCGCCATCGACGCGCTGAAGCAGCAGAAAATCGGCGCGCTGGGGATGGACGTTTACGAGAACGAACGCGATCTGTTCTTCGAAGACAAGTCGAACGACGTGATTCAGGACGACGTGTTCCGCCGCCTCTCGGCCTGCCACAACGTGCTGTTTACCGGCCATCAGGCCTTCCTGACCGAAGAGGCGCTGACCAGCATTTCGCAAACCACGCTGCAGAACATCAGCCAGCTGGAACGCGGCGAAGCCTGCCCGAACCAGTTGAACGCCTGAGCGTAACCTCGGGGCGCCCTTGCGGCGCCCTGTTTATTTGAGAGAACGCGATGAGAAAAACCACGGTAGCCGCCCTTGCGGCGCTGGCCTTAGCGGGGTGCAGCATGAAACCACACACGGCCGTCACGCCAGGCGATCTGTTACATCACAACTTTGTGTTGCAGAGCGTGGATGGCGAAACGGCGAAATCACCGGCGGGTGGCGGCCTGCTCAATCTGGAGTTCGGCGAGAGCCTGCATGTCTCCGGCACGATGTGCAACCGCTTCTTTGGCCAGGGGCAATTACGCGACGGCGTGCTGACGGTGAAACCGCTGGCCATGACGCGCAGGCTGTGCCCTGATGAACAGCGCAACCGCTGGGATCGGGTGATCGGCACCGTGCTCGAAAACGGCGCCGAAGTGACGCTAAACGCCCAGCAGCTGACGCTCAACGGCAGCGGCCACACGCTTATCTATACCCTGCGCGATTGGGTGTATTGATCCTGCACGCTGGGCCTGGCGCCGCGGGCTTACCCGGCGCAGCTGCCCAGGCCCAGCGTGCGTTCTTCGCACTGCTTGCCGTTCGGCATTTGGCACATGCGCAGCGCTTCACCGTTCAGGTTGTGCGCAATGGTGGTGACGCCGCCGACCGCCGCGCAACCGGCGCTGGTCTGCAACGTATTGATTCTGGCACTGTTGCCCTGCTGTACTGGCTCTTCGTTATTGCTGCTGCAGGCGGCTAAAAGCAGCACGGCGCTGGCAAGCAGCCATTTTGATGTCGTCATTATCCCACTCCTGAACCCGGAACTGCGCTGTGTAAAATCGCCATTGCTGATAACGCGCGTCACTTGGCGGACACGTTTCGCTATCTTTGATGCAAACTTGTTTAATCTAGCTCGATATATAAATAATGAAAATATATTCCAGCCATTATTTATCGTTTTTTTGCGCCGGCCGGACATTTATTTTGTTTGCAGAATATTTCCACACCGGCGCGCGGTGCCAAACGTGACGGCGCCACCCGCTACCCGGCCCTGGCCGCACGCAGAAAGTGATAACGTCACTGCTGCCGACGGGGAGATTTCTCCCGCAATATCGGTATTCATTATCTTCGCGTGCTTTCAGTATGACGGCGCATTTTTTGCTACCGGAGAGGAGGATATTTGCGTCTATGCTGGCGGCGCTAAGTAATTAGCATTCCACTATTTTCAGTGAATGATGGCTGAATTCTTCAACCGGCGCGACTTGCTGTCACGCCGGCCTTTTTTCACATTAAAATAACACTCAGTGCACCGAAGCTTTGGACAGTAAATTAATCACCAGCACGCCGGCAATAATTAATCCCATACCGACGATCGCCGGCCAATCCAATTTTTGCTGATAAACGAATACCGCCGCGACCGACACCAGCACGATGCCCATGCCCGACCAGATCGCATAGACGATGCCCAGCGGCATGCTCTTGACCACCATCGACAGCCCCCAAAATGCCACGCCGTAGCCCAGCACCACCAGCAGCGACGGCCACAGGCGGGTAAAGCCTTCGGAGGCTTTCAACATGGTGGTGGCGATCACTTCCGCGACTATCGCCATCGTCAAATACATAAATGCGCTCATGGTTTTCTTCTGTCAGTTTGCCGATGCGCAATTATGACGCGCCGGAAATAAATTGTCTTTAAACGGTGAAAACAATTTATTGCCGCCGGCACCCAATCGGCGAGGAAATACGCCTTTGACGATTTATCACCCGCCACACAAACACGATAAAGCCATGTTCAAACCCTCTGTTAGACTTTTTTCCATTACTGCGAAAGTGCGCTTTCGCGGCTTTGTGAGCAATGAAAAGGTAACGTCGATGATAACTACAGATGGTAATAATGCAGTCGCTTCCGTGGCCTATCGCACCAACGAAGTGATTGCCATCTACCCTATCACGCCGAGTTCCACCATGGCGGAACAGGCGGATGCCTGGTCCGGCGATGGCCGGCAAAACATCTGGGGCGACATCCCCCGGGTGGTGGAAATGCAGTCGGAAGGCGGCGCGATCGCCACCGTGCACGGCGCCTTGCAAACCGGCGCGCTGTCAACCTCGTTCACTTCATCGCAGGGCCTGCTGCTGATGATCCCGACGCTGTACAAGCTGGCCGGCGAGCTGACGCCGTTCGTGCTGCACGTCGCCGCGCGCACCGTGGCCACGCACGCGCTGTCTATCTTCGGCGACCATTCGGACGTAATGGCGGTGCGCCAGACCGGCTGCGCCATGCTGTGTGCCGGCAACGTGCAGGAGGCGCAGGACTTCGCGCTGATCTCTCAGACCGCCACCCTCAACGCACGCGTGCCGTTTATCCATTTCTTCGACGGCTTCCGCACCTCGCACGAAATCAACAAGATCGTGCCGCTCAGCGACGATACGCTGCGGCAAATGCTGCCGCAGGCGGCGATCGACGCTCACCGCAGCCGGGCGCTGTCGCCGGATCATCCGGTGGTGCGCGGCACTTCGGCCAACCCGGACACCTATTTCCAATCGCGCGAAGCCACCAACCCGTGGTATGACGCCACCGGCCAGCACGTGATCGACGCCATGGCGGCCTTCGCCGCCCTTACCGGCCGCCACTATCGGCCGTTCGACTATTACGGCCACCCGCAGGCCGAGCGCGTGGTGGTGGTGATGGGTTCCGCCGCCGGCACCTGCGAAGAGGTGATTGACACCCTGCTGACCCGCGGCGAGAAAGTCGGCGTGCTGAAGGTGCGCCTGTTCCGGCCGTTCTCCGCCCAGTATCTGCTCAGCGCCCTGCCGGACAGCGTGCGCAGCGTCGCGGTGCTCGATCGCACCAAAGAGCCGGGCGCGCTGGCCGAACCGCTGTATCTGGACGTGATGACCGCGCTGGCGGAAGCCTACAGCCGGGGTGAACGCGCCACGCTGCCGCGGGTGATCGGCGGCCGTTACGGGCTGTCGTCGAAAGAGTTCGGCCCGGACTGCGCGCTGGCGGTGTTCCGCGAGCTGGCCCAGCCGCAGCCGCGCCCGCGCTTTACCGTCGGCATCTTCGATGATGTCACCGGGCTTTCGCTGCCGCTGAGCGACGAAATCCTGCCACAGCGCGCCTCGCTGGAAGCGCTGTTCTACGGTTTGGGCAGCGACGGCTCGGTCTCGGCCACCAAGAACAACATCAAGATCATCGGCAACGCCACGCCGCTGTATGCCCAGGGCTATTTCGTCTACGACTCCAAAAAGGCCGGCGGCCTGACGGTGTCGCACCTGCGCGTCAGCGAGCAGCCGATCAACTCGGCCTACCTGGTCAGCCGCGCGGACTTCGTCGGCTGCCACCAGCTGCAATTTATCGATAAGTACCAAATGGTTGAACGCCTGAAGCCCGGCGGCACCTTCCTGCTCAATACCCCTTACGGCGCCGACGAGGTCTGGTCGCGCCTGCCGCAGGAGGTTCAGGCGCTGTTGCACCAACGCCAGGCGCGTTTCTATATCATCAACGCCGCCAAGCTGGCGCGCGAATGCCGGCTCGGCGCGCGCATCAACACCGTAATGCAGATGGCGTTTTTCCACCTGACGCAGATCCTGCCGAGCGACGTGGCGCTGCAACAGCTGCAGGACGCCATCGCCCGCAGCTACAGCAGCAAGGGCCAGGAGATCGTCGAGCGCAACTGGCAGGCGCTGGGTGCCACCCGCGCCGCGCTGACCGAGATCCCGCTACAGCCGGTCGACGCCAGCAGCCCGATGCGTCCGCCGGTGGTCTCGGACGCCGCGCCGGACTTCGTCAAAACCGTCACCGCCGCGATGCTGGCCGGGCTGGGCGATGCGCTGCCGGTTTCCGCCTTCCCGCCGGACGGCACCTGGCCGGTGGGCACCACCCAATGGGAAAAGCGCAACATCGCCGAAGAGATCCCGGTATGGCAGCCCGACCTGTGCACCCAGTGCAACCACTGCGTCGCCGCCTGCCCGCACTCCGCCATTCGCGCCAAGGTGGTTCAGCCAGCGGAGATGGAGCACGCCCCTGCTTCCCTGCAGTCACTGGATGTCAAAGCGCGCGATATGCGAGGCCAGAAATACGTGCTGCAGGTAGCGCCGGAAGATTGCACCGGCTGTAACCTGTGCGTCGAGGTCTGCCCGGCGAAAGATCGCCAGAACCCGGAGATCAAGGCCATCAACATGGCTTCGCGCCTCGATAATCTAACGGCTGAGAAAGACAACTACGACTTCTTCCTGCAGCTGCCGGAAATCGATCCGGCGCAGCTGGAGCGCATCGACATTCGTACCTCGCAGCTGATCACGCCGCTGTTCGAGTATTCCGGCGCCTGTTCCGGCTGCGGCGAAACGCCGTACATCAAGCTGTTGACCCAGCTCTATGGCGACCGTTTGCTGATCGCCAACGCCACCGGCTGTTCGTCGATCTACGGCGGCAACCTACCGACCACGCCTTACACCACCAACGCCGAAGGGCGCGGGCCCGCGTGGGCCAACTCGCTGTTCGAAGACAACGCCGAATTCGGCCTGGGCTTCCGTCTGACGGTCGATCAACATCGCGCACGGGTGCTGCGCCTGCTGAATTCGCTGGCGCCGCAGCTGCCGGAGCAGTTGGTCAATGCCTTGCAGATGGACGACGTGGCGCCGGAGCCGCGCCGTAAGCAAATCGCCGAACTGCGTACGCTGTTGGCGAGTCTCGAAGGCGAAGACGCACGCCAGCTGGCGGCCGACGCCGACTACCTGGTGGATAAATCCATCTGGCTGATCGGCGGTGACGGTTGGGCCTACGACATCGGCTTCGGCGGTTTGGATCACGTGCTCAGCCTGACGGAAAACGTCAACGTGCTGGTGCTCGACACCCAATGTTACTCCAACACCGGCGGCCAGCAGTCGAAGGCCACGCCGCTCGGTGCGGTGACCAAGTTCGGTGAACACGGCAAGCGCAAGGCGCGCAAGGATTTGGGCGTCAGCATGATGATGTACGGCCATGTCTACGTCGCGCAGATCTCGCTGGGAGCGCAGCTTAACCAAACGGTGAAAGCGATTCAGGAGGCCGAAGCCTATCCGGGCCCGTCGCTGATCATCGCCTACAGCCCGTGCGAAGAGCACGGCTACGATCTGGCGCTCAGCCACGATCAGATGAAACAGCTGACCGCCACCGGCTTCTGGCCGCTGTACCGCTTCGATCCGCGCCGCAGCGCCGAGGGCAAGGCCGCATTGGCGCTGGACTCCCGGCCGCCGAACAGCAGCCTGTCGGAAACGCTGCTGAAAGAACAGCGTTTCCGCCGCCTGAACTCACAGCAGCCGGAAGTGGCCAGCGCGCTGTATCAGGCCGCCGAGAAAGAGCTGAAGGAGAAATACGACTTCCTCAGCCTGCTGGCCGGCAAGGCGGAAAAATCCGCCGCAGAGTAATCCCTTCAGGGCGCGAGTGATTCGCGCCCTGTTCTTTTACCGCCGGCGTAAGCCGCAGCAATAAAACCCGCTGGCATTCCTGCTCGCAATCCGTACCATACAGGCCTCGCGTCGGGCGCGTGGAAGCTGGATGATGAATAATGATCAAAATTGGCCGGTTGAATGGTAAACTCGCGGTCTACAACGCCATGCCCCTAGTGCCCCCCATTGAGAATGAGCACGATTTAAATGTCAGAAAAGCAATCCGTTAGCCAAAAAGAGCAGTACAACCTGAATAAATTGCAAAAGCGCCTGCGCCGCAACGTGGGCGAAGCGATCGCCGATTTCAATATGATTGAAGAAGGCGACCGCATCATGGTCTGCCTGTCCGGCGGTAAAGACAGCTACACCATGCTTGAGATCCTGCGCAACCTGCAGCAGAGCGCGCCGATTAACTTCTCGTTAATCGCGGTGAACCTCGATCAGAAACAGCCCGGCTTCCCGGAGCATATTCTGCCCGCCTACCTGGAAAGCCTGGGGGTGGAGTACAAGATCGTCGAAGAGAACACCTACAGCATCGTCAAAGACAAGATCCCGGAAGGCAAAACCACCTGTTCACTGTGCTCGCGCCTGCGTCGCGGCATTTTGTACCGCACCGCCACCGAACTGGGTGCCACCAAGATCGCGCTGGGCCACCACCGCGACGACATTTTGCAAACGCTGTTCCTCAACATGTTCTACGGCGGCAAAATGAAAGGCATGCCGCCCAAGCTGATGAGCGACGACGGCAAACACGTGGTCATCCGCCCGCTGGCCTATTGCCGCGAGAAAGACATCGAGCGTTTCTCTATCGCCAAAGCCTTCCCGATCATTCCGTGCAACCTGTGCGGCTCGCAGCCTAATTTGCAGCGCCAGGTGATCGGCGACATGCTGCGCGACTGGGACAAGCGTTACCCTGGCCGATTGGAAACCATGTTCAGCGCCATGCAAAACGTGGTGCCTTCGCACCTGAGCGATATCAATCTGTTCGATTTCAAAGGCATTCACCACGGTAGCGCCGTGGTAGACGGCGGCGATTTGGCCTTCGATCGCGAAGACATCCCGATGCAACCGGTCGGCTGGCAGCCGGAAGACTCAGACGACGCGGTGCCAGCGCCAGAGCGGTTGAACGTGCTGGAAATCAAATAAGCCCCTCTCGCCGCTTGCCCTCTGCAAGCGGCGACATTCCCCGCTCTCGACGATCTCGATCCTGTTCACAGTTTGCGCAAAATTTACTGGGCAGTGCCGTTTTTACCCTATACTGTTTATTTATACAGTCAATTGGAGAGCGCGCAATGAATATTACCCCCTGCCTGTCCCACGTCTCGCTAGGCTCCAACGATTTCGAGGCCGCCGCGGCCTTTTACGATCGTGCGCTGGCCGCCTTGGGTTGCCGACGCGTGTTGGAACATCCCGGCGCCATCGGTTACGGCCGCGACTACCCGGAGTTTTGGCTGCAGATGCCGATTGACGGCCGGCCTGCCGCGCCCGGCAACGGCACGCACGTCGGCTTTTTCGCGACCAGCAAGCAACAGGTGGATGAATTCCATCGTCAGGCGCTGCTGGCCGGCGCCGTCGATGAAGGCGCGCCCGGTTCGCGGCCGCACTACGGTGAGGCTTACTACGGCTGCTTTGTTCGGGATTTGGATGGGCACAAGATTGAAGCCAGCTTCTGGGATGAAAGCGCGGCCTGAAACAGAGTAAAAGCCGAATAAAAAAATGCCGGTGATTAAACCGGCATTGTACGAATCAAATGTGCTATGCAGTAATTCAAAAATAAGAAAGTAAGACAATTATGGAGCGCAACGCCCATCGCTTGACGTTGCATTCACCTGCGAGAGAGATCATGCCCCATTTCCCCCGGCTAAATGTTGATATTGCTCAATGTTAACCGGGTTTTCGTCATTTTTGCCTACAGCCAGCGGCTGCGCTTCAGCCACCAGGCGACGCCGCCCACCAGGGCCAGCAGCATCAGGCAAAAAGTGCCGAAGCCAAACGGCGCACTGTTGCCCGGAATGCCGCCGAGGTTGACGCCAAACAGCCCGGTCAGGAAGGTGGTCGGCAGAAATACCATCGCTAACAATGACATGGTGTAAGTGCGGCGGTTCATCGCGTCGGCCATCACCGTGGTGATTTCGTCGGACAAGATGGCGGTGCGCGCGATGCTGCCGTCCAGATCGTCCAATCCCCGCCCCAAGCGATCGGCGATGTCCTGCATGCGGCGGCGATCGTCGTCGCTCATCCACGGCAGGCGATCGCTGGCCAGCCGAGCGAAGACGTCGCGCTGGGGCGCCATGTAACGGCGCAGCACGATCAGCTGTTTACGGATCAATGCCAACTGGCCGCGCTCCGGCACCTGCTGCTCCAGCAAGGCGTCCTCCAGATCGATAATCTTGTCGTGCAGATCCTCGATAAATTCACTGGTGTGATCGGTCAACGCATCGGAAATCTCCACCAGCCAGCTGCCGCTGTTGGTCGGCCCGGCGCCGCTCTGCAGATCGTTCACCACCTGATCGATGGAGTACACCTTGCGGTGCCGGGTGGAGATAATCAGTTTATCGGTGATGTACACGCGGATGGTGACCAGTTGATCCGGCCGGGAGTTGGCGTTGAAGTTAATGCTGCGCAGGGTGATCATGGTGCCTTCACCCTGGCGGCTGACGCGCGGCCGCGAGCTTTCGCCTGAGAGCGCCTCGCGCACCGAATCCGGCAGCAGCGGCGTGGTGCTCAGCCATTCGGCGCTGGCCGGGTGCGCATAATCGAGATGCAGCCAGCACGGCGCGTCGCAGGTGATCTTGTCATCCTGCTCGATCGGCGTTACGCCCCCCTTGCCGTCCAGCTGGTAGGCATAAACCGCATCAGCGACCTGCAGCTCGCTCCCCTCAATCACATCCATTCATTTATCCCCTCAGTCTTGCTTATGTTGCTGAGTCTAGCGTTAACACCTTGGAGATCAAAGGCCAAGCTGTAACGCCAGTTTTCACGCCGGACAAAAAGCGTGCTCTATACTTCAGGCGAAGCCACATTTGCGACCGGGTGAGGAACGACGATGGCGGGAAGTAGTGAATCAGGCGCAAGACATTTTGCATTGAACCTGGCTGTGCTGCGGTGCCTGTTCTGTACCATGGCGGCGCTGCTGCTGTTCGCCAGCCAACCGCTGCGCGCGGAGCAGGCGCTGGAACGCATGTCTACCCCTTTACGGGTCGCGACGGCCGGCGGCAATTTTTCTTACTATGTCGCCCAGAAGCACAGCGCCCAGCCGCGTAACGCACTGGTGGTAATGCACGGTCATCCACGCGACGCCGTTAAAACGCTGCAAGCGGCGATCGACGCCGCGCAAGCGGCAGGAGCGGGAGGTGATACTTTACTGGCCGCCCCGCTGTTCCAGGTGCCGGAAAAACTCGCCGTCCACTGCCATTCCGCCGGTCTGCCCCAGCCGCAAGGCGGCGACGCCCTGTGGCGCTGCGGCTCCTGGATCGAGGGCGGTTTGGATAATGCCGGGAAGACCGGTTCATTCAACGCCATGGATAACCTGCTGGCCGATATGAAACGGCGCTGGCCGTCGCTGCAGACGATCACCGTGGCCGGTTTCTCTGCCGGCGCCCAGTTCGTGCAACATTATGTCGGCTTTGCCCATCCGCCAGGCGGGGTGCGGCTGCGCTATGTGGTGGCCGATCCTGGCAGCTGGCTCTATTTTGATAATCTGCGCCCCCAGCCAACATATGGGGGGAGCTGCGGCAGTGAAACAGCCTGCCGCTTCCGTTGGCAAACGCAGAACGCCGACCAGTGTCCACAGGCCAACCGGTGGAAATACGGCCTGGAATCGCTTCCCGCTCACCTGCAGCGCACTGCCGATGCGGCCCGCGGGCGCTATGCCGCTGCGGATATCTCCTACCTGGCCGCCGCCGGTGATACCGGCACCGCGCCGGGCGCCTACTATCGGATACTCGACAAATCCTGCGCCGCCCAGCTGCAGGGCCCCTATCGATTGCAACGTGCCCTGGCCTATGCCGACTATGACCGGCGTTACCTGGCACCGGATAAGCCGCATCGGTTAACGATCGTTCCCGGCTGCGGGCACAACGTCGCCTGCGTCTTTCCCGCCCCGGCGGCCAGGCAGGCGCTTTTCCCCATTAATGCAGACTAATAATAACGGCAATGAAATAAACCTTTGCCGACAAATCAGGCAATATCGCCGATAAAGCGCTGGCAATGCCGTTATTATTATGACTTAACATATTGCTATCATTTTTAATTCAAAATGATAATAATAAATCAACACAAAGCTGTTTCAGCGCAAATTTTAGGGGCATATACTTTTCTCACTACGAGGAGGTAGTTATGTTACGCGACCATTTAAAACTAAACGCCAGCGATACGCTGGAAAAAATCAGTAATATCCATTTGCAAAACCAGGGCCAGGAAGAGATCAGTGAGTTTGTGGTGAAGAACGCCGCCGGCCTGCAGATTGGCAAGGTCTCCGTCCACGATCGTTTCAGCACCCGACGCTCGTACCCCACCAGCTACCGCATCACCCAGACCGACATGAGCGGCCGCGTGGTGGTGGATGCCATGCGGGACTGTCTATAAGCGTAACCTCTCTCTGAAATAACGAACTAATCATATGATGATGGCAACCCTGTTTATTATTAAACGGGGTTTATCGCGTGGGAAAATTAATTATCGTCTTCGTTGCATCGTCGATACAATAAAGCCCCCGCATTAGGCGGGGGCGATAAATAAATCGACTCAGTGTTTGATGATATACATCGTCTGGCTGTAGGCCACGTCTTCCGGGTTGGTGATCGGGTAGCCTTTTACCCACGGTTTGATCAGGCGGCCGTTGGTGTACTGGTAAATCGGCGCGATCGGCGCCTGGTCGGCAATGATCTGCTCCATCTTGTTGTAATCGGCGGTCACCGCCGCCGGATTGGTTTCCCGCCCCGCCTGCGCCAGCAGCTTGTCGTAGTCCGCGTTCTTGAACTTGGCGATGTTGCCGCTGTGGGTCGAGGTCAGCAGTGACAGGAAGGTCGACGCTTCGTTATAGTCACCCACCCAGGAGGCGCGGATCACGTCGAAATTGCCGGTGTTGCGGCTGTCGATATAGGTTTTCCACTCCTGGTTTTGCAACTTGACGTCAATGCCGAGCTTCTTCTTCCACATCGAGGCCACGGCGATGGCGATCTTCTGGTGGCTTTCCGAGGTGTTATACAGCAACGTCAACTTCAGCGGGTTGTTCGGGCCGTAGCCGGCAGCCAGCAGCAACGCCTTGGCCTGCGCGTCCAGCTCCGCCTGCGATTGCTCTTGCAGCAAACTCGCCTCCGGTTTGAACCCGGCGGTCACGTCCGGCGTGAAGTGATAGGCCGGTTTTTCGCCGGTGCCCAGCACTTTTTCCGCGATAATCTTGCGATCGATGGCGTAGGACAAGGCCTGGCGCACCCGCACGTCGTTGGTCGGCGCGCGCTGGGTGTTGAACGCGTAGTAATAGGTGCCGAGCTGATCCGGTGTGTACACCTGCCCCGGAATGTCTTTCAGCAGCTTCTGATACATGTTTTTCGGGAAGGATTCGGTGATATCGATGTCACCTGCCAGGTAACGCTTGGTGGCGTTGGATTCCTGGTTGATGGGTACGAAGGTCACTTTGGTCAGCACGGTATGCGCATGATCCCAGTAATGATCGTTAGGCGTCAGCACCAGCTTCTCGTTCACCACCCGCTCCTGCAGTTTGAACGCGCCGTTGCCCACCAGATTGCCGACCTTGGTCCAGTCGTTGCCATATTTTTCCACCACCGCCTTATTCACCGGGAACAGGCTGAAGTTGGCCGTCAGGCTGACGAAATAAGGCACCGGCTTGTCCAGCTGCACTTTGAGCGTGTAGTCGTCCGGCGCCGACACGCCCAAGCGATCGGCCGGCAATTTGCCGCTGATGATCTGCTCGGCGTTCTGGATCCCCGCCAGCTGCGCGAACCAGGCGAACGGCGACAGGTTTTTCGGCTCTACCAGCCGCTGCCAGCTGTAGACGAAATCCTTCGCCGTGACAGGGTCACCGTTTGACCACCGCGCGTCTTTACGCAGATGGAAAATGTAAGTCTGGTTGTCGCTGGTCTGCCAGCGCGTGGCGACGCCGGGGATCACTTTCCCGTTGGCGTCCTGATTGACCAGCCCTTCGAACAGAGCGCGCGCCAGCTGGGCCTCCGGCAGGCCAACCGCTTTGATCGGATCGAGCGAGGCCGGTTCGTCTTTAATGTGGCGCACGATTTCCTGTTTGGCCGCCAGCGCGGTGCCCGGGGGAACCTGCGCCGCCATGGCGCTGCTCATACAGGCGCCGATCGCCGCCGCGCAAAGCGCCAAACGAAAACCTCGTTGCATTTTTCTTCCCGTCATTATGATGTTCCCCCCGTTAACCATCTGAATTTTTTATCATATAGCACAAGATCCGTCCGGCCTAGCGCTCACGGCCGAGAAGTTGCAAAAAGTGCGATTCAGGCGATAAAAAAACCCGTGCGGCGCAGGGCGGCACGGGCGGTGTTTGCAGCAGCGACCGCTAGTCGTACAGGTGGATGCTGTTGATGCGGTAGCTGAACTCTTCGCCTTCTTCTTCATCGAACACGGTGAAAAAGCCTTTCTCGGCCAGCGGACGGGCCGAAATATCGGTTTTTTGCAGCTGGCGCGCGTCGGCGTCGTCGTAGCCGTAATCAAGGTAGAAGACATCTTTCTGGTAATCGATATGCAGGGTGAACGGATAATTCGATTCGTCCCCGCGCCCGTCGTCGTTTTTCACCACGCCGAACCACTCCCCCTGACGGATCTGGTTTTCAGCGTCCACGCCGCACAGCAGCGTGATGGTGTCATTTTCATTTTCGCTATAGCTGGCGATGATTCTGGCTACTGGCATGTTAAATCCTCTTGCGGGTGATTGGCTTAGCACTGCCGTTAGTATAACAACAGCGTCAGGCCAGGTGCGGTTTAATTGGCGTTTTCGCCGCCCCCCGCGTCACAGATCGCGCAAACGCCGCACAATTGCGATGGGAAAGATGCCTCAAAGCGTAATACACTGAATAAAATGACAATGACTCTCGGCCTTTTACTCAGGGACAACACCATGACCGAACATCGACCGCGCAGTGAACGTGGCCAGTTGGCCGTCGCAGGAGAGAACTACGGCAGCTCGCTGCTGGGCGCGCCGCTGCTCTATTTCCCGGCGGCGGTCAGCGGCCCGGAGACCGGCCTTATCATCGCCGGCACCCACGGCGATGAGAGCGCCGCCATCGTGACCCTGTCCTGCGCGCTGCGCAGCATCGCCCCCGAGCGGCTGCGGCACCACGTGGTGCTGGCGGTCAACCCCGACGGCTGCCAACTGGGGCTGCGCGCCAATGCCAACGGCGTCGATCTGAACCGCAACTTCCCGGCCGCCAACTGGCGCTCCGGCGACACCGTCTACCGCTGGAACAGCGCGGCGCCGGTGCGCGACGTCAAGCTCTCCACCGGCGGGCGCCCCGGTTCCGAACCGGAAACTCAGGCGCTGTGTCACCTGATCCATCGCCTGAAGCCGCACTGGGTGGTGTCGTTCCATGAGCCGCTGGCCTGCATCGAAGATCCCGCCAGCTCGCGGCTCGGCGTTTGGCTAGCGCACAAGTTCGAGCTGCCGCTGGTGACCAGCGTCGGTTATGAAACGCCCGGTTCGTTCGGCAGCTGGTGCGCGGATCTGTCGCTGCCGTGCATCACCGCCGAATTCCCGCCGATCTCCGCCGATGCCGCCAGCGAGCGCTACATTGACGCGATGACCGAGCTGCTGACCTACCCGAATTAATCCCTACGGGGCGATATCGACGATCGCCCCGCATTCGAACGCCAGGCCCGGTTCGACGTCCCGCGCCAGCCAGGTCGGGCCGTCCAGATCGACGAAGCGCGCCGCCGGCGCCAGCGGCAAGGCGGCGGATATCGCCCGCGACGTACACAACATGCAGCCGAGCATGATGGCGAACCCTTGTTCGCGCGCGGCCTGCGCCAGCGCCAACGCCTCGGTCAAGCCGCCGGTTTTGTCCAGTTTGATGTTGACCATCTGATAGCGCTGCGCCAGCCGAGGTAGATCGGCGCGGGTGTGGCAGCTTTCATCGGCGCAGATCGGCAGCGGATGAATAAAGTGCTCCAGCGCGGCATCGTCACCGGCCGGAAGCGGCTGCTCCAGCATCGCCACACCGAGATCGGCCAGCAGCTGGCAGCGCGCCGCCAGCCCTTCCGCCTGCCAAGATTCATTGGCGTCGACGATCAGCGTCGCCTGGGGTACCGCGGCGCGGATCGCGACCAATCGTTCGCTGATATAGTGATCGTCGAGTTTGATCTTCAGCAGCGTAGCGCCCTGCTGCTCCAGTTCACGCGCGGCGAAGGCCATCGCTTCCGGCGTGCCGATGCTGACGGTCTGCGCCATACGGATATGCGCCGGGGCCGTCACGCCGCTGAGATGCCACAGGCTCTGCCCGTGAAGGCGGCACTCGAGATCCCACAGCGCCGAATCCAGCGCGTTGCGGGCGGCGCCCGCCGGCATCTGCACCCGCAGCTGTTCGCGGGTCATGCCTTGTGCGATCGCCGGCGCCATCTCCGCCAGCTGCGCCATCACCGACTCCTCGCTTTCGCCGTAGCGCGGGTACGGCGTGCACTCACCGATGCCGCGCACGTCCTGCTGTTCGATTTCGACCACCACCACCCGGGCTTCGGTGCGGCTGCCGCGCGCAATCACGAAGGCGGTATGCAGCGGCCAGGCTTCCGGGTAAAAACGCATGTCTCTCATAACGGCTCCTGAGCGAAAACTGCGCATTCAGCCAGGCTGATGCGCCGGTGATGTTTTATAGAACAGCCTAATATATACAACTATTTAGCAAACTTTGATATCCAATCCGCCCCGGTTGTCATAAACTGGCGCCAGGGTGTGAACCTGATGTTAAATGCCGTTGCCGGTGCGCCGTTTCATCAGGTTCATACCCTTTGTATAAACACCTGTAAAAGGAATCTAGCAATGACTCAGACAGTACATTTTCAAGGCAATCCGGTCAGCGTAGCGGGCAAACTGCCACAGCAGGGCGAACAGGCCAAGGCCTTCTCACTGGTTGCCAAAGACCTGTCAGACGTAGCGCTGAGCAGCTTCGCGGGTAAACGCAAAGTCCTGAACATCTTCCCAAGCATCGATACCGGCGTCTGCGCGACTTCGGTGCGTAAATTCAACCAGCTGGCCAGCGGCCTGGATAACACCGTGGTACTGTGCATCTCCGCCGATCTGCCGTTCGCGCAGTCTCGCTTCTGCGGCGCGGAAGGCCTGAGCAACGTGGTTACTCTGTCCACCCTGCGCGGCGCCGAGTTCAAGCAGGCGTACGGCGTTGAAATCGCCGAAGGCCCGTTGGCGGGCCTGACCGCGCGTGCGGTCGTGGTGCTGGATGGCCAGGACAACGTGCTGTACAGCGAGCTGGTGAACGAAATCACCACCGAGCCGGACTACGACGCAGCGCTGGCTGCGCTGAAATAACAAAGCCGGCGAGCGCCGGCTTTGGAAACCCGTTAAAGGCGCCACAAGGCGCCTTTCTTATTCCTCGCCCTCGGCGCCACCCTTGCGGCTGCTTAGGCCATACTCGCGCAGCTTGTTGGCGATGGCGGTATGGGAAACGCCCAGGCGCTTCGCCAGCTTGCGGGTGCTGGGATAGGTGCGATACAGGCGCGTCAGCACCGAGCGCTCGAAACGTTTGCTGATGTCGTCCAGCGAGCCGTCCAGCACCTCGTCGCCCAGCGACATTTCCACCTCGAACTCCGGCAACACGATATCCTGCGGCCGCAGCTCGTAGCCTTCGGTTTGCGTCAGCGCGCGGTAGATGGCGTTTTTCAGCTGGCGCACATTGCCCGGCCAGCCGTACTTGCTGAGGAAGCCGCCCAGATCGCTCGCCAGCTTGGGCCGCGCCACACCCTGCTCATCGGCGAAGCGCGCCACGAACAGCTCGGTCAGCGGCATGATGTCCTGCGGACGCTCGCGCAGCGGCGGGATGGTGATGGTCAGCACGTTGAGGCGGTAATAGAGGTCTTCGCGGAATTCACCGCGCTGCACCAGCTCGGTGAGGTTTTTCTGGGTGGCGCAGATCACGCGCACGTCAACGTGCACCTCATGCTCTTCACCGACGCGGCGGAAGGTGCCGTCGTTGAGGAAACGCAGCAGTTTGGTCTGCATGCGCGGCGACATTTCGCCGATCTCATCCAGCAGCACCGAACCGCCATTGGCCTGCTCGAAGAAGCCTTTCTTGCCTTCCAGCGCGTTGGGATAAGCGCCCGGCGCATGGCCGAACAGCTCGCTCTCCACCACGTCATCCGGCAGTGCAGCGCAGTTCAGCGCCAGGAACGGCTGTTTGCCGCGCGGGCTGCGCAAATGGCAGGCGCGGGCCAAAATATCCTTGCCGGTACCGGTATCGCCGACGATCAGGAGCGGCGCATCGAGCATCGCCAACTTGCGCGCCTGCTCCAGCACGTGGCGCATCTTGGCGCTTACCGCGACGATGTGGTCGAATTCGGTATCGTCGTTCACCGACAGATTTTGCAGCTGGCGGCCCATGCGCGCGGTGGACTTCAGCATCACCACCGCGCCGACCGCGGCCGGCTGCTGCTGTTCGTCTTCCAGATAGATGGGCGTGATGTCCATCAGGAAGTCCTGGCTGCGAATCACCACCCGTTCGGAGTGCGGCGCCGTATGCTCGCTCTCCAGCCAGCGGCTGAAGTTATAGCCGCCGATCAGCGCCCCGGCGGTCTGGTTGCGGATCTTGTCTTCGTTCAGGCTGAACAGCGCCTGTGCCGCCGGGTTGGCCAGCTCGACCTTGCCCTTCATATCGATAGAGAACACCGGTTCCGGCATCGATTCCAGCAGCGCACGCAGCGCGCGATGCTCGCGTTCGGAAGGCATAAAGCTGACGGTGCGCACGTCGGTTACGCCGGCGATGCGGCGGATCTCCGCCATCAGCGCGCGGAAAGTATCGAAATCCAGCTGGGAGAAATTGAGGTAAATGCGGCCGATGGGATCGATCTCGATGCCACGTAAGTCAATGCTGCGCGATACCAAAAGATCGAGTAATTCTCGAGTGAGACCGAGGCGGTCTTCGCAAAATACTTCCAAACGCATCAGTGTTGGCCTTATCTCTGCAGGTGCGGGGATCGTTGACAATGATGATACTCCCTCGCACCGGGCGGTAGAAGCGATCTGTCAGCAAAAGTTGACAGAACTCTGATTTATTGCCGTGGTTGCTGATTTTAAACGCAAGCGGATAACAGCATCGGCGTCATTTTAGCCTACAAACAGAGAGTTATCACAACCAGAATTAATTTTGCAGAGATTTATCATGCACTCACAGGGGGATCGACTGTCGTCAAGTCTCGATTACGTTCGGCGTCGGCGCCGTTGAGAAAACGGCGCTCCTGAGAGCGCCGTCGTGGGGTCATTTGGCCTTGCCGTCGCTCTTTTTCAGCGTGTCTTTCAACTGGCCGATCAGCTGGCTGCGGAAATCGCCAAGCTTCGGCTTTTCCCCTTCCAGCCACGGCAGCGGGCGGCACAGTTCCATCGCCTTGATGCCCAGCCGTGCGGTCAACAACCCGGCGCCGATGCCCTGCGCCGCGCGCGCCGACAGCCGCGCCGCCAGATCCTGCGACATCCAGTCCATGCCCACTTCGCGCACCAGCTCGGAAGCGCCGGCGAAAGCGATGTTCAACAGCACCAGCCGGAACAGACGAATGCGGCTGAAGTAGCCCAGCTCGATGCCGTACAGCGCGGCGATGCGGTTGATCAAACGGATGTTGCGCCAGGCGATAAACGCCATATCCACCAGCGCCAACGGGCTGACGGCGATCATCAGCGTCGACTCGGCGGCGGAGCGGCTGATTTCGCGCCGCGCCTGGTTATCGAGCACCGGCTGCACCAGTTTGGCGTACAGCTCCACCACTTCACGATCGTTCTGCGTTTCATGCAGCGACGCCTGCCAGCGCTGTAGCGCCGGATGCCCCTGATCCAGCCCGGCCTGACGCGCCAGCTTCTCGCAGAATTCGCGCCCTTGCCCCAGCCCGTGGCTATGCAACAGCTCGCGCGCCACGTCGCGCTCTTCCGCGCGCTGGCGCAGCCGATACAAACGCCGCCACTCGGTGACCACCGAACCGACGCCGGCGAACACGATAAGGCCGCCGGCCACGCCGCCGCCCATGGCGATCCAGTCCTGCTGCACCCAGGCGGTATGCACCCACTGCACGCCCTGCGCCACCACGCTGACGCCGAACAGCGCCAGGCCGGCGGTGACCATTTTGCGCCACAGGCTGCGTTTAGGTTTCAGCGCGGCATTGATGATGCCTTCGGCGCGCCCTTCTTCCTCTTCCTGCTGCAGCTCCGGCGCCGCCGGGAAAAAGCTTTCTGCCTGTTCGGCATCGAAAGCGACGCCGGCGCGCAACGCCGGCTCCTGCGGCGGCTGCAGCGGCTCGTCAAAATCGATACGCGGTTTGATCGGCTCGCTCATCGCAATTTGTCTCCCAATAAAAACTCCATCACCGCATCCAGACGAATGTGCGGCAACGGGGTGTCCACGCTCATGGCGCGCGGACGGAACTCATCGAAGTGGAACCCCTGGCTCTGCCAGAACGCCGGCCCCGGCAGGCGGGCGGGCACTTCGCCGGGGAACACCGTCAGCGGCGCGCCGTCGCTCAGGCGGTTGCCCTTCAGCGCCGGAATGCGTTGCCCCTGATGATCGACGATGCCGCTCTCGGTCGCCTGCACCGAGGCCAGGCCGACGCAATCCATGCTGATGCCCTCGAACGCCGCGTTCTGCCACGCCTCTTGCACCAGCTGTTGCAGCAGCGACACCAGATTGGCGTGCTGATCGGCGGTGATATGGTCCGCCTTGGTGGCGGCGAACATCAGTTTGTCGATGGTCGGCGAGAACAAGCGGCGAAACAGCGTGCGCTTTCCGTAATGGAAGCTCTGCATCAGTTGGGTCAACGCCAGACGCATGTCGTTGAACGCCTGCGGGCCGCTGTTGAGCGGCTGCAGGCAGTCGACCAGCACGATTTGCCGATCGAAACGGACGAAGTGTTCTTTGTAGAAGTTTTTGACGATCGACTGGCAGTAGTAGTTGAAGCGAGCGCGCAACATGCCGATGTTGGTGTGTTTGTCGGCCTGCGCCAGCTTCGATTCGCCGATCGCGGCCACATCGGGCCATGGGAAAAACTGCAGCGCCGGCGCGCCGGCCATATCGCCCGGCAGCACGAAACGCCCCGGTTGAATGAAGTGCAGCCCTTCGCTTTTGCAGCGTAGCAGGTAATCGGTGTAGGCCTGAGCGATCGCCGCCAGGCGGTTTTCATCGGCCGGGGCCAGCGGATCGCAGGCCTTGCACAGCTCAAGCCAGGGCTTGGCCCATTCGGCGCGTTCGCCCTGCAGCAGCCCGGTCATCTGGCGCGACCAGGCCAGGTAGTCCTGCTCGAGCATCGGCAGATCCAGCAACCATTCGCCGGGATAATCGACGATCTCCAGGTACAGCGTGGAGGTGTCTTTAAAGTGGCGCAGCAGTGAGTCGTTGGAGCGATAACGCAACGCCAGACGAATTTCGCTGACGCCGCGCGTCGGCGTCGGCCAGGCCGGCGGCGTGCCGTACAGCTGCGCCAGCCCTTCGTCATAGGTGAAACGCTGGATGCCGAGATCGCGCTGCGGGATGCGTTTGACGCCCAGCAGGCGCTCTTCACGCACCGGTGAAAACAGCGGCATGCGCGCGCCGCTGTGCACATGCAACAGTTGGTTGACGAAGGCGGTGATAAAGGCGGTTTTGCCGCTGCGGCTCAGGCCGGTCACCGCCAGGCGCAGATGGCGATCCATTCCGCGGTTGACCAGCGAGGTTAACTCATTTTGCAGTCGTTTCATTGCTCTCCTTGACGTAACGCCCGAATGCCTTGTTCAGGCCTTTACGGAACAGCGGTTCCAGCACCAGCGCCAGCACGAAGCGCACCGGTTTGCGGCCGACGGTCTTCAACAGCCAGCCGGCGGCGCCCGCAGGGCCATAGTTCAATAACGCTATGATGATGACTTTAGCCAATGTCTTCAACATTGCCGCCGCTCCTCGTTTAAATCCACCCGTTTTGGCGGTGTTCGCGACATCGATTTTATTCATGACAATGCCCTCCGGCACAAGACGATTAAGGTTACATTTATGGGATAACGGCGGCGAAGGTACCCGGCCTGTGCAGGCCGGGTATCGCAAGTAGGGTTACAGCTTGCGGAAACGGCTCTGTACGCCGAAGGTATCGGACGTCACGTAGCGCTCGACCTGGCGCAGCTGCTGCTCGCCGCTGCCCAGCTCATACTCCAGCTGATCGAGCAGCTGGCGCGGCGTCTTCTGATGCTCGCCTTCGAAACGGCTGGCCGGCGCTTCATCCAACACGAACACCAGCGCGATATAGGCCACCAGCGTGAAGAAGAACAGCCCGAAGAACAGCGACAGCACCACCATCACGCGGATCAGGCGCACCGGCACGTCGAAATAGTGGGCCAAACCGGCGCAGACGCCTTTCACCATGCCTTCTTCGGGAACGCGATAAAGCTTTTTACTGCCCAGCGTCGTGCTCATCAGGACTGTCTCCAGTTCGGGTGTTCCGTATCGAGGATCTCTTCCAACGCCTGAATGCGTTCACGCATGCGTTTGGCGTCTTCCGCCAGCTGCGCCAGGCGCTGCATTTCTTGCTGACTCAGCTGGATGCCGGTCTGTTGCCGATTGCTGTAATGCAGCCAAAGCCAAATCGGCGCGACAAACAGCACGAAAATTGTCAGCGGAATGGCAAGTAATAAAGCACTCATTGTTATTCCTTCTTATCGGGTCCTGGATAGGCGGCCACCTCCGGCGTGTGGCCGCGGTTCGCCTTACTCTGAGCGGTTCATTTTGGCTTTCAGCGCCGCCAGTTGCTCACTGATGGCGTCGTCGGCCTTCAGTTCGGCAAACTCTTGGTCCAGCGACTTCTTTTTACCGATGCTGATGCTTTCCGCCTCGGCTTCCATGTGGTCGATACGGCGCTCGAACTGTTCGAAACGCGCCATCGCCTCATCCAGCTTGCCGCTGTCGAGCTGGCGGCGCACGTCACGGGAAGAAGACGCGGCCTGATGACGCAGCGCCAGCGCCTGCTGCCGCGCGCGGGTTTCGGTCAGCTTGTTTTCCAGCTCGCCAATTTCGCTCTTCATGCGCGCCAGCGTTTCTTCTACGGTCGCCACTTCCTGCGTCAGCGTGGCGATCAGATCGGCCACCTTTTGTTTTTCGATCAGCGCCGCACGGGCCAAGTCTTCTTTATCTTTGCGCAGGGCCAGTTCGGCTTTTTCCTGCCAGTCGCTTACCTGGTTTTCACCCTGCTCAATGCGACGCAGCAGCTGCTTTTTCTCCGCCAGCGCGCGCGCCGACGTAGAGCGAACTTCAACCAGCGTGTCTTCCATCTCTTGGATCATCAACCGCACCAGCTTCTGCGGATCTTCCGCCTTGTCCAGCAGGGTGTTGATGTTGGCGTTCACGATGTCGGCAAAACGAGAAAAAATACCCATAATTCACTTCCTCTTGGTTCTGATGGCGTCTGAAGCGCCGCGTTAAGTCGTACAGCTTGCCCAAAGATATAATCAAAACCCGTGCCAACTTTTATATCATTGAAAAATAACGAATATTATTTTTTGACTCTCTGCGCGCTTGCTGTAGAGTGATTATTTTCACCAAACATTGGCGAATTTCATCATGAACGAACAGCCAGAGAATTTGTTGGGCGAGGCAAACGCCTTTGTCGAAGTCTTGGAGCAAGTCTCCCAGGTCGCCAAGCTGAACAAGCCGGTGCTGGTGATCGGCGAGCGCGGCACCGGCAAGGAGCTGATCGCCCACCGTCTGCACTACCTCTCCAACCGCTGGCAAGGGCCGTTCATCTCGCTTAACTGCGCGGCGCTGAATGAAAACCTGCTGGATTCCGAGCTGTTCGGTCACGAGGCCGGCGCGTTTACCGGCGCGCAAAAGCGCCATCTGGGGCGCTTCGAGCGCGCCGACGGCGGCACGCTGTTTCTCGATGAGCTGGCGACCGCGCCGATGCTGGTGCAGGAGAAATTGCTGCGGGTGATCGAATACGGCCAGCTGGAGCGCGTGGGCGGCAGCCAGCCGCTGCGGGTGGATGTGCGCCTGGTGTGCGCCACCAACGACGATCTGCCGGCGCTGGCGGCGGCGGGCAAATTCCGCGCCGATCTGCTGGATCGGCTGGCGTTCGACGTGGTGCAGCTGCCGCCGCTGCGCCAACGGCGGCCCGATATCATGCTGCTGGCCGAGCATTTCGCCATTCAAATGTGCCGCGAGCTGGCGCTGCCGCTGTTTCCCGGCTTTACCGAGCATGCCAGGCGAACGTTGCTCGAGTATGGCTGGCCGGGCAACGTGCGCGAACTGAAAAACGTGGTGGAACGCTCGGTTTATCGCCACGGCGACAGCGACAGCCCGCTGGACGACATCGTCATCAACCCGTTTGCACCACGCGAGGCCACGCCGGTCGCGCCCGTTCCTGAAGACGCCGGCGCGTTACCGCCGCTGCCGCTGGATTTGAAACACTGGCAGCTCGAGCAGGAGAAGGCATTGATCGAAGCGGCGCTGCAGCAGGGGCGCTTCAATCAGCGCAAGGCGGCGCAGCTGCTGGGGCTCACCTATCACCAGCTGCGCGGCATGCTGAAAAAGCATGCGCTGCTGCAAAACGGCGAAGCGGACGAGGAATAACAGGCAAAAAAAAAGCCAGCACCCGAGCTGGCTTAAAAAACACTGGAAGCAATGTGAGCAATGTCGTGCCTTCCACATCAGAGCCGCAAACTGTGGCCTTCCGTGAACTGCCAGGCGATGATAATAGTTATCAGTATCGTCTGTAAAGCACTTTGTTGAGAATTTTTCTCATTACCACACGAAGATTGCGCAATTACCACTCAGGGAACGGGTCTGCCATGTCCAGCCAATAGTCCACGCCGGCGGCCATTTCATCGTCGCTCAGCAGGCAGTCGTCCAGCAAACGCACGATCGTCGCCTGCTGCAAATGCTGGCCGATAAACACCAGTTCCTAGCGCATATCGCCGAACGGCTCCACCCATTTTTCCTGAATGTGCGCCCGCGCTTCGGGATCCTGCGGCCAAATATCTTGCGGAATGGCGCGCCAAAAGGTGCCCGCGAGGCCGTAGTGGGCGATGCCCCCTGCCTGGCTCCACTGCCCGGCCTGCCGCGGCCGCGTCGCCAGCCAGAAAAAGCCTTTCGAGCGCAGCAACTTGCCGCCGCCCCAATCGCCGTTGATCACGCGGTAAAACTTGTCCGGCGCAAACGGCCGCCGCGCCTGGTAGACGAAGCTGCTGATGCCGTAGTTTTCCGTTTCCGGTACGTGTTCGCCGCGCAGCTCTTTCAGCCAGCCGGGCGCCTGCTGCGCCTTTTCAAAGCTGAAGCTGCCGGTATTCAGCACCGCCTCCAGCGGCAGTTTGCCCGGCGCGATCGGCACAATGCGGGCATCGGGGTTCAGGCTGGCCAGCAGCGCCATCACTTCGCCTTGCTGGGATGGCGTCAACAGATCGGTCTTGCTGACCAGGATCACGTCGCAGAACTCAATTTGCTCAATCAGCAGATCCGCCACGCTGCGCAGATCGTCCTCGCCCAGGCTTTGGCCGGCCTCCTGCAGGCTTTGCGCCTGCTGGTACTGCTGGATGAAATTCACCCCGTCTACCACCGTCACCAGGGTATCCAGCCGGGCGAACTGCGACAGGCTTTCGCCCTTTTCGTCCTCAAAGGTAAAGGTTTCCGCCACCGGCAGCGGCTCAGAGATGCCGCTCGATTCGATCAGCAGGTAATCGAAACGTCCGTCCTGCGCCAGCTCACGCACCGAGACCAGCAGGTCTTCGCGCAGCGTGCAGCAAATGCAGCCGTTGCTCATCTCCACCAACTTCTCTTCCTGGCGATCGAGATGCACGGCATTTTCCACCAGCGCGGCGTCGATGTTCACCTCACTCATATCGTTGACGATCACCGCCACGCGCATACCCTGCCGGTTGTTCAGGATGTGGTTCAGCACCGTGGTTTTGCCGGCGCCGAGAAAGCCGGAAAGCACGGTCACGGGAAGTTGTTTCATGGGAGCCTCATTAAAATTCATTGCGTAATGCCTGGTAACCGCGCACCAGCTCAACGTTGGTGGCGGCCACTTCTTCCGAAAACTGCAGCGCGCCGCGATCGACCTGGCGATAGCGCGACAGGTCGCTGTCCGGCCCTACGCGCTCGGTCGAGGGGATATAGCGGTTTTCAGGCAGCGTCACGCCGTCCACCACCGCGTTGTAACGCACCACGCAGCCGGACTGGATGTGGCAATTGAACAGCACGCTGTTGAAACCGATAAACACCCGATCGTCGATGCGACACGGGCCGTGGACGATGGCGCGGTGGGCGATCGAGCTGTAACGGCCAATGGTGACCGCCGCCCCGCTCTTGGAGTGGATCACCACGCCGTCCTGAATATTGGAGTGCGAGCCGATGACGATCGGCTCCATGTCGCCGGCGGCGTTCAACTCGTCGGCGCGGATCACCGCATAAGGGCCGACGTAAACGAAATCTTCGACGATCACCCGGCCGCAAATAATGGCGGTGGGATCGATGTAGGCCAGCGGCGAGACCTGCGGCAGATGGCCGCTGGGATTTTTACGCAACATGATTTTCTCCCCGCCAGCTCAACTCCGCCACCGCATTGTGGGCATGCAGGCTCTCCTGATGCTCGACGCGCAGCGAGAAAGCGCGGTAATCGCACTGGCTGCGCAGCATGCGATACAGACGGCGCGCCGCATCTTCGCAAAACATCAGGTTCTGACCGTTGGCCAGCGCGAAGGCCTGCTCGTCGCAGCGTTTCACCAGCGTTTGTACCGGCGTGCCTAGCGCGTGTTCGATGCGGTCGATCAATTTCACCGGTTCGAACGCCCGTTCATTCTCGGGCGTCACGGTGACCCAGGCCCAGCTGCGCTGGCTGTGAGGGGTGGCCGGCATTCCCTGCTCCAACAGCCACTCGCTCACCTGGCGTTGGCTGACCCGCTCCGCCGCCTGTTCAAAATCAAACTGAAACTGTTGCTGCGCCAACTGACGGCTGAGCGCCGCCGAACTCGGGCAGGTAGAGGAGTAAGGCACACCGACGGTCAGCGCCAGCGTCAGCGTGTTCCTCAGGGTCGCCTCGATGCGCAGCGGGTAAGCCTTCCAGCCGCGCTGCGGCGACAGCAACGCCGGGCGCGACAACAGCAGCTCGCCGCCGATCGCCAGTTTGGCGCGATCGCTGTGTTCCGGCTGCGAATCCAGAAAGGCCTGCAGCGTTCGGCCGATGCGCTGCGGCGTCAGCTCGCCCTGCGTCAATTCATCCAGCGCCAGATACAGGCGCGACATGTGAATACCGCGTTCGCCCGCCGCTTCGGCGCGCAGGTTGATGCCGGCGTCGACTTTGGCCATCAGTGGCTTGCCGGCCAGCTCCAGCGGCAGTGCGATCCCTTGCATCCCGACCCAATCGAGCCCGACATCACTCATTTCGCCGCGCCATGCCTGAGCGTCCGGCAGCGAACGGCGTGGTGGAAGTGCAACTTCGTTCATACATCCCCTTGCGTTATTGTGACTTTGCCGGGGAACGGTATCATGATTTTGTTATGTTATAACATATCAAATCAGATTTTTTTCACGCCGTTGGGCGGCCTGATTAATCAAGTAGCAGAAAACTCAGCGATTTTGCTCAATGGATTGGGCTGCCGGTCAGAGTGCGATACACTAACGCTATTGCTGATTAACCCATGAGCCCCTATGCGTGGTTTACCCCTTTGGATAGTGTCGTTGTGCTTTACCGGCTCCGCCTTGGCCGCGACAACACCGCCCGCGCCCGCCGCGGCGCCGCTGCCGGACATTCGCCAGAGCGGCTTTGTCTATTGCGTCAGCGGCATACTGAATACCTTTAACCCGCAAATGGCCAGCAGCGGCCTGACGGTGGATACCCTGGCCGCCCAGCTGTACGATCGCCTGCTGGATGTCGATCCCTACACCTACCGGCTGATCCCCGAGCTGGCGCAAAGCTGGGAAGTGTTGGACAACGGCGCCACCTACCGCTTCCATCTGCGCAAGGACGTGCCGTTCCAGACCACCGCCTGGTTCACGCCCACCCGCAAGATGAACGCCGACGACGTGGTGTTCAGCTTCGCGCGCGTATTTGACCAAAAACACCCGTATCACGACGTCAACGGCGGCGAATACCCCTATTTCGACAGCCTGCAGTTCGGTGATTCGGTGCAGAGCGTGAGAAAGCTCGACGACTACACGGTGGAGATCCGCCTGCAGTCGCCGGACGCCTCGTTCCTGTGGCACCTAGCGACCCACTACGCGCCGGTGCTGTCCGCTGAATACGCCGACACGCTGACGCGCGAAGGCCACCAGGAGCTGATCGACCGCGAGCCGGTCGGCAGCGGCCCGTTCCTGCTCAATGAATACCGCTCGGGGCAATATATTCGCCTGGCGCGCAACGCCGCCTACTGGAAAGGCCTGCCGCGCATGCCGCAGGTGGTGATCGATCTGGGCGCAGGCGGCACCGGCCGCCTTTCCAAGCTGCTGACCGGCGAATGCGACGTGCTGGCCTATCCGGCGGCCAGCCAGCTGTCTATCCTGCGCGACGATCCGCGCCTGCGCCTGACGCTGCGCCCGGGGATGAACATCGCCTACCTGGCGTTCAACACCCGCAAACCGCCGCTCGACAACCTCAACGTGCGCCAGGCGATCTCGCTGGCGATCAACAACCAGCGGTTGATGCAGTCGATCTATTACGGCACGGCGGAAACCGCCGCCTCAATCCTGCCGCGCGCCTCCTGGGCCTATGACAACGACGCGCACGTCACCGAGTACGATCCGGCCAAATCGCGCGAAATGCTGCGGCAGGCCGGCGTCGGCCAACTGAACCTGAAGCTGTGGGTGCCGACCGCCTCGCAATCTTACAACCCGAGCCCGCTGAAAACCGCCGAGCTGATCCAGGCCGATCTCGGCCAGGTGGGCATCAACGTCACCATCGTGCCGGTAGAGGGGCGCTTCCAGGAGGCGCGCCTGATGGAGATGAACCACGATCTGACCCTGACCGGCTGGGCCACCGACAGCAACGACCCGGACAGCTTCTTCCGGCCGCTGCTGAGCTGCGCGGCAATCCGTTCGCAAACCAACTATGCTCACTGGTGTGACCCGGGCTTCGACGAGGTGTTGCAGAACGCGCTGTTGTCGCAGCAGCTGTCTCAGCGCATCGACAACTACCGTAAGGCGCAGAAGATCCTCGAGCAGCAACTGCCGGTGCTGCCGCTGGCCTCTTCCCTGCGGCTGCAGGCCTACCGCTACGACATCAAGGGATTGGTGCTAAGCCCGTTCGGCAACGCCTCGTTCGCCGGGGTGTACCGTGAATCCGCGCCGGAGGTGAAAAAGTGATTATCTTTACCCTGCGCCGCATTCTGCTGCTGCTGATCACGCTGTTCTTCCTGACGCTGGTCAGCTTCAGCCTGAGCTATTTCACGCCGCGCGCGCCGCTGAACGGCGCCGCCCTGCTGGACGCCTATCAGTTCTACTTCGTCAGCCTGCTGCACTGGGACTTCGGCGTCTCCAGCATCAACGGCCAGGCGATCAGCGAACAGCTGCGCGAAGTGTTCCCGGCTACCATGGAACTGTGCCTGCTGGCCTTCGCCCTGGCGCTGTTTATCGGCATTCCGCTGGGCATCATCGCCGGCGTGCTGCGCGGCAAATGGCAGGACACCGCCATCAGCACCTTCGCGCTGCTGGGCTTTTCGATGCCGGTGTTCTGGCTGGCACTGCTGCTGATGCTGTTCTTCTCGCTGCACCTGGGCTGGCTGCCGGTTTCCGGCCGTTTCGACCTGCTGTATCAGGTGAAGCCGATCACCGGTTTCGCGCTGATTGACGCCTGGCTGTCGGACTCGCCATACCGCGCCGAGATGATCGGCAGCGCCCTGCGCCACATGATCCTGCCGATCGCCGCGCTGGCGGTGGCGCCCACCACCGAAGTGGTGCGCCTGATGCGCATCAGCACCGACGACGTGCTGAGCCAAAACTACATCAAGGCCGCCGCCACCCGCGGCCTGTCGCGCTTCACCATCATTCGCCGCCACGTGTTGCACAATGCGCTGCCGCCGATCGTGCCCAAGCTGGGGCTGCAGTTCTCCACCATGCTCACGCTGGCGATGATCACCGAAGTGGTGTTCAGCTGGCCGGGCCTCGGCCGGTGGCTGATCAACGCCATTCGCCAGCAGGACTATGCGGCGATCTCCGCCGGCGTCATGGTGGTCGGCACGCTGGTGATCACCATTAACGTCCTGGCCGACATTCTGGGTGCGGCAACCAACCCGCTGAAACATAAGGAATGGTATGCCCTTCGATAACGTATACCGCGAGAAAAAGATGCCGAGCCCGCTGCGCTACACCTGGCGGATTTTCTACGGCGACGCGCTGGCGATGATCGGTTTTTACGGCGTGATCGCCCTGCTGCTGCTGTCGCTGTTCGGTAGCCTGCTGGCGCCCTACGCTCTGGATCAGCAGTTCCTCGGTTATCAGCTGCTGCCGCCTTCCTGGTCACGCTACGGCAACGTGTCGTTCTTTCTCGGCACCGACGATCTCGGGCGCGACATCCTCAGCCGGCTACTGACCGGCACTGCCGCCACCTTCGGCTCGGCGCTGGCGGTGACGCTGGCTGCGGCGTTCTGCGGGGTGATCCTCGGCGTGTTCGCCGGCGTCACTCACGGGCTGCGCTCGGCGGTACTCAACCACATTCTCGATACCCTGCTGTCCATTCCCTCGCTGCTTCTGGCGATCGTGGTGGTGGCGTTTATCGGTCCCAAACTTGAACACGCCATGCTGGCGGTATGGCTCGCCTTGCTGCCGCGCATGGTGCGCACCATCTACAGCGCGGTGCACGACGAGCTGGATAAAGAATACGTGGTGGCGGCGCGGCTTGATGGCGCTTCCACGCTGCAGATCCTGTGGTACGCAGTGATGCCGAACATTGCAGCGGTGCTGGTGACCGAGTTCACCCGCGCGCTGTCGATGGCCATTTTGGATATTGCCGCGCTCGGCTTCCTCGATCTCGGCGCGCAGCTGCCTTCGCCGGAATGGGGAGCGATGCTCGGCGATTCGCTCGAGCTGGTGTACGTCGCGCCCTGGACGGTGATGCTGCCCGGCGCGGCCATCCTCGTCAGCGTGCTGCTGGTTAACCTGTTAGGCGACGGTATGCGCCGCGCAATCAATGCCGGGGTGGAATAATGCCGTTACTCGATATCCGCAATCTAACGATTGAATTTATGACCGCCGAAGGGCCGGTCAAGGCGGTCGATCGCGTCAGCATGACGCTGACCGAGGGCGAGGTGCGCGGCCTGGTGGGCGAATCGGGTTCCGGCAAGAGCCTGATCGCCAAAGCCATCTGCGGCGTAACCAAAGACAACTGGCGCGTCACCGCCGACCGTTTCCGCTTCGACGACATCGATCTGCTGCAGCTGAGCCCGCGCGAGCGGCGCAGGCTGGTGGGCCACAACGTCTCGATGATTTTCCAGGAGCCGCAGTCCTGTCTGGATCCTTCCGAAAGCATCGGCCGCCAGCTGGCGCAGGCCATTCCGGGCTGGACCTACAAGGGCCGCTGGTGGCAGCGCTTCAACTGGCGCAAACGCCGCGCCATCGAACTGCTGCACCGCGTCGGCATTAAGGATCACGACGACATCATGGGCAGCTTCCCGTACGAGCTGACCGAAGGTGAGTGCCAGAAAGTGATGATCGCCATCGCGCTGGCAAACCAGCCGCGCCTGCTGATCGCCGATGAGCCGACCAACGCCATGGAGCCAACCACCCAGGCGCAGATTTTCCGCCTGTTGGCGCGCCTCAACCAGAACAACAACACCACCATTTTGCTGATCAGCCACGATTTGCAGATGATGAGCAAGTGGGCCGACCGGGTGAACGTGCTGTACTGCGGGCAAACGGTGGAAAGCGCCCAGTGCGAAGAGCTGCTGGCGGCGCCGCACCACCCTTACACCCAGGCGCTGATCCGCGCTATGCCGGACTTCGGCCGCTCGCTGCCGCACAAGAGCCGGTTGAACACGCTGCCGGGTGCCATTCCTTCGCTGGAACACCTGCCGATCGGCTGCCGCTTGGGGCCGCGCTGCCCTTACGCACAGAAGAAGTGCATCGAAACACCACGCCTGCGCCCGGTCAAAAACCACTTCTTTGCCTGCCACTTCCCGCTGAACATGGAGGAGCAATAACATGGAAACGCTGTTGGAAGTGCGCAACCTGAGCAAAACCTACCGCTACCGCACCGGTCTGTTCCGCCGCCAGCACGTCGAGGCGGTGAAATCGGTCAGCTTTACCCTGCGCGAAGGCCAGACGCTGGCGGTAATCGGCGAGAACGGCTCCGGCAAATCCACGCTGGCGAAGATGCTCTCCGGCATGGTGGAACCGACCGCAGGCGAACTGCTGATCGACGATCATCCGCTGGAATTCGGCGATTATCGCTATCGCAGCCAGCGCATTCGCATGATTTTTCAGGATCCGAGCACCTCGCTCAATCCGCGCCAGCGCATCGGCCAGCTGCTGGACGCGCCGCTGCGGCTGAACACCAGTCTGGAACCCGCCGAGCGCGAGCAGCGCATCAACCAGACATTACGCCAGGTCGGCATGCTGCCGGATCACGCCTACTACTATCCGCACATGCTGGCTTCCGGGCAGAAACAGCGCGTCGCGCTGGCGCGTGCGCTGATCCTGCAGCCGAAAGTGATCGTCGCCGATGAGGCGCTGGCCTCGCTGGACATGTCGATGCGCTCGCAAATCATCAACCTGATGCTGGAGCTGCAGGAAAAACACGGTATTTCCTATATCTATGTCACCCAGCACCTCGGCATGATGAAGCATATCAGCGACCAGGTGCTGGTGATGCACGAAGGGGAAATCGTCGAGCGCGGCAGCACCGCCGAGGTATTGGCGGCGCCGCTGCACGAATTGACCAAGCGACTTATCGCCAGCCACTTCGGCGAGGCGCTGACCGCCGACGCCTGGCGACGTGACGGCGGGCGTTTCTGAGCCACGGCTGTACATGCAAACCCGCTGCGGCGGGTTTTTTATTGCCGCGCGTGCCTGCCGCTTAGCGAGAAAACGCACATACAAATTACATTCTTGTTATATATCCTTATATTTTATTCCTTTCAGTTATTGATTAGTCCGTAACATTATTTTATCTCGCCAGGGCGATCGGTGAGGATATCCCCTACGTTGAGCCTCTCATACGACAGGATATCGCACTGATGAACAGCCTTCGCCATCGCCGCCTCACGCAGTTTCTGCTCACGCTGGCCGCCGGTTTCTCTGTTTACGGCCACGCGCTGTGCTGCGATGAGCTGCGCTAAATCTGCCTTTCGCCCCGCCTGCGGGCATGTTGACTCTTTGTCCAGCCGCCGCTGCCGCACGCACCGGTGGCTGTTGCTCATGATTAAGGATTGACCCTATGGAACGACTCCGTCGACAACATAATGCCCAGTGGTATCACGAAACCCAAAGCAGCGTGCGGGGCGATGCGCCGCTGGAGCCGCAGGCGGCTACCCTGCGCGATCGTTTTTTGCTGGGGCTGGGCGCCTTCGCCGATGAAGCGTTAAACGCTGCGCTCGGCGCCCGCGCCGGGGTATTCAACGCCTCGCTGGCCGGTTACCACGCCCTGTTTCCCGACCAAGTGTCGCTATCACGGTACGTGACATTGTCACCCTATGATCGCCTCAGCACCGCGCTGACCGTCGCTCAGGTGACCGGCGTGCAATCGCTCTGTAGCCACTACGCCGCCCGCCTCTCCCCGCTGCACAGCCCGGACGCCTCCCGGGAAAGCAATATCCGCCTCGCCCAGATCACCCAATACGCCCGCCAGCTCGCCAGCCAGCCCACGCTGATTTGCCGCAGAGCGCTGCAGCAGCTTGGCGACGTCGGGCTGAGCCCGGCGGATATCGTCACCTTTTCGCAAATCATCGGTTTTGTCAGCTACCAAGCGCGCGTGGTGGCGGGCGTAGCGGCGTTGGCCGGCCGACCGGCGGTGGTGGTGCCCGGCTTCCCGAACGTCGAAGACGCCGATGGCGTCGCTTTCAGTGCCGAAGAGTTAAGCTGGACTGCGCGCCTGCCGCCAATCGACACGGAAGCCGCCGCCGCCGAACAGCTTGACGTGCTGGATCAGAGCCACCCGCAGGCGCGCGCCGAATCTTATTACCTGCTGCTGGCGCACGATGCCGCCGCACTGCGTGAGCGCAACGGCGTGTTTAACGGCATCAATGCCGAAGGGTACGGGTTGTCGAGCCGATTGAAAGCGCTGGCAACGCTGGCGGTCTCGCGCATCAACGGCAGCCGCTACTGCGCGGCTACGGTGGCGCATGAATTGCAGGATGACGGATTGGTACAGGCGCTGTTCGCCGGGCTGCCTCAGGGATTGGCATCTACCGAGGACACGGTCAAACGCGCGGTGATCCACACCGCCGCCGAGCTGACGCGCGCACCGGAGAAATTTACCCCGCAGAGCGTGCAGCCGTTGTTCAACAGCGGCCTGAATCAGGCACAGGCGCTGGAAGTGATCCTCACCGCCGCGCTCTACGCCTGGGAAAATCGGCTGCGCCAAACGCTGGGCGATGCCGAATCTTTCATCGCCGCCGACTGAAGACCGCTACGCGGCCTGATTACCGGCCGTGATACGCCGCGTTTTAGACATTCTGCTGACGCAGCCACTCGCTGGCGGCGTCGAAGAATTTTTGCGCCAACGGCGTGGCGCGCTCTGCCATATCGACCACCACCGCCGCATGACGCGGCATGGCGCCGATGGCCACCGGACGGCGCTGCAACGCCGGCATCAGCGGCGATTGCAGCTGGCCGCGCGGAAACAGCCCGCAGCCCAGGCCGACGAAAATCCCCTCCAGCAGTTGGAAGATCGAGGCAGTTTCCAGCCGCGTGTGCAGCGTCAACCCGGCGTCGCGGAAGTGTTGATCGAGATAGCGGCGGAAATAACGCGTCGGCTCGGCCAGGCACAGCGGCAAAGCGGCCACCGCTTCCAGCGGCAACGGCGTATCGCCCACCAGCTTCGGAAAGTGTTGCGGATGAAATACCAGCTCGACGCCGGTTTCCACCAGCGGTTGCGATTGGAAGTGCAGCTCCTTTAAGGTCGACAGCTCGAAAAAACCGATGCCGATGTCGACGGTATGCGCCGTCAGCGCCTCCAGCAGCTGATCGGCGCTCAGCACCGCCAGCCGGTAATCGAGATGCGGGTAACGCTCGCTGACCGCCTTGAGCATTTCCGATACCGAGATACTGCACTGCGGCACCACGCCAAGGCGCAGCGTGCCGTGCAAGCCGTGCTTGAGCGACTCCACCTCCAGCTTCAGCCCCTGGTAAACCGAGACGATCTCACGCGCCCACGCCAGCACCCGCTCGCCTTCGGCGGTAAAACCGCCGAAATGGTTGCCGCGGTTAATCAGCGAAACACCCAGCTCTTTTTCCAGATTTTTCAATCGCATGGATAGCGTCGGCTGGCTAACGAAGCTGGCCTCCGCCGCCCGGCCGAAGTGACGTTCTCGTTCTAAATTACACAAATAAATCAGTTGTTTAATATCCATAGCGCGGCTCAATGATCGGCATTCGCACCAGTATACCACCGGGCACCGTCGTCCGCCCGGCGAGTCAGAGCTTCAGCTTCACATAATCCACCAGGCGCGAGAACACGCCGCCCTGCGGCACCGCCTGCAGCGCCACCAGCGGCAAGGTTTTCACCACCTGGCCATTGTCGCTGATGCGGATCTCGCCAACGGTCTGCCCTTTGCCAATCGGCGCTTCCAGCCGTGCGGCATTGATCACGTACTGCGCCTTCAGCTTGTCCGCCTCGCTTTTCGGCAGGCTGAGCGACTGCTCTTGCGCGCTACCGACCGGTAACCGGTGATTCTCGCCGTACCAGACCGGCTCTTCCCCCAGACTCTGGCCGGCGCTGAACAGGTGTACGGTGGCAAAGTCGCGCAGCCCCCAAGTCAACAGCTTACGCGCCTGCTCCTCACGCCCTTTAGCGCTTTTGCCGCCCATCACCACGGCGATCAGGCGGCGATCCCCTTCGGTGGCGGAGGCGATGATGTTGAAGCCGGCCGAGGCGGTGTGCCCGGTTTTCAGCCCATCGACGTGCAGCGTCTTATCCCACAGCAGGCCATTGCGGTTCTGCTGCGTGATGCCATTCCAGGTCAGCGACTTCTCGCTGTACATATGGTATTCCGCCGGTTCACTCATAATGATGGCGCGCGCAATCACCGCCAGATCGCCGGCGGTGGTGAACTGCCCCGGCGCATCCAGCCCGTGTACCGTTTCGAAATGGGTGTTCTGCAGGCCCAGCTGCGCGCTCTTCTCGTTCATCAGCTTGACGAAGTTGGCCTGGCTACCCGCCACATAATCCGCCATCGCTACGCAGGCGTCGTTGCCGGAATCGATGATGATACCGCGGCTGAGATCGCGTACCGTGACCCTGTCACCTGGCTTCAGGAACATCAACGAAGATCCTTTGAACACCGGGTTGCCCTGCGCCCAGGCGTCTTTCCCCACGGTGACGACATCGTCGAGGCCAATCTTGTGCTGATCGAGCGCGTGGTCGATCACCAACCCGGTCATGAGTTTGGTCAGGCTGGCCGGGTTGCGCCGTTCGTCGGCATTGCCGGCGGCCAACACCTGGCCGGTGGTGTAATCCATCAAAACGTAAGAGGCGGCGTCTATCGCCGGCGGGGTCATGGTAGGAAAATTGGGCGTCGTTTCCGCCGCCTGCGCCGCTAAAGGCAGCAATATGCCGCCGATTACCACTGATACTGAACGCTTCACGCTGTGTTCCTCAGGCCCGCAGGCTGAATAAAATGCCAATATAATCCGCGAGATAGACTGCATGAATTCACTTTCAGACGAAACCATTACTCTTTTGCAGCGGGTGTCTTTATGCAACCATTTGTTTACGGCACCGCCCGCCGGCGATAGATGCGCTCTATGCCGCCATTGCCCCATTCGATTAGACGCCACCCCGCAGCGCCCCTAAACTTGTGACATAAATACGCAAGACGCATAAAAAAGCGTTTACTTTTTAGCTACAACCACCTGCGAAGTGTCACCATGAAATTCAAACCGTCAATCAAGCCTTATACCGGCCCGGCGGGCGGCTGGGGTTCGCTTGAAGCCACCACCCGCTTTGTCCTCGACAGTAAACAAACGCTAAAAAACATGCGCAACCTGATGCGCGTCAACAAAGCTCGCGGCTTCGACTGCCCCGGTTGCGCCTGGGGCGACGACAATCACAGCACCTTCAGCTTCTGCGAAAACGGCGCCAAAGCGGTCAGTTGGGAAGCGACGCGCAGCGCCGTGGAGCCTGAGTTCTTCGCCGCCCACAGCGTCAGCACGCTGCAGCAGCAGAGCGACTATTTCCTCGAGTATCAGGGTCGCCTCACCCATCCGATGCGCTACAACGCCGAAACCGACCACTATGAACCTATCCATTGGCCGGACGCGCTGGCGCTGATCGCCAAACACATCAACGGCATGGACAACCCGAACCAGATCGAGCTGTATACCTCGGGCCGTGCCAGCAACGAAGCGTCGTACCTTTATCAGCTGTTCGGCCGCATGCTCGGCACCAGCAACTTCCCCGACTGCTCCAATATGTGCCACGAGGCGAGCGGCGTCGGGCTGAAGCAGAGCATCGGCGTCGGCAAAGGCACCATCCGCATCGATGACTTCGAAAAGGCCGACGCCATCTTCGTGTTTGGCCAAAACCCCGGCACCAACCACCCGCGCATGCTGCACAGCCTGAAGAACGCCGCCCGACGCGGCGCGCGTATCGTCAGCTTCAACACCCTGCGCGAGCGCGGGCTGGAAAGGTTCGCCGATCCGCAGGATCCGGTACAGATGCTGACGCCAAAATCCTCGCCGATAAGCTCTTCCTATTACCAACCGAATCTGGGCGGCGATATGGCGGCGGTGCGCGGCATGGTGAAAGCCCTGCTGGAAACCCACCGTCAGCGTCTGGCCGCCGGCGAGTCCGCCCTGTTCGACCTGGCGTTTATCGAACGGCACAGCGTCGGCGTGGAGGCTTACCTGGCGCAGGTAGACGCCACCGAGTGGCAGACCATTACCGCGCAGTCGGGCCTGAGCGAGGCGCAGCTGCACCAGGCGGCGGCCACCTATCAGGGCGCCGAACGGGTGATCTGCACCTGGGCGATGGGCGTGACTCAGCATAAACACTCTATTGCGACGGTGCGTGAAATCACCAACCTGCAGCTGCTGTTCGGGCAGTTGGGCAAACCGGGCGCCGGCCTGTGCCCGGTACGCGGTCACAGCAACGTCCAGGGTAACCGCACCATGGGGATCGACGAGAAGTCGCCGAAGGCGCTGCTCGACAGCCTGGAGCGCCACTTTAACTTCACCGCCAATCGCGCGCTGGGCCACAACACGGTGGAAGCGATCGAAGCGATGCTGCGCGGCGAAGTGAAAGTGCTGATCGCGCTGGGCGGCAACCTGGCCGCCGCGGCACCGGACACCGAACGCACCGCCCGTGCCCTGCGCAACTGCGATTTGACGGTGCATATCAGCACCAAGCTTAACCGCAGCCACCTGGTGACCGGCAAAGACGCGCTGATCCTGCCGACGCTCGGCCGCACCGAGCTGGACATACAGGCCAGCGGCTCGCAGTACATTACGGTCGAGGATTCATTCAGCATGGTCCACGCCTCGGAAGGCATCGGCAAGCCGCTGGCGGAGACCCAACGTTCGGAGACGGCGATCGTCTGCGGCATCGCCGACGCGGTGCTGGGCACCCAGCAGCTGGATTGGCTGGAATTGGCCGACGACTATTCGCTGATCCGCGATCACATCGCCGCCACCATTCCCGGCTTCGAAGATTTCAACCGGCGCTGCGACCAGCCCGGCGGTTTCTACCTCGGCAATGCCGCCGCCGAACTGCGCTTCGCCACGCCGAGCGGCAAGGCAGAGTTCAGCGCCGCCGCGCTGCCGACCACCCTGTTCCCACAGCTGGGCAGCGAGAAAGCACCGTTCACCCTGCAAACGCTGCGCTCGCACGATCAGTACAACACCACCATCTATGGTCTGGATGACCGCTACCGCGGCGTTTACGGTCAACGCGAAGTGCTGTTCATCCATCCGGAGGATCTGGCGGTGCTGGGCCTGCAGGATGGCGAACGGGTAGAGATAGAAACCCTGTGGAACGACGGCGTGGTGCGCAAAGTGGACGGGTTCAAGCTGGTGAGTTACGACATTCCGCGTGGCAACCTGGCGGCCTACTACCCGGAAACCAACCCGCTGGTGCCGCTGGCCAGCTTCGGCGACGGCACCGGTACCCCGACCTCGAAGTCGATTCCGGTGGTGATCCGCCGCAGCGAACAGCAACCTTCGCTGCGCATCGCCTGAAAATGCGCGCCCGGTTCACGCCGGGCGCGCCAATATCCCCAGGATGGTCTGCAATTCGTCCGACAGCTGATGCCGTCGCCAGACGAAATACAGGTCGCTCAGCCCCTCTTCGCCCATTTCCACCACCTTCAGCCCCGGCGCCGGCAAGATCAGCGGCAGCAACGAACCGGGGACGCAGGCGACACCACAACCGGCCTGTACGCAGGCCGCCATCGCGGCATAAGACTCCATTTCCAGCGTCATGCGCGGTTTCAGCCCACGCGAGGCCAGCCAGTGATCCACCTTCAGACGAAACGAACATTCGCGGCTGAACGTGTAAAACTCCAGCGGCGCCAGCGTGGCGGCGTCGGGTTCCCCGGCATCAGCCGGCATCAGCAATACCAGCCGTTCATCGAATGCTTTTTGGCTGGCGAGCAGCGGATGTTCAATCGGGCCGTCGGTGATCGCCAGGTCGAGATCGCTGTCGATCAGCATGCGTTCCAGCACCAGCGAGTCGCGGCTCAGCACGTTGATGTGCAGATTAGGCTGTAAACGGCGCAGCCGGGCAATGCGCGCCGGTAAGTGGCTGACCAGCGAAAAATCCAGCGCCCCGAGGTTCAGCAGCCCATGTTGGTGTTCTCCGGCGAACAGCTGCTTGCTGCGCTCCGCCTGCGCCACAATGTCGCGCGCCTGCTGATAGAACAGCCGCCCTTTGGGATTGACGTACAGCCGATTCTTGTCGCGGAAAAACAGTTCGCCGCCCAGCGACTCCTCCAGTTCGCGCAGCCGCAGCGTGACGTTGGAAGGCACGCAGTGCAGCTCGCGCGCGGCGGCGGCGATGGTTTTGTGCTCCACCACGGTACAGAAAAACTTCAGCTGGCTCAGCTTCATCTATCATTCACTTTTAGTTAGTGTTTTAGTTAAAAACAATCACTTTAGATTAGCATCGATTTCACCTACAGTCTGCCGACACCCTGAGGAGGATCTCTGATGCCACTGAATGATCTACTGACGCTGCCCGGCGTGGCGGCCCAACCGGACGCGGTAACCGACGGTTACGTGTTCAACCACACCATGATCCGCGTGAAGGATCTGACCAAAGCGCTGGATTTCTACACCCGCGTGCTGGGCTTTACCCCGGTCTATCTGGAAACGTTCGAAGAAGCCGCTTTTACCATCTGCTACCTGACGCGCAGCCCGCGTGAACAGATCCCGCAGGACGACGATGAGCGCAAACGCTGGGCGCTGAGCCAGCCGGGCATTCTCGAGCTGACCCATAACCACGGCACCGAAAATCAGGCCGATTTCCATTACCACAACGGCAACGGTGAGCCGCGCGGCTTTGGCCACCTGTGCGTCACGGTGCCGGACGTGCGCGCCGCCTGCGAGCGGTTTGAGCGCCTCGGCGTCACCTTCCAAAAGCGCCTGCATGAAGGCCGTATGAACTACGTGGCGTTCATTCGCGATCCGGACGATTACTGGATTGAAATCCTGCAGCCGACGCCGCTGCGGGACTGATCGCCACCCGCCCTTCACCCCGGCCTTCGCGCCGGGGTTTTCCATCGATAGCACTCCGATTGACCATTCTTGCGCAAAATCGCGTGGCAACGCGGGGTTCCGTGACGTTAGGCTTGCTCGCAGCGGGTGATTCGCGTAAAACTGTCAGCCGCAAATCTTGCCACTCACAACCCATTCACTGGACGATATGTTTCAAGATAACCCGCTGCTGGCGCAGCTTAAACAGCAACTTCACTCTCAGACCCCGCGCGTTGAAGGCGTAGTGAAAGGGACTGAGAAAGGCTTTGGCTTTCTTGAAGTAGACGGTCAAAAAAGTTACTTCATTCCGCCGCCGTACATGAAGAAAGTCATGCACGGGGATCGCATTATCGCCACCCTGCACACCGAGAAAGAGCGCGAAATCGCCGAGCCGGAAACCCTGGTCGAGCCGTTCCTGTCGCGCTTTGTCGGCCGCGTGCAAAAGCGCGACGACCGTCTGTCCATCGTGCCCGATCATCCGTTGCTGAAAGATGCGATTCCGTGCCGCCCGGTGCGTGAATTGACCCACAACTTCCAGGCCGGCGACTGGGCGGTGGCGGAAATGCGCCGTCACCCGCTGAAAGGCGATCGCGGCTTCAACGCCGATCTGACCCACTTTATCACCGAAGGTGAAGACCATTTCGCCCCATGGTGGGTGACGCTGGCGCGTCACAACCTGGAGAAAGAAGCGCCGGAGATGCAGGCTCTCAGCGAGCCGGCCGCTGCGCTGGTGCGTGAAGACCTGACCGCGCTCGAATTCGTCACCATCGACAGCGCCAGCACCGAAGACATGGACGATGCGCTGTATGTGACCGACAACGGCGACGGTTCGCTGCAGTTGACCATCGCCATCGCCGATCCGACCGCCTACGTCGAACAAGGCAGCAAGCTGGACGATATCGCCCGTGTGCGCGCCTTCACCAACTACCTGCCGGGCTTCAACATCCCGATGCTGCCGCGCGATCTGTCGGACAACCTGTGCTCGCTGCGCCCTAACGAGCGCCGCCAGGTGCTGGCTTGCCGCGTAACCATCGCCGCCGACGGCGCGCTGGGCGAGGATATTCAGTTCTTCGCCGCCGAGATCGAATCCAAAGCCAAGCTGGTATACGACGAAGTCTCCGACTGGCTGGAAGGCATTGCCGGCTGGCAGCCGCCGAGCGACGCCGTCGCGCAACAAATCACCCTGCTGAAGCGCGTTTGCGACGCGCGCAACGCCTGGCGCCATCAGCATGCGCTGGTGTTCAAAGACCGCCCGGACTACCGCTTCGTGCTGGGTGAAAAAGGCGACGTGCTCGAGATCGTTACCGAGCAACGCCGCAGCGCCAACCGCATCGTTGAAGAGTGCATGATCGCCGCCAACGTCTGCGCCGCCATCGTGCTGCGCGATCGCCTGGGCTTCGGCGTGTACAACGTGCACACCGGTTTCGATCCTGCTCTGGTCGAGCAAGCGGTCACCGTATTGCAGGCCAACGGCGTGGAAGCCGAGGCCGAGAAGCTGCTGACCCTCGACGGTTTCTGCGAACTGCGCCGCCACCTGGATGCGCAGCCGACCCAGTTCCTCGACAGCCGCATCCGCCGCTTCCAGACCTTCGCCGAGATCAGCACCACGCCGGGGCCACACTTCGGTCTGGGTCTGGAGGCTTACGCCACCTGGACATCGCCGATCCGTAAATACGGCGATATGGTCAACCATCGCTTGCTGAAGGCGATCATCAACCAGCAGCCGGCAGAAAAACCGCAGGATGACGTGACGGTGCAGCTGGCGGAACGCCGCCGCCTGAACCGCATGGCGGAGCGCGACGTCGGCGACTGGCTGTACGCCCGCTTCCTGCAGGACAAGGCCGGTACCGATACCCGCTTCAACGCCGAGATCATCGACGTGACCCGCGGCGGCCTGCGCGTGCGCCTGCTGGACAACGGTGCGGTTGCCTTCATCCCGGCACCGTTTATTCACGCGGTGCGCGACGAGATGCAGTGCAGCCAGGAAACCGGCACCGTGCAGATCAAGGGTGAAGTGGTTTACCGCCAGAGCGACACCTTGCAGGTCACCATCGCCGAAGTGCGCATGGAAACCCGCAGCGTGATCGCCCGTCCGGCGGCCTGAACGCCAGCCTGAAACGGCCGCAACGCAAAGCGCCGACGGTGAAAACCGCCGGCGTTTTTTTTCGACTAGTGCAGCGGCTCACCGCCGGTTTCACGCAGCAGCGGCAGCACCGCCAGCGAAGCCAGCGTCGCCAGCATCAGATAGACGGCGGGCGCCAGCAGCGAACCGCTCAGCGCGATCGACTGCGAAGCTATGTACTGGGCGAAGCCGCCGAAGATCGCCACCCCAAGGCTGTAGACCAAGGCAAACCCCAACGCCCGAATGCGCTGCGGGAACAGCTCCGAAATCATCAGCATGGTCGGCACCGAACCGAGCGTGGTCAACCCGACCAGCACCGCGACAATCAGCAGCAGCACCGCCGGATGCGGTACCGCGCTCAGACACCAAAACGCCGGTAGGGCCACGATCAGAATCGCGATCCGCGACCCACGGATCAGCGGCAAACGGCCGTAACGATCGCACCAGTGCCCGACCAGCAGACTGCCGCCGAAGGTGACGAGGCCCGCCAGCAGCATCGCGGCATAGCCGTAGGCCTGCGCCATCCCCAGGTATTTCACCGCGTAGGTGCCGAGATAATACATCGAGATGTAAGTGGCGACGGTGGCGCCGATGGTCAACATCACGCCGAGCACCACCGCCCGCGAGTACTTGCGCAACTGCGCAGGCGGCTCGTGAGCCCGCGACACCGACGGCCGATCGCTCTCCAACCCGAGGCGCAGCCAGCAACCGAGCGGCGCCAGCGCCACGCCGATAAAGAAAGGAATGCGCCATCCCCACTCGGCCATGGCGTTCGGTTCGCCGGAAAGCACCGGCAAGGCCGCGCTGAGCGCCAGCGCGGTGACGCCGCCGACCACGGTAGCGATGCCCTGCGTCGCCAGCGACCAGCTGGAATAGAAGCCGCGCCGGTTGGGCGGCGCCGACTCCACCAGCAACGACATCGATGCCCCCACCTCGCCGCCCGCCGCCACACCCTGGATCAGGCGCGCCGCCACCAGCGTGACGGTTCCCCAATAGCCGGCGCTGGCGTAGGTCGGCGCAAAGCCGATCATCGCCGTGCCCAGGCTCATCAAGGAAATCGTCAGGATCATCGCCGGCTTGCGGCCATGGCGATCGGCATAGGCGCCAATCAGAATGCCGCCCAGCGGCCGCATGAAGAAGCTGACGCCGAACGTGGCAAACGCCAACAGCAACGCCAGATGCGGATCGCTGGACGGCGGAAAGAATAATACGCTGATGTAAATAACGAAGAAGTTATAAATACCGAAATCGAAAAACTCCAGCGCATTGCCGAAGGAGGCGGCGAATATGACCTTTTTGCCGCTGGCCTTCGGGGCCGATATTATTACCGCCTGGGTTTCAGCCATATTTTCACTCATCATTACCTTCCCTGTTATTATTTTCGAGTTTATTTTAAATACGCTTCCGCCAACGCTCCCCAATACTGGCTGCCGGCCGCCAGGCAGCCGTCGTTAAAGTCATATCCCGGGTTATGCACCATGCAGCTGCCTTCGCCATCGCCGTTGCCGATGATCAGGTAGCAGCCCTGCGGATGCGCATCGAGCATGAAGGCGAAATCTTCACTGCCCATCAGCGGCCGGGCGCCGTAGTGTGCGCGGTCATCGCCGAACTGCTGCTGCGCCACGCGGTGGGCGAAACGGGTCATCGCTTCGTCGTTGACCAGTACCGGTGTGCCGTTAACGTGTTCCACCACCGCGTGAGCGCCGAAGCTTGCCGCCTGCGCCTCGATCAGCGCCGGAATGCGCGCCAGCAAGGTGGCGCGCGCCTGGCGATCCAGCGAGCGCACGCTGAGCTTCATCTCCGCGCTGTCCGGGATCACGTTGGCCGCCTCACCGGCCTTGATGCTGCCGACGGTGATCACCGCCGCCTCCAGCGGATCGATATTGCGCGAAACGATGCTCTGCAGCGCGACGGTGATATGCGAAGCCACCAGCACCGGATCGACCGTCAGCTGCGGAATGGCACCGTGGCCGCCGTGCCCCTGCACCCGCACGTTGAACTGATCCATCGAGGCCATAAACGGGCCGTGCTGGAAGAAGAACTCGCCGAGCGGCATCCCCGGCATGTTGTGCATGGCGAAGATGGCGTCGCAGGGGAAGCGCTCGAACAGCCCCTGTTCGACCATGCGCGCGCCGCCGTTCAGCATCTCTTCCGCCGGTTGGAAAATCAGGTGCAGCGTGCCGTTGAAGTTGCGCGTTTGCGCCAGGTAACGAGCGGCACCGAGCAGCATGGTGGTGTGGCCGTCATGGCCACAGGCGTGCATGCAGTTGGCCACGCTGCTGCTCCAGGGCTTGCCGTTGTTCTCCTCGATCGGCAAGGCGTCCATATCGGCACGCAATCCTAGGCGTTTAACGCCGTCGCCCACCCGCAGCGTGCCCACCACGCCGGTGCCCGCCAATCCGCGGTGCACCTCATAGCCCCACGAATTCAGATAATCCGCCACCAGATCGCTGGTGCGAAACTCTTCGAAACCCAGTTCAGGGTGTTGATGAATATCGTGCCGAATGGCCGTGAGCTGCGGTAAATACCCTTCGATGATTTTATTTATCATAATTAAATTCCTTTCGTGACTTTATAATTTATTTTATGAATGATTAAACCTGCGGGTTGAAATAAAGGTATAACACGGCACGGATGATTTTATTTCGGCACGCCTCGACAGATAAAATAATAATTCGCCAGACGCCGTGCCCGAATAAAAAACGACGATGATTCGCTGTACGCACCGTGAAAATGCAGAATGAATAACTGCCGAGGATTGCGTGGGCGGCAGCCTGCGCCAACGCGGTTTCATCACGTTGTTTTTTATAGGGAAGTAAATCATTTGATACTGTGGGAAGAGAAGGGATTTTACGGGAACTCATGGGAAATCCTAGAGTTACCGATTTTGGGAATTTGATACCACTTTTGAAAAGTAGGCCGAACGGCATTTCTTTTGATACTACTGCTGACTTACTTCAATAGCCTTAATAAACCGTTGCTATGGTTTGAGTTACGTTTGAAACAAGCTGTGCATCTTCATTATACTTGGTGTTAAACATCTTACAAAAGGTTTCATTTCACAGCCTGCTTGCGTTTGACGTTGGCGCTATTTCCTATTGTCATTTCACACTCTTCAGATGCCCCTTTTTTCGCATTATGTAAGGCCATCAAGCGTTCTTTCTCTTCTTGAGGTAGGCTTGTTAGAGCCACATCAAGAGACCCCGTTGAATCTATTGCTGTTAGTATACCTTGTACTCCCAGCTGGTGAATTGCTCTTATGAGCTTTTCCGCTTCCTGCCGTCCTATCGTGTCAAAGATCAAACCCCACATATCTCGCATCGGATCCAGTGGCGGAGTTTTTGGGCTATTTGTAGTCGAATGAGCTTTATCTAGCCCTGTTGCCAGCCATTCCAAACTAACCCCTTCCGCGTTTGCTATCTGCATAACTACTTTCAGAGCGGGCTCTGTGCCTTTGTTTAAGTAGTTATTGATTGTAGATGTCGGTAGAGACCAAGCGGCGGCGGCGGCACGGATGCTTCTGTCGCCAATGAGTATTTCTAGTCGGTCACGAAAATTTTCTTTGCTATTGGCATGAAAAGCAAATTCGTTTTCTTTTTTTTTCATCGTTTTCCTTTCCTGTTAACTATTTGAATTTACGGAATTTAAATACTTGAAAGATGCGCGATAGGCTAAATAAGCAAAGAAAACAGCTTAATTTGCTTTACTTGGACTACTTATGGATCAATACTTATGCCATCGGATTAGCCTCTCGGGTTATCCGCGCAGTTAACTTTTTAGGGTAATCGAATGATGAACGGAAATGAAGTCGTAAACGGCGATATGCACAGAATTGATATCGTTGCTGAGCTACATAAGCGACGCGTGACGTTGCGTGAACTGTCGAAGAATGCAGGGCTGAAACCGGACACGCTCAAAAATGCCTTGTACCGGAGCTACCCAAAAGGCGAGCGCATCATCGCCGATGCACTAAATATGGATCCGGCCCGCATCTGGCCCAGCCGTTACGAATAGGACGTCGAGCTTATGTTTGTCACTGTGAATGATGTGGTTGGCCTGCCGGGGCTTCCTGGAACGGTGCAAGGGGTACGCTGGACGCTTAATAAACGGGCATCCAATCGCCCAAATCTTGTACGTCGCCGCGAAGGCACCAAGGCATTCGAATATCACATCGATTGCCTGCCAGAGCCAGCCCAGCAGGTCGTTCGTAAGCGCTATTTCAAGCAGCTGATGGCCGAGCAGCCGGCTGAAACCGCCGTTGTGGTGCCAAAGCACGTTAAAAGGGATCCGAATCAGGTCTCCGTTATCGAGCTATGCCGCAAATCCCCGGCGTTGATGGATGATTTGCTGCAGCGGTTGACCGAACACCAGCGGCAGGTTGCTGATGCGCGCGCCATGATCGCCCAACAGGTGCTGTCGCTGGGCCAGCAACCCGGTTTCAGTTGCGCAAAAGCCATTCGTCAGATTGTCGAACATGCGCGCAGAGGGGAACTGCCGCCGGCACTGCAACAGGCCGCGCAGCTTGCCAACGCTAAAAAGGGCAGTAGCCGCGCCCTGAGTGAGATCACCGTCAAACGTTGGGTCGCGGCCTTCAATCAGACCAACAATGCGGCCGAAGTGTTGATCGCGCTGGCCCCCGGTAAACGTAAACCAATTAACGTCGAAGAGATCGCCTGGTTGCCGGACTACCTGCGCCATTATTGCCAGCCCAACGGCATCTGCATGAAAGAGGCCTGGGATAATTTCAGCGCTGAATGGTGTGAAACTTACAAAGATGATCCGGTCATGATTGCGGTCATGCCCTCCTACGACACCGTCTGCCGCGTAATGGCGAAAGTGCCGGAGATCGTTAAGCAACGCGGCCGCAAGACCGGCAGCGAATATCGTCAGATTGAAGATTTTGTTCGCCGCGACTGGTGCACGTTGCCCGTTAACTACGTGTGGATCGGTGACGGCCACGGCATGAAGATGAAAGTGGCCCATCCCGATCACGGCCAACCGTTCTCGCCGGAGGTGACGTTTATCCTGGACGGCAGCTGCCGCTATATCACCGGCTGGAGTCTGTCGCTGTCCGAGAACGTGATCGCCGTGACCGACGCGCTGCGCCACGGTATCGCGGGGAATGGCAAACCATTTCTCTACTATTCGGACAACGGCGCCGGTGAAACCAACCTGACCCTGGATGCGGATGTTACCGGTATTCTGCGGCGTCTGGAGATTGACCACCCGACCGGTATCGCCGGCAACCCGCAGGGCCGCGGCATCATCGAACGCCTGAACAGAACGCTGCCGATGCGCATCGCCCGCCGCTTTGCTACCTATTACGGCACCGGCGCTGACCGCGAAACCGTGCGCAAGACCGGTAAGGCGCTTAAATCCGCGTTGAATGCTCAGTCAAAGGGCAATGAACTGACCGTTTCGCAGCAGAATACCCTGCGCAAGCTCCCCTCCTGGGACATGCTGATTGATGAAATTAAATCCGGTGTCGAGTGGTACAACAACCGGCCGCATAGCGAACTGCCCAAGCGTGCGGATGGCCGGCATTACAGCCCGGCAGAGTTTCGCCGCTGGAAACTGGAGAATGAAGATACCGAGCTGGAATGGCTGACGCCGTTTGAACTGCGCGACATGTTTATGCCGCAGGTGGAACGCACCGTAGCGCGCTGCGAGATACGCTTCCTCAACAACATTTACTACGCGCCGGAGCTGGCCGACGAGCACGGCCGCAAGGTGCTTATCAGTTACGACATTCACGATGCGCGAAAGGTTATCGTGCGGCGCCTGGACGGCTCTTATCTCTGCGAAGCCGTGTGGGATGGCAATAAACAGCTGGCCTTCCCGGTCACGGCGGAATACCACAACCGCCAGCAGCGCATCAAAGGGATGCGCAAACGTGGCGAAGAGA